>JAFAAP010000113.1 GCA_023426505.1 Pseudomonadota bacterium
GTGGTGGTGCAGGCCGCGGCCGCAAGGGCCAGGAGAGCGACAAAGCCGAGCTTCTTCATGGAAACCTCCCAGGCGAGCGGACACCGATCCATCCGACGAAACGCGGAGCCCGCAGCATCCGCTCTTCTACGGGCTTCGAGCTAACGCGTTCTCCTGGCTAAGGTTCGGGGCTTGGGACCAATGTTCAGGAAAATAATCGACGGGAGGCGCGCCGGATGCGAGCCGCGAGGTCGGCGGGCGTCGCCTTGACGGCGCCGACCCGGGCGCCGGGCAGCATCGGGAAGGTCACGACCGAGATCTCCCACAGGTCGAGCTTTTCGAGCCGGCGCAGGCCGGTCGGCCGTTCGGCCCGGGCGCGCTCGACCCTGAACCCGATGGAGAGCCCGTCGACCGCGCCCTCGCGCATGAGCACGTGGATCTCCCGCGCCCGCTCGACCAGGAGGTTGAGCTTGCCGCGCACGAACAGGCCGCGCCGGTCCTCCTCGATGGCGAGCCAGCGCCCGATCGGCTCCGACGGGTCGTGCTGCCAGAGGAGCCGCACGCGGGCGGCGCCGCGTTTCGTCAGACTGTCCGCGAATGCGCCGGGCATCACCACGTCCTTGCCGAGATCGGCGATCCCGAACAGGCTGGCATAGCCCTCAAACACCCCTTCCGCGTCGACCGCGTCGAAGGTCTGCGGCAGCAGCTTCACCTCGCGGGTGAAGGGTGTGCCGGCCTTCATCGCGCACCGCCGCGGGCGGTCTTCGGCGGACGGACGTCGATCTTCTCGAGCTGGCGCACGAAATCACGGAACACCAGGGCGGCGCGGCCGTGCGTTTCGCGCGGGGGTTTCGGTTTTCGGACGGGGCGGTTTGAGGCGCGTGTCATTGGGGATCTCCCGAATGGCGGCGGTTGAACAGGGTGAGCTCGCGCACGAAGGCGTCGAAGCGGCGGTTGGCCGCGAACAGGTCACGCAAGGTCATGGCGAGCAGCGCGGAGGCTCCGCTCGCCCAGACGAACAGGGCGAGATGAGCGAGATCGCCGCGCCGGATGATGGCTTCGGCGATCTGATCGAATGTGTTCATGATTTGTTCCAACAATGAGGGAGACCTGCGCGCGAGGATGTGAGCGAAGCCGTGTGAACCGAGTGGCGGTCCCGCAGCTTGCTGAAAACGTCGGAGGCGAAATGGATCGGCTTCGGGATCAGGCACCTTCGAGCCCCCGGATGCTGCCCTCCGCCCATTGGCTGGAGCTCGAGCAATGTCGTTTTCTTGGCAGGACAACCGCGTCTTCCTCATCTTCGCCGCTGCGCCCGGTCCATCCGTGGAGGAGCAGGTCCGGGCACTTGCGGCGGAGCGCGACGCGCTGGCGGAGCGCGACATGGTGGTCCTCGCGGTGACCGGCGACGACGTGACGCCGATCTTCGGCGACGTGCCTTCCGATGCGGACGCGCGAGCCCTGCGGACCCGCTGCGGCGTGGACGCCGCCACACCCTTCACGGCCCTGCTGATCGGCAAGGACGGCGGCGTGAAGTGGCGCGAGACCCGCCCGGCCGACCCGGCGGAACTCTTCGGCCTGATCGACACGATGCCGATGCGGCGGGCGGAGATGCGGGAGCAGCATACGCCCTAACACCGTCATGGCCGGGCTTGTCCCGGCCATCCACGTCTTTCCCCATCAATGCGGAGCAAGGCGTGGATCCCCGGAACAAGTCCGGGGATGACGGGAGAGCACGAACCTCGAAGCTCGCTCGCCGCTCACCGTCGCCCGTACCCCACCGCCTCGCGCTTCTCGTCGTCCGACAGAAACATCGCGGACGATACGCGCCGCCACAGGCTCTCGCGTTCGTCGGCAAGCGCCTCGATGGCGTCGAGGTCGGGCGCCAGCACGAGCGCCTCGCCGTAGGCCGGTGACAGCCAGTGCGCGAGGGCTTCGGCCGTGCGGCGCACGAGCGGGATCACGGTCTGGCGGTAGAAGGCGCGGTTGGCTTCCGCGTAGTTCGCATGGGTGTTGTCGCCGGAGAGCCCCAGCAGCAGCGGCGGCACCCCGAAGGCGAGCGCGATCTCGCGCGCGGCGGCCGCCTTCGCCTCGACGAAGTCCATGTCCTTGGGCGAGAGCGACAGGGGCTTCCAGTCGAGCCCGCCTTCGAGCAGCAGCGGACGCCCCGCATTGGCGGCGCCCTGGTAGTTCGCCTCCAACTGACCCTTCAACTGGTCGAACTGCGCCTCGGTGAGCGACGCGCCGCCGACCACGAGCGCGCCGGAAGGCCGCGCCGCGTTGTCGAGGAGCGCCTTGTTCCAGGCGCCGGCCGCGTTGTGGATGTCGAGCGCGGTGGCGGCCGCCTCCATGGGCGACAACCCGTAGTGATCGTCCGCCGGATGGAACAGCGTCAGGTGCAGGACCGGCGGCACCGGCTCCCCTGCCCTCTGCGTGAAGCGGATCGTCTCGGAACCCACCGTGTAGTCGTAGGCCGCGGGCCAGCCGTCGGCGCCCGGCAGCACGCGCATCCGGTCGGGCCTGAGCGCATGGAGCTCGCGCGGTGCGCCCTCCACCTGCACGGCCTCCACATAGGCGTTGCCGGAGACGAGCAGGTGCCCGTAGACGCCCTCGAGAAAACGCTGCCCGCCCTCCCGCGCATTGGGCCGCGCGAGGAGCGCCAGGAGCGGATGCTCGGCGAGTTCCGCGCCTGCCCGCTTCAGCACCAGCGGCAGCGACGCCGCCGCCTCCGCCACGAGCCGCACGGCCCGATGTACGACGGCGTTCTTCTGGAAGCCCTCGCGGGAGAGCGCCGCGTAGTCCCGCGGCGTCCACACGGCGTGGCCGGCGACGTAGAGCGCGATGGCCGATTGCGCACGCGAGGCCTTCGCCTCCGGCGCCCGGCGCCAGCGGGTCAAAAGGTCGATCATGGAAAACTCCTGCGTGTTCGACACGAAATCGAACACGATTGTCCGCGGCACCCATGCGCCGCGGATCGTTGGGCAAGACCATGCAACCGCAGCCTGAGGGCTCAGGCTACGGGCGATGTCCGCACGGATGCTCCGGATGGCCAGACTAGGCCGCGGCCACTCCCATCCTGGTGAGGTCCTTGACGGCCATCACGTCGAGAAAGCGGGCCGTCGGCTCGCCCTCAAGCATGGGCGCCATCTGGCCCCACAGATTGCGAACCGCCTGCATGCTGTCGCGGGCGGCCTTCTCGTCATCGAAAAGCGACACGACGAAGATCTCGCCGTCTTCGCTCATCAACCCGACCCAGTGCCGCAGGCCCGGCTGGGCGTAGATCGTGGATTCGTTCTGCTCGCGCCAGCGGCGCATCTCGTCGAACTTGTCGCGTTTGACACGGAGCGTCGTCAGTCGTGCGTACATGATGACCTCCTCTTGGAGGCTGATGTGACTGGCATCAGGCCAGCGCTGCACCGGATACGACGGGGCGGATTCTAGACCCGATCGAGCGGACGGGGAACCGGATTTGCGCGCGTAGCCTCCCTCCGTCATTCCCGGGCTTGTCCCGGGGATCCACGTCTTCTTGCGCAGTGGTTCCAAGGCGTGGATGGCCGGCACAAGGCCGGCCATGACGATGAAGAGCGCCGTATTCTACAACACCCGCACCCGCGGCTCGGGCCGCGTGCGCAGCATGAGCTCCGTGAGCGCCCAGACCAGCGCGTCCATGCGGTCGGGCGAGCGGCCGGTGCTCAGGCCGCCGGGGCCGAAATCGCAAAGCTCGTCCTCCAGCTCGGGGAGCGCGCCTACGTGGCGTACGCGGCCCTGCGCATAGAGCACCGAGACCGGCTCGGCGCGCAGGTATTTTCCGCGCGTGGCGCGCACGCCGACCACCGGCACGGAGGGATCGACCTCGCGGATCACGCCGGTCGCCATCTCGCCGCCCTGGTTGGTCTCGACCACGAGGGCGTCGGCCTGGTGCCTGCGGTACGAAGCCACCGCCTTGGCGGCCCATTCGGGCGGCTTGAGGCCCGACGCGGTCGCATCCTCCAGCACGTAGGTGGTGCCCCCCTCGTCCACGCCCGCCGCGACGATGCCGCAGGCATCCGCGCGCTTCGACGAGGAGGCGGGCGGGTCGACCGCCACCACGATGCGCATGAGCGGCGGCGCTGCGTCGATGCGGTTGAGCTCTATCAGGTCGCGGGTCCAGAGCGCGTCGGGCCGGTCCTCGATGATCTCGCCGTCGAGTTCCTGCCGTCCGAGGCGCGTGCCGCCGTAGCGGCCGAGCACGGTCTCCAGGAAGGCGGGCGCCAGGTTCTCGGCATTGTCCGCCGTCCTCACCCGCGACACCGCGACCGACGGATCGGCGAGGAAGCGCTTGATGAGCGGGATCGGCCGCGGCGTGGTCGTCACCATCTGGCGCGGATGCGCGCCGAGGCGCAGGCCGAACTGCAGCATGTCCCAGGTCGCCTCGCCGTGCTTCCACTTGGCGAGCTCGTCCGCCCAGGCGGCCTCGAATTGCGGGCCGCGCAGGGAATCGGGATCCTCGGCCGAAAAGACCTGCGCCACCGCGCCGTTCGGCCATTCGAGCTTTCGCAGGGACGGCGACCAGGTCGGACGCTCGTGGCGCGAATGGACGCTGAGGATCCCGGCCGGTCCCTCCACCATCACGTTGCGGGCATCCGAAAAGGTTTCGCCGATCAGCGCGATGCGGCCGACGGCCTGTCCGGCGAAATCGGGATCGCCCAGCGCGATGCCGCGCACCCACTCGGACCCCGCCCGGGTCTTGCCCGCGCCGCGGCCTCCGAGCATGAGCCAGGTGGTCCAGGGATCATGCTTTCGCGCGAGGCCGGGCGCGCGCTGCTCGGGCCGGCAGCGCAGGGGCCAGTGGCGCAGGATGCGGTCGAACTCGGCCTCAGACCAGGAGGCCGTCGCGTCCGCGAGCCTCCTCCTCCGCGAGAACCCGCTCAAGGTGACGAGCAAGCTCGTCGCGCAGGTCGTGAATGCTTCGGGCGGGCGTGTCGGATGACCCATGTCCATCGAGCGGCGTGCCTTCCTGTTCGAGCAGTGACTGCGCGGCGGTCAGCGTCCTGGCGTAGGACGCCAGGGTGCGCGCGGTCCTGTCGTGATCCTCCGTCGTGTCGGCGCGCTGCTCGCGCACGAGCGCATCGATGCGCGTGCGCGTCACCTGCGCGAGCGACAGGGCCGCGTCGCGCAGGGTGCTTCGCGCCGGTGTAGGAGCGGCGTCGCCTGCTGGCGCCATCGCGGCCTCGGCCCGCGGCGGCCAGTTCCACTTCGCGCGCAGGCGCCGGAAGGTCCACACGCTCATGCCGAGGAAATCCGCGATCGCCTTCAGGCTGATCTCGGGATGATGCGCGTAATAGTCGTAGGCCCGCTGCCTGAGGTCAGCGGAAATCTCTGTCGTCATGAAAAGCCTCTTCAGGTGTCAGGGCCGGCCGAGCGCGACGCCGGCATCCGCCGCTGCGCGAGCTGAGCGCTGCGCGACGAGTGGTGCGGCGAGCGCTCCGGTCCAGACCTCGAAGGCGGCGAGGATCATGGCGTTGCCGTCGCCGGTGCCCTCGTCGCGGTAGATGGAGTTGATCAGCATGCCCCCGGTGCCGGCCGGGTCCCATACGGGCGCATCGGCGGACGCCACGGGCGCGCCGTCAATGAATACCGTGAGATGGTTCGACGGCAGCGCCGGATCGAAGGTCACGCAGATTGCGCGCCAGACGCCCGGCATCACGACGCCGCCGACAGCGCGGCTACCGTTGCCGGCCGTGCCCGCGTTGAGCGCCGTGCCGCCTGGCTGTCCGCGCCAGAGCATGTAGGGCAGCGGCGACGAGCGCGCGGTGAAATAGACGCCCTGTCCGTCGAGGCTCTCGTTCTTCACCAGCAGCAGGACGGTGAAGGGGCCGGCCGGGAGAGTTGCGGCGCTTTCCAGGATCTGCGCGGTGGTGAAGCGCAGCGCCCTGCTTTGGCCGAGAGCGATGAGCGTCGGTTCGTCCGCGCCCGCGCTCCAGAGCGTCGCGTCCGTGCCGGTGCTCGGCACCGCGAGCGGCGTCATGGTCGCGGCGCTGAAATCGAGGCGGATCAGCGGATCGGGAATCGCCGGCTCGACGTGCGCCCTCGTCCTGCGCCGCCGAGGGCCGCAGCCATGGCCGTAGCCGAACGCGTTCATTCCGCGACCTCGACCAGCGAGAACAGCATGCCCTCGCGGCAATACAACGCCACTCCTCGCCGGGCTCGACGAGCTTGCCGTTCGCCGGCGACGCGATCGGGTCGTCGCCCCAAGCGACGGAAACCGGGTGGGCCGACGAGCCGAGGCAGCGCACCAGCGCATAGCCCATGCCGTGCAGGCCGAAGCCCGGCGCGACGGGGCGCGCGGCGCCGGCGGTCGGCGAGGCCGAGACGTCGAGCATCGCGGCCGTGCCGTGCAGGAGTTGGATGATGTTGTGTGCGGATCCGTTCAGGGACCGGCCCTCGCCGAGGGTGGCCCATTCGATGCGGGCGCGGGAAGCCATGGGTGATCTCCGGGATGTCGGGAGCAGAGGCGCGACGCCTGCGGCGCTGCCGCGGAACGCGCCGGATATGGGGGCAAGAAAAAACCGCCCAGGCCTTACGGCTTGGGCGGTCCAGGAAACTGACGGGGGAAGAGCCGGGGGGCACTGGTCTCATTCACACTTCGTCAGTGTTCACGTTTTGTACTCTATCAGCGTCGCGCTGTCAAGGACGATTTTCCGGTCCGTGCTGCGCGCCGTCATTCCGGGGCCGCGAAGCGGAGCCCGGAACCCATAATCCCCGACGGTGCAGGATAAAGCAGAACGCTGATCGTCTCTTCCTGCGATGCCGACGTTTATGGGTTCCGGGCTCGGCTCTGAGGAACCGCCCCGGAATGACGATGGCGTGCGCCCCTTCCCCGCTCCGCTCGCTGGGGATGACGCGAGTGAACCGACCATGACGCGAGCCCGAGTCGCGGCTATGCTGCCGCGACTCGCTCAGGTGCTCGCCACCGCAAATCCAGGACACCCCGGATGAATCACGGCATCGCCTTCGACGACGAGGCCCTCGCGACGATTCGCAGGGCCTATGCCCGGCAGATGCTGGCGGTGGCGGGAGTCGCGGATGATCCGGCCCTTGAGGACGCCTTCGCGGCCGTGCCGCGCGAAAGCTTCCTCGGTCCGCCGCCCTGGCGGATGGTGGCGCATGGCGGATACCGCGAGCTGCCCTCCTCCGATCCCGTCATCGCCTATCAGGACATCAACTTCGCGCTCGCGGCCGAGCGCGGCGTCAACAACGGCTCGCCGTCGCTCCATGCCCGCTGGCTGCATCATGCGGGCCTGAAGGCCGGCAGCCGCGTGGCGCATATCGGCGCCGGCAGCGGCTACTACACCGCGCTCCTCGCCCACCTGGTCGGACCCGAGGGGCACGTGACGGCGGTGGAGTTCGACCCCGATCTCGCGCTCCTTGCCGAACGCAACCTGTCGAATCGCGCCAACGTCACGGTCGTCCAGAGCGACGGTGCCAACTGGCCCCGCGAGACGGTGGACTGCGTCTACGTGAACTTCCTCGTCCAGCGTCCGGCCGACGCCTGGGTCGAGCGCCTCGATCACGGCGGCCGCCTGATCCTGCCGCTTGGAGTTCCGCGGCCGAAGCGCGGTCCGGGCGGCGGCACGCACACGCTCCACGGCGCGGGCCTGTGCGTGGAGCGAACCAGCGCCGGCTTCGCGGTGCGGTGGCTCGGCCCTGCCTTCTTCGTCTATGCCGAAGGCGCGCTGGCGGAGAGTTCCGACGACGGCAACGCGCTGAAGAGCGCTTTCGAAAAAGGCGGGGTCGAGTTCGTCCGCAGCCTGCGCTGGAAGGAGCCTGGCAAGCCCGGCCGGTGCTGGCTCCGAACCCCCGACTGGAGCCTGAGCTACGACGAGCCGTAGGTCGTGAACTCATCAAGGGCGGGTGGTCGCGGCGTTCGAATGGCAACGGTCGTTTCGCTGAGACCGAATGTCGACTCAGAATGAACTGGTGCGCAGCCGACCCTCGTAATCACGTTTGCCGAGCGGCACGCCTCGCGAGCGCAGGATGTTGTATGCGGTGACGGCGTGGAAATGGAAGTTCGGCAGGGAGAAGGAGAGAATGAAGGTCTCCGACGTGAAAGCAAGCCGTCGCGGGCCGATCTGGAGATCCAGGTGCTTGTCCGCGCAGTCGTTGATCTCCTCGGGGACGAACGCCTCCAGCGCCGTCTCCGCCTTGCCGATCATCGCCCGTAAGTCAGTGAACGGAACAGGTCCGACCAAGGCGGGAGGCGTGAACGCGCCGGTCTTGAGAGCCTCGACCCCCCACACGGAATGATGCCATGCCGCTTCGATCTGGAAATGAAATGGCGCCATGTCATCGAAGAGGCGGGTGTTGACGAAATGGTCGGGATCGACACCGGTGTTCGAAAAGTGGGTGGCCGCAATGTCGAGAAAGCCTCCGACGGCTCTGACGGTTTGCAGGAAGGTCGGCACGCTGAGGTCGTAGAGTGATGTCCGCATTGCCGTCCTCGCTCGAGCAATTCGAACCATAGTGAGCATGGGGCAACGGCAAGACAAGCTCGCCGCCACCTTCCTCGCCATCATCCGACTCTCCTCGACCGGGCTCTGGTTCCGAGCTTATGCGGCTGCCGCCTAGCGCCTCCGGCCAAGGCGGCCATCGGGACGAACGGCCAGGCAGCGTTCCCGGAAGGTTCCAGGCTCCATGCTCAAGCTTAAATATTGTTACAGTTTCTGATGATCATAATCAGAACATTCCGGCAATAAATCGGAAACTTGCGACAGTGTATCCGGGATCAAACAAAATAACCTATACGTTTATATAGCTATTTACTGACGTTATTACTTGAAGTAACGTTTCTTCATCGCCTATATGACCGGATAGGTGACTTTACAACATCATTTCGGGACTGTTTAATCGCGGAGGTCACAGGCTGACGTCGACCACCAGCATCTCGTGGTCCGAGATCGGCTTGCCCGCCTCGTCGAGGGCCGGAACGACCTTGGGGCCCTCCGCCTCCAGCCCACGGAACACCAGCCAGTCGAGCTTGCCGAAGGGCGGCCTCGGCTTGTTCGCCGGTCCGGTCCGCTGGGTCGGCCGCGGGGCGTTGGCGTCGACCCAGGCGAACCCCGCCTTCTCCAGCTCGGCGAAGAGCGGCTCGTAACGCTCGGGCTCGGCCAGCATGCGGTCGCGCTCCCCGGCGTCGCGCGGCAGAGCCTTGGTGTTGAAGTCGCCGCCAATGATGCAGGCGTCGTGCGGGGCGATCTCGTCGAGCGCTCGCAGCAGCGCCTCGACCTGCCGGTGCCGGTCGGCCTCGTCCGTCTTGCTTTCGAGATGAGTGCTCACCACCCAGAGCGGACGCGGCGCATCTGCAATCCGCGCCGCGAGCGCCATGCGGCCGCCGATGCGCCGCTGGACGCCCTTGCGGCCCGGGAACCAGAAGCCGCTCTCCTCGAGCGGGATGAGGCACGGCTCCGCGAGCGTGAGCGCGGTCACGACGGCGTTGCCGTGGAAGCTGCATGCGTTGCTCTCGCCCGCATGAAGGCGCATCTCGCTCACGCCGCCGAGATCGAGCTCCACGAACTCGACCCCGTAAAGGTAGCCCTCGCCCGTGTCTCCCGTCAGCCGGCGAACGGTGTGGACGTTGCCCGAACGGGCCATGCCCACGTCCACCTCGCTGAGCAGGGCCACATGGGCTCCGACCCGGTCGAGGAGCGCGCGGGTCCCGGCGCGGTATTTCAACCGTTCGGCGTTGAAGGCCGCGATCCGCAGCCGCCCGGGCCAGGGGATCGGCCGCGCCGGCGCCCGCTGCTCGACGGCATGCATCGCCGCGACGCGGTCGATGAAGCGTGCATGGTTCTCCGGCGTCGCCTCGGCCCGGCGCGCCTCGGCCAGCACGGAATCGTCCGGCGCCGGGAGCTCGTCGACGATGTGTCGGATCACGGGTCGCATGGGATGGGACGCTCGCCAAGTTTCAGACGCGTGAGATAGCGCCGCACGCCCGATGCCACAGGGCTTTCCCGCTGCGAATTTTTCGTGTCGGCTCCGGAACTTTCCGCAAACTCGGCGGTTAATGGGCCGCACAGGACAATCTGCCAGGAGGAAGCCCATGATCACCGGGGCTGCGTTCGTTGCGCTCGTGATGGGCGCGCTCGCCTATGTCAGCGGCGATTCGTCCACCTTCCTGATGAACCTGGCCGAGCTCGCGGGCGTGGTCGCGCTGTTCGCGCTCGTCTGCGCGACCGAGTCGACCAGCGAGCGATAGGAAGCCCGACCCGATCGGCGTTCGTCGGTCACACCGCCGCGATCTGCTTGTAAAACACCGTCGTGTCGCAGAATCCGCCCTTCGGCCAGAGCGCATAGTTCGGGATCACGCCGACGCGCTCCCAGCCGACGCGCGCGTAAAGGCGCTCCGCATCGCTGCCGGTCACCGTGTCGAGCACGAGCACGCTCTTGCCCGCTTCCCGCGCCGCGTCCTCGGCGGCCCTCATCAGCATCGCGCCGACGCCGCGCCGGCGCGCCTCGCGGCAGACGAGCATCTTGGCGACGTCGGCCCGGTGCGGCTGGTTCTCGGGCTGCCTGAGCACCACCTGCACGGTCCCGACGATCCGACCGCTCGCTGCGTCCTGCGCAACGATCACGATGCGCTCGCCGGCCGCAACGCCGTCCGCGACGCCGGACCAGAACGCATCCGCCCGCTCCTGCGTGAGCGGCGCCATGAAGCTGACGGAGGCGCCGCCTTCGACGCAGTCGATCAGCACGGCGGAGAGCGCGCCGATCTGCTCCCTCGCCTCTCGGGGCGACAGGGCCCGAATGGTCACGTGATCGATCATGGAGACGTTCTCTCGCGTTGAGGGCCGGCGGCAGGATCGGTGGCGAGCGCCACGAGGTAGTGCGCCGGCCGGTCGGTCGGGTTGTGGAAGACGATGAGTTGGTCGATGTGCATGGACAGGCAGTCGCCGGATTCGAGCCGGTGGGTATCGGGACCCACGGTGAGATCGATCTCACCGTCGATGAGCCAGACCTGCTGCTTCACCCCGACCGTTCGCGGCCCGGTGTCGTAGGCGACGTGGGCGCCGGCCGGAAGGCTCACCTCGACGAGTTCGATGGGCGACGGATAGCCGGGCGACGACAGGTTTCGGCGCACATAGCCGGTCGCCGGGTCGCGCCAGACCCGCTGCTCGGCCCGGCGCGCCAGGGGCGATGCGTCCTCCCGCACCGTTTCCGCGAAGAGGGACGCGAGCGTGACGCCGAGGCCGCCCGCGAGCCTGTCGAGGACGGCCGCCGTCGGACTGCTTTCGCCCCGCTCGATCAGCGAGATCATGGAACGGCTCACGCCGGTCCGGTCCGCCAGTCCGTCGAGGGTGAGGCCGCGCTCGGCGCGCAATCCGCGAAGGCGTTCCGCGAGGTGCGCGTTGATGTCGTTCGGCTTGTCCATTAAATTAGAATGAGTATCCAATATACTGGAGTCAAGCGTCTCATCTTGAAGGCAGCGTCTGGCGAGACGCGGTTCGCGTGCGGTCGAGCACATCCAGGAAAGTTAACCTTACGTTAGCTTGACGCTGCCTTTCGACGGAGGCCGCGATGAATCTGGTCCTGTCCTACTGCACCACGAGACAGTTCTCCCGAGGGTTCATTCCTCTCGCCGCCTTCACCGTTGGGGACATCATTGCCCACAACGACGATGATCGACCTGTCAGGTTGAACCGGCCGCCATCTCCCGACGTCACGGTCCTGCTCGACATCGGCGCCCCTGTGGCGACGTTCACGTCGACCCGGTCCAGCTGCGCAGAAGCACGCTTCCTTAATTTCCTAACCTTAGGGTAGCCTGCGCAAGCAAGACCAATTGGGGGCAGATCATGACCATCACTCTGAAGAAGGCGGCCGCCGCGGCGGCCGTGGCGCTCACGCTGTCCGGCGGCATCACGCTCGGGGCCGCTCCGGCCGCGGCGGGCCAGCGCACCGGCACGTGGAAGTACGTTCCGGGCCCGGGCTACGCCTACCGCAACCGGTCCAACGCGGATGCGGCGCTGGCGGCCGGCGTCATTGGCGGCCTGGCGATCGGCGCGATCGCGGGCTCCGCGACGGCGCCCCGCTACAACCCGCCGACCTACGCCTACCCGGCCTATGGCGACCCGCGCTTCAGCGGCCGCCGCGACTGCTATACGACCCAGCACCGCGTGACGGATCCGTGGGGCGGCAGCCGGACCCACACTTCCACCTACTGCGACTGATCGGTCCTTGCGCGGCGGAAGGCCGGAAGGTCCTCGGCAGTTGCGGGCACGATGAGGGGCGGAGCGGCACGGCTGCCCGCCCTTTGAGCGCGAACGCCCGACATTTCACCACCGCCGCCCCTTCCCAACGCGCCCCGTCGAGGCTTCGATGGAAGCCACGATGGATTGTCGTTAGGAGGGATGAGCATGGAATGGGAAGACGAGCATGTGGGATGCCCGAAATGGTACCCGCTCTTCCTGTCGGGCCTGGGCCTCGGCAGCCTCGTTCTCTACCAGCTGTTCGCGTAGAGGATCACGACGCGCCGCCATTGACTCGCGCAGGCCCGAGATGCCGGATCACGGTCGCCGCTTGGCATCGCGGCCGAGCGAGAACCCTTTCGTGCCGCTATCCGTGATCGGGTAGAGGAAATCGACCGCGCCGAGAAATACCACCAAGGAAGCAACAAACACGCCAACAAAGAGGATTACTATCGAAAGCTCGTTCATAGCTCTACCTCGATAGGGCAAGGCGTTAACTATGCCTCGTCGAGGGGTGATTCAGCAATTTCTTTCAAAGGATTACCCCTTCCGCACGTCCGATGTCCCCGAACGATCATTGCTCCGGGCTCGTCGTTCAGCGGGAGGCACGTTTCTCCCGAATTCTCGCCCTGTCGGGCGTTCCGCATTGCGCCGGCCCGCACCACGAGGGCCGGTCGATCGTCATGCCGCTCCTATCCCGTTCGGGATAAGGCATCGAGCGTACCTCATCAGATGCGGAACCAAGTTCAAGCCTGAAAATTACTATGTCCTGCCTCGTATAAACGCGACAGAAATCTAAAAATACGCCGACGTAATACAGTATTTGTCAGCATTCCTACGAGATTTGATGCTATCGGCCAAGCTTATCTGAGCATGAAAGCCGCCAGCAATGACAGAAACCCCGGCATAGCTTGCCCTCCTTCGGACCGGTGCGGCCCGCGTCACGGCATCGGCTATGCCCGAACGACAGGGATGAAACGATGGCCACCATCAACGGCAACAACGGCAACAACGATCTCATCGGCACGGACAACAACGACATCATCCGTGGATTGGGCGGCGAGGACATCATCATCGGACGCCTCGGAGACGACCTCATCCGTGGCGGCGACAACTTCGACCGAATTCACGGCGATCAGGGGAACGACCGCCTCTTCGGCGGGAACGGGTTCGACTTCGTAGCGGGCGGCGACGGCAACGACGTCATCTTCGGCGATGCGGGCGACGATCAGCTGATCGGCAATTTCGGCGACGACCAGATCTTCGGCAACACCGGGAACGACTACGCGGCCGGAAACGACGGCAATGACAGCCTCTACGGCGGCAGCGGCAACGACTTCTTCGTCGGCGAGGCTGGAAGGGACACCGTCAACGGAGAGAGCGGCAACGACTTCGTGGCCGGCGGGCTCGACGACGACATCGTCTCTGGCGGTGCCGGTCGGGACCTCGTCTATGGCGACGAGGGCAACGATTACGTGTCCGGCGGATCCGGCAACGACATCGTCCGCGGCGGCGCGGGGGACGATATCGTCGTCGGCGGTTCCGGCCGCGACACCCTCTTCGGCGACGCCGGCGCCGACGCCTTCGTGTTCAACGCCAGCCTGACGGCTGCGAACACAGGCACCAACGCGGACCGGGTCAGGGACTTCGTCGTCGCCGACGACACGGTCTGGCTCAAGGCGAGCATCTTCACGCAGGCAGGCCCGGCCGGCACCCTGTCGGCGGATGCGTTCCACATCGGAACGTCCGCCGCGGATGCCACGGACCGCATCATCTACGATCAGGCGACCGGCGCGCTCTATTACGACCGCGACGGCAACGGCAGCGCCCAGCAGGTGCTGTTCGCCAAGCTCTCGGCGGGCCTTGCGCTGACCAACAACGATTTCCTGATCTATTAGGCAGCGCCGTCGCCCGGACAGGAGGGCCGCCACGGCGGCCCTCCTGTTCGGCACCGGGCATGGGCAGCAGTTCCTAGAGGAGCTTTTCCGTCAGGCAAGGGGAGCGAACGTTATCCTATAGGCGTAACGCTTCGGCATCCTCGCACATTGCGCAACGGCAATTTTGTGACTAAGTTTCATTCGATGGATGTCGCACGAACCCTACCCGCTGATCCGCCCCTGTTGAAACGCTTCGCCGGGGACCTGACGGCGCCCGTTTCCCTTGCGGCAAGCGCCGCCCCGCCTCAGATGCCTCACCCTTCCACCTCCGGAAATGCCGATTCCAGGCTCGCCGTGGTCCTCGAGGGCATCGGCGACGCCTTCTACGCGCTCGACCGGGACTGGCGCTTCATCTACATCAACCGTGCGGCCGAAACCTTCTACGGCATCCCGCGCGAGGAGATGCTGGGCCGGGTGATCTGGGACCTGTTTCCCTGGTCGGAAGGAACGGAGCTTCGCGCCCGCTACGAGCAGGTCTTCCTCACCGGCGAGGCGGCTTCGTTCGAGGCTAAGGCGGTCAGCTCTCCCGACCGCTATGTGGAGTTCCACGTCTTTCCCTACGACGGCGGCATCGCGGTCAGCTTCCGCGACTGGACCGAGCGGCGCCGCGCCGAGGAGGAGTTGCGCGAGACCCAGGCGCGCCTGAGCGCTCTCGCCGACAACCTGCCGGTCGGCATGGTCTACCAGATGCTGGAGAGCGACAATTTCTTCGCCCGCAAGTTCATCTACCTGTCCGCCAGCTGCAAGCGGCTGAACGGCATTCCGGCCGAGGCGGCCCTCGCCAATCCGTTCCTGCTCTACGAGCTGCTGCTGCCCGAGCATCGCCAGCGCATGTTCGAGAAGCAGGTGGAGTCCTTCCACCTGCGGAAGCCGTTCGACATCGAGGTGGCCCTGCGTCACGCGAAGACCGGCGAGATCCGCTGGCAGCGCCTCGTGGCGACGCCGCGAGAACTCCCGAGCGGCGGCCTGGTCTGGGACGGCATCCAGATCGACATCACCGATCACAAGCGGGCCGAGGAACATCTGCAGCTTCTCGTCAACGAGCTGAACCACCGGGTGAAGAACACTCTGGCGATCGTGCAGTCGCTCTCCGCGCAGAGCTTCTCCCGGGTCGACGCCTCCGGCGATGCAGCCTTCCGGGCCCGGGAGGCCTTCGAGGCGCGCCTCTTCGCCCTCGCCCGCGGCCACGACGTGCTGACCCGGGAGAACTGGGAGGGCGCGAGCCTCGCGACGATCCTCGACGAGGCCTTCGCGGCCTACCGCAGGCGTTTCGGCGAGGCCGACGCGTTCGAGGTCCAGGGTCCGGACCTGCGCGTGACGCCCTCCATGGCGCTCAGCCTGTCGATGGCGCTGCACGAGCTCTGCACCAATGCCCTGAAGTACGGCGCCCTGAAGGTGCCCGGCGGACGGGTTCTGGTCTCCTGGGAAACGGTGGCGGCGGCGGACGGAAACCGGCTCGTGATGCGCTGGCAGGAGACGGGCGGTCCGCCCGTCACGCCCCCGTCCCGCAAGGGCTTCGGCTCCCGCCTGATCGAGGGCGGGCTGGCGCGGGAGCTCAACGGGCAGGTCGCGATCGCCTACGAGACGACGGGCGTCGTCTGCACCGTCGACGTGCCGCTTTCATGAGCGATTCCCCGTGAGATGTCCTCAGGCGTCTCAGCCATTGGTCGATACTGCGAGAAAAGCGCCTTGCAGGGGGCCGGAGATTTGGTGTCAATAAGCGCCGAGTGACAGAGTCACGATAAGAGGGACAAGTGACCGGTCATGGTGTTACGTAGTCACGATAAGAGGGAGGAACCCGCTCAATGAAACGTCGTCAATTTCTCCAGGCCGCCACCGTCGGCGCAGCCTCCACGGCCGTCGCCGCTCCGGCCATCGCCCAGTCGATGCCCGAGCTGAAGTGGCGCCTGCAATCCGGCTTCCCGAAATCCCTCGACACCATCTATGGCGCCGCCGAGGTGATTTCGAAGTTCGTGTCGGAAGCCACCGACGGCAAGTTCCAGATCCAGCCCTTCGCGGCCGGTGAGATCGTCGGCACGCCGCAGGTGGCCGATGCGGTCGGCAACGGCACCATCGAGATGGGCCATACCTGCTCCTACTACTACTTCGGCAAGGACCCGACCTTCGCGATCGGCACCGCCCTGCCCTTCGGGCTCAATGCCCGCCAGCAGAACGCCTGGCTCTATCACGGCACCGGCAACGACCTGCTGAACGAGTTCTACGCCAAGCACAACATGTACGGCATGCCCGCGGGCAACACCGGCGTGCAGATGGGCGGCTGGTTCCGCAAGGAGATCAAGACCGTCCAGGACCTCCAGGGCCTGAAGATGCGCATCGCCGGCCTCGCCGGCATGGTCATGCAGAAGCTCGGCGCCGTGCCGCAGCAGATCCCGGGCGGCGACATCTACCCGGCTCTCGAGCGCGGCACCATCGACGCCGCCGAGTGGGTCGGCCCCTACGACGACGAGAAGCTCGGCTTCTCCAAGGTCGCGCCGTTCTACTACTATCCGGGCTTCTGGGAAGGCGGCCCCTCCATCCACCTCTTCATCAACCAGGGGAAGTGGAAGGAGCTGCCGAAGGCCTACCAGGCCATCCTGACCGCAGCCGCCGGCTACGCCAACGCGGACATGCTGGCCAAGTACGACGCCCGCAACCCGGCGGCTTTGCGCCGCCTGCTCGGCGCCGGCACCCAGCTACGTCCGTTCTCGCAGGAGATCCTCGAGGCCGCCTACAAGGCCGCCAACGAGGTCTATGACGAGGTCTCGGCCAAGAACCCCGACTTCAAGAAGATCTACGAGAGCGTCCGCGGCTTCCGCAACGAGGAATATCTCTGGTTCCAAGTGGCCGAGTACGCCTACGACACGTTCATGATCCGCGCCCGCGCCCGCGGCTGATCGCGGCCTTCACGAAATCCAAAAGGGCGATCAATGATCGCCCTTTTTTGTTGCGACATCGCGTCGGACGCTGTGAAACGGCAATCGATTCCCATATGGAGTGATTGCCGCCCCGGGCGGCTCCAGAAAGGACAACGAATACCCCATGGTCTGGACGCTCCGCATCACCGTTCTGCTGTTCATCGCCTGGCTGGCGTTTCTGGTATCGCCGTTCATCGCGCTCTATGATCTGTCGCGAGCCGTGGAGGCCAAGGATGTGGAGCGGGTCACGGAGCGGGTGAACTTCCGCGCCTTGAGGACGTCCCTGTCGCAGCAGATTGCCGGCGCCTATCTCCAGACCCCGGCCGCGAAGGAATTCGGCGACCTCGACCGGCGCGCTGCAACCAACGCGGGCGCCCTCATCGTCAACCCCATCGTCGAAAAGCTCGTGACGCCGGAGGCGCTGATCGACCTGCTCGAAGATGGCTGGCCGCAGGGCGTGTCGGGCCGCCCCCGAGGCACAGGCGCGAATGACGGCCCTTCGCAGCCTTTCAAGGTCGGGTTCGATTCGCTGTCCCAGGCCTGGAGGCTGTTCATCACTTCGGAAGGGCAAGGATTCCGCAGCGTGACGATCCCGCTCCCGCCGGATACCGAGCGTGACAAGCAATTCCGGGTCACGATGCGGCTCAGCGGGTTCACATGGCGGGTCACGGGCCTGGAGATCCCGCAGGCGCTGCGTAGACAGCTGGTCAGGCGCGCCCCGAGCGCGGCATCGATCCCCGAATAAGACCGATCATGACGCCGGAACCGGCCTCGCTTGAGCGCGTTCAACTCCCGAACAACTTAAGCGTAAGGACAATTCAATGCGTAAGATCATTATGGCGGCTTCTGCCGCGGCCCTTTTTATTATCCCTAATCTTGCCTCTGCTCAAGAAGGCACTGCGGCCGGCGTTGCCACGGGTGCTGTGACCGGCGCCATCGTGGGTGGGCCGGTGGGCGCCGCCATCGGCGCGGGCGTCGGCGGCGTGGCCGGCGGCCTCGCCGAGCAGAACGCCAAGACGCAGGCCCCGGCCGGCGTGGTGGTCGTTCCGGACAGCACCGTGACGACCGGCTCGATCCACCAGCGCACCTGCGTCGAGGATGCCTACGGCCAGCGCGTCTGCCAGGACGTCGTTCGGTAAAGGCCTGGAATCCTAAAAGGCCCGCCCGGGGAGAACCTAGGCGGGCTTTTTTAATTCGCTCGATACACAAAACAATAATCCGGGCGGCAGCTTGGCCGCCCGGCGATGCAAAAACTCAATAAAACCGAGAAAACATCATCCCTGGACGAGCAGCCAGCTCACCATCGCCAAAGGGAAAACAGTTCCAAGTAAAAAACAAATGACACCGGACGTCATGTGACAACCCTCCTTCGCTGAAACAACAGCGCCGAAGTCGAAAGCGTTCCCGAAAATCGGCATATCTTCCGGCGCGAATACTTCTGCGACCGAAGAGAGGCCGGATTCTTCCGGAGCACCTCGGCGGAACCAAGCTTCGCCGTTCCGATTGTCCAGCGAGAGACCAGCCGAGCGGTGAGAGATGAACGACGAGCGACGCCCTTCCTCGACGATGATCAGTGATGCCGAATTCATCCGGAAGTTCCTCATCGGGCTCGGGATCGTTCTCGTCGTCCTGCTGCTCTGGAAGCTTTCCAGCGTCCTCCTCCTGGCCTTCGGGGCGATCCTCGTGGCCATCATCTTTCGCGCCCTGGCCGAGGCGCTGGTGCGCTACCTGCGCGTGCCGGAGCGCTGGAGCCTCGCGCTGGCGAGCGTCATCATTCTGTGCATCGTCGTCGGACTGCTGGTTCTCTTCGGCACCCAGATCCGAACCCAGCTCTCGGACGTGATCCAGCGGCTGCCCCAGGCGGTCGACAATTTCAGCCAATCCCTCGGGCTCGGGACGGTCAGCGACGACCTGACCGAGATGATCGACGCCCAGACCGCGGGCGGGCTGGCCGGGCGCCTGGCGGGAATCGGCGGCACCATCCTGGGAGGGCTCGGGGATTTCGCGCTCGTGGTCGTCGCGGGCCTCTACATCGCCGCCTCGCCCCGAACCTATATCGAGGGCGCGGTGAAGCTCTTTCCCGAACGGCATCATCACCGCGTGCGAAGCTCCCTCCATGCTTCCGGCAAGGCCCTGAGGCTCTGGCTCACGGCGCAGCTCATCGCCATGACCTGCGTGGGCGTTCTCTCCACCCTGGCCTTCTGGATGATCGGCCTGCCCTACCCTTACGCCCTCGGCCTCATCGCCGGGCTCGTGGACTTCATCCCCTTCCTCGGCCCGATCCTGGGCGCCGTGCCGGCGGTCCTGATCGCCTTCACGGTCGAAGGCAACGCGGCGGTCTGGACGATCCTGGCGGTGTTCGTGATCCAGC
This sequence comes from Pseudomonadota bacterium, assembly GCA_023426505.1. Lineage (GTDB taxonomy): Bacteria > Pseudomonadota > Alphaproteobacteria > Rhizobiales > Beijerinckiaceae > Microvirga. Next base: position 19,421 of record JAFAAP010000113.1, read on the forward strand.
AGATCGAGGGCAACGTGATCTTCCCGCTCGCGGCCCGCAAGCTCGTGAGCATTCCGGCCGCTCTCGCCCTCTTCGCAATCGTGGCCGGCAGCATCCTGTTCGGCACCTTCGGGCTGGTCTTCGGCTTCCCGCTCGCGGTCGTCACCTACGTGCTGGTGAAGAAGCTCTACGTGCGGGAGACCCTGGGCGAGGAGACCCCGATCCCCGGGGAGGCGAAGCCGGGAGAGACCGAGGGGTGAGTTTCAACACCTGAGCGGCCGATCGGACCCGGGTGTTGAAACACGGGACTCCGCCACACTGAAAAAGGGGCTCCGCCCTGGCGGCGGAGCCCCTCGATGACGTTCCCGTCATGCATCAATGCAATGCGTCCGGCGCTAAGCCGGTCGAGAATCGGATTCGATTGTCGGTGGCATGCAGGCCGCAGCGACATGGTCCGTCGGCGACGGTGCGATGGCGGCCTTCAGCGGGTCCTCTGCGGCGGCGTCATTGTCTTAGCCTCCGTCATCGTTGCCTCGCTTGGAGGCTCTCCAGGAAGGCCGGACCCGTCAAGGGGGATTCTCGGTGGGCCAATCCACGAGCCGGTTCAACAATTCACGAACCGTGAAGTCCTCCTCCGGCCCCGCAACCCGGTCGCGGACCGAGATCCCGGCCGCGTGCACGCTGTCCGGGTCTCCGGAGACGAGCGGGTGCCACCAGTAGAGGTCCCGCCCTTCGGCGAGCAGCCGGTAGGCGCAGGTCTGTGGCAGCCAGGACAGGCTGCGGACGGCATCGGGGGTCAGGCGCACGCAATCCGGCACCTTGGACTGCCGGTTGGGATAGTCCCGGCAGCGGCAGGTCTGGCCGTCCAGGAGGGTGCAGCCGACATCCGTGTAGGCCACCTCGCCCGTATCCTCGTCCTCGAGCTTGACGAGGCAGCAGCGCCCGCAGCCGTCGCACAGGCTCTCCCACTCCTCGGACGACATGGCGTCGAGGGTCTTCCGGAGCCAGAAGGGCCGTTCCTCCGGCAAGGCGTCCTGCGGGTCGGCAATGAGGGTCTGTGCGTTCGTCATGGCGGGAGCCATGGCGCCTCCTTTGCGGCGGTTTGAGGGAATCTGTCGCGGGGTGCGGCTTTATTGGCTCTGCGGCAATTTCTCCAGAAGGAGTAGAAGCCATTTGAACCGATAAACCTGTTCGTGAGTTGTTGATAGAAGGTTTCGGCGACCTACAAGCGTTGCCGTGACGAAAGCCAACAATCATATAACAGGCACCAGGTTGCCTGACCTGCCCCGAGGACCACCGTGCGCTCCCAGAATTCCACCCCTCTGTCCACACGGTTGAAGCGCGCCGCCTTGGCATTCGACGCATGGCTGAACTCGTTCCTGTTCCAGAGCGGGCGCGGTCTCGCCGCGGGCTGGGAAGCCTATTCCGAGAAGGCGAAGTGCCTGCGCTTCCGCGGCATCCCCCGCCTGATCCTTGATCTCACCAGCGAGGCGACGACCCTCGGCGCCGCCGGCGCCGTCGTGATGCTGGCGCTGGCCCTTCCGGCCTTCCGCGAGACCGAGGACGACTGGCTCAAGACCCAGGACCTCGCGGTCACCTTCCTCGACCGGTACGGGCAGGAGGTCGGCCGCCGCGGCCTCCACCTGGACGATTCCTACAAGCTTGAGGATTTTCCCGACTACATGATCAAGGCCGCCCTCTCGACCGAGGACCGGCGCTTCTACGACCATTGGGGCATCGACCCGATCGGCACCTTCCGGGCCCTCGTCGTGAACGCCCAGGGCGGCGGCGTGGTGCAGGGCGGCTCCTCGATCACGCAGCAGCTCGCCAAGAACCTCTTCCTCACCAACGAGCGCTCCCTCGAGCGCAAGATCAAGGAAGCGTTCCTGGCGATCTGGCTCGAATTCCACCTCACCAAGGACGAGATCCTCAAGCTCTATCTCGACCGGGCCTATATGGGCGGCGGCGCCCACGGCGTCGTGGCGGCGGCGGACTACTATTTCGGCAAGTCGGCCAAGGACCTGACCCTGGCGGAATCCGCCATGCTGGCGGGCCTGTTCAAGGCCCCGACAAAGTATGCCCCGCACATCAACCTGCCGGCCGCCCGCGCCCGCGCCAACGAGGTCCTGCGCAACATGGTCGAGGCGGGCTTCCTGACGGAAGGCCAGATCCAGACCGCCCGGCGCAACCCGGCGACGCCGGTCAACCGCGAGCGCGAGACCACGCCGGACTTCTACCTCGACTGGGCCTTCGACCAGGTGAAGCAGCTCGCCGCCCAGAAGAAGTTCGGCAACGAGCGCGTCCTGGTCGTGAAGACGCCGCTCGACACCTCCCTCCAGAAGCATTCGGAGCAAACCCTGGAGAACATGCTCCGGCAGCACGGCCGCCAGTACAAGGTCGGCCAGGGCGCCCTGGTGGTCATGGACGTGGACGGGGCCGTCCGCGCGATCGTGGGCGGACGCGACTACGGCCAGAGTCAGTTCAACCGCGCGGTCGGGGCGCTGCGCCAGCCGGGCTCGTCCTTCAAGCCCTTCGTCTATGCGGCCGCCCTGACGGTGAACCCGAAGCTCAAGCCGACCTCGACCGTGGTCGACGCGCCGATCTGCCTCGGCAACTGGTGCCCGCAGAACTACGGCCGAAAGTTCTCCGGCTCCATGCCGCTCGTGTCCGCCATCGCGCGGTCGATCAACTCGATCCCGGTGCGCATGTCGCTGGAGATCGGCAAGGGCAACGCCAAGGCCGGCCGCGCGATCATCATCGACACGGCCAAGCGCATGGGCCTTACCCACCCGCTGACGGATTCGAGCTCCCTGCCGATCGGCGCCGCCGAGGTGACCGTCATCGACATGGCGTCGTCCTACGCGGTCTTCGCCAATGGCGGCCGGCGCGCCGAGCCCTACGCGGCCTGGGAGGTGCGCAACTCCTCCGGCAACGTGATCTACCGCCACGAGCGCGACGTGGAGCCGAAGCAGGTCCTGGAGACCCGGGTCGTGCAGGACATGAACTTCATGCTCAACAAGGTGGTCGAGGAAGGCACCGGCAAGCGGGCCGCGCTGGACGGAATTAAGACCGCCGGCAAGACCGGCACGACCAACGCCTATCGCGACGCCTGGTTCGTGGGCTACACGGGCAACCTCGCGGCCGCCGTGTGGTACGGCAACGACGACCACAGCACCATGAACGAGATGACGGGCGGCACCCTTCCGGCCATGACCTGGAAGGAGGTCATGACGGCGGCGCACCAGAACCTGGAGATCCGTCCGCTGCTCGGCGTCGATACCGACGCCTCCCGCGTGGCCTCGTCGAAGGGCGGCATGTCGCCCGAGCAGCAGGCCTCGCAGCAGGCCTACCTCGCCGGCACCCTGTCGCGCCAGTCCTACGAGGTGCTGGGCGTGATCGGCAACCTCTTCCGGGCGGCCGACCGCGCGGCGGCGCCGGCGACGTCCACGGAAGCGCCGCAGCAGGCGGCATCCACAGGCGGATCGCCCGTCCCGGCCCGTCGGGTGGCGATGCCCTAGCCTCATGGATCACCACGCGATATTGACGGACTCACCCGCGCGCCCTCCCGCGCGCGCCACCTCCATCCTTCCGGCAGCCGTGACCTTCCGTTTCAACCCGACAGCCCTCCTGATCGTCTATGCGCTCCTGCTCGCGCTGGGGCTCGGGCTGGGCTCGGCCTATTGGGTCCTGAAGGGCGACCCGCCTTTCGGCGGCCTGCGGCTCGGCCCTTGGGAGACCTGGCCGAAGCTCGGCTCGGCCGATGCGGACCCCTACATGCGGGCGATCGTCGCCAAGCGCGGCCAGATCCCGCTCGCCACGGGCGAGGGCCTGTCGCTGACCGCCAAAACGGACAGCGAGGGACGCCGCCTCGAGTCGGGCTGCACCTACCGGATCGGCCCGGGCACGCCTCCGGCGCGGCTGTGGACCCTGACGCTCTACGATGAGGACGGGCGCCTGCCCCCGTCCGATCTCGGCCGGGCGAGCTTCACCTCGTCGGAGATCCTCCGCAATCCGGACGACACCTTCACGATCACCCTGTCCCGCACCTTGAGCGCCGGCAACTGGCTGCAGCCGCCGCTCAACGGGCCTTTCACGGTCGTGCTCCGGCTCTACGACATGCCCGGCGCCGCGGGCACCAATCTCGTGGCCGGAAACTTCCCGACGATCGAGCGCGTGGGATGCGGCTCATGAAGTTGCGCAACCGCTTCCTCCTCGCCACCCTGGTCGGCCTCGTCCTCGCCGGAGGCGTCCATATCGCGGCCATCCTCGCCGCGCCGCAGTTCGCCCAGCAGGATGCCTTCGAGAAGATCCTGCCGACGCTCAGCGCCGAGCAGGCCCAGATCATCAGCGCGCCCGGCGGCGGAAACACCTGGCTCCCCCTGCCCGACCCGTCCGTCGCGGTCGCGGCCTGCGCGTTCGACCTGGAAGACGGCCCGTCCCGGATCTCCGCCAAGACCGGGGCGCCGTTCCTGTCGTTCTCGTTCCACACCAAGACAGACGGCGTGTTCTTCGCGGTGACCGACCGCGCCGCCGTGCGTGGCGACCTCGAGATCGTCATCATGACGGCACGCCAGCTCGACGAGGCCCGCGCCGCCGAGGACGAGAACGATCCCTCGCGCGACGTGCGCGTCGTTGCGCCCGAGCGCCGCGGCTTCGTGGTCGTGCGCGTCGCGGCCCCGACGCCCAGCGTTCGCGCCCAGGCCGAGGAGGCCGCCAAGGCTGTTTCCTGCACCGTCGACGAGGAGCCGTGATGTCCTGGCGTCCGATGACGTCGGAGGATCTCGACGACGTGCTGGCAGTGGCGGACGAGGTCCACGTGGACCATCCCGAGGACCGGGAGGTCTTCGAGGAGAGGCTGCGCCTCGACCCCGGCGGCTGCCATGTGCTGGTCGAGGACGGACGCGTGCTCGGCTACGCGATCACCCATCCCTGGCGCTTCGCGGAGCCGCCGCCGCTCAACACGCGGCTTCATGCGATCCCGGCCGACGCGAACACCTATTACGTTCACGACGTGGCGCTGCTGCCCGCCGCACGCGGGCGCGGCCATGCCGGGCGGATCGGCGACCTGCTCGCCGCGCGCGCAAGGGCGGACGGCTTCGCCGCCATGTCGCTGGTGGCGGTCAACGGGTCTCAATCGTTTTGGGAGAGGCTGGGCTTCCGGACGGAGGCCGTTCCGGGCCTTGCGAAGAAGCTTCTCAGCTACGGGTCAGATGCGGTCCTGATGGTGCGCGATCTGACGGAGGCAGGCGACCGCGACGAGCGGGCGGCTCGATCCGGGTCGTAACGGATCAGAAGCGGCGGCGGCGTCCGGGGCCGTCCGATGCGAAGGGCTTCGAGGGACCAGGCGTCGGAGCGGGATGCTCGTAGCGAACGCCGGTGAAGAGCAGGATCTCGCCCCTCTTCTCGTCGGCGGCCAGGTGCGGGCGCAGCGGTCGAGAGGCGGCATCGGGAAACTTGATGACCACGCCGGGTGGTCTCGTCGCAACCTCACGCATGGGCGTCCTCCTTTCAGCGGGACAAAATCTGCTTCAGTCGACCTCAACAAAAAGCCCTATGGTTAACAGTCCGTTTCCGGGAGGGCGGGCCTTCGCGATTGTCCCTCACCTGATGCAAGACCAACACGAACGGCTGCGCTTCTGTTCCACGTCCGGGCGATCACATCCGCTTCATTTCCCGGCTGGTTAAAGATGCGCTAATGCAAGGTCAGTAAGGTTTTCACGCAGTTGCGTTGCGTGAGGTTGAGATGGCGTTCCCTGCGAAGCCGGATCGATGGCCGGACCTGTCGAGCATTGACGATGCGGAATCTACTGGCAGGGACGCGCGGGCGTCGCTCCTGAAGGTCAATGCGGAGATGTTCGTCGCCGCACCCGCCCGCGACCGCGAGATCATCGAGACCTTCGAGACGCTGGCGCTCGGCTTCCTGCCCGCGGTCGACCGCGCGGCTCTTGCGGAGATCGCCCGCATCCTCGCGCCCTGCGAGGACACGCCCGCCTCCGTTCTCGACCACCTGTCGCGGCACTCGCCCGAAGCGCGCGAGATCGTGCTGAAGAGCGCCGCGCGCCTGCCGGTCTCCTGCAGCGAAACCTGTCTCGGCACGCAGGAGGGACGGCTTCGGCTCGCCTCCTGCTCCACGCTGGACCGGATCACCATCGAACGTCTCCTCGCGTTGCACGAGGCCGATGTCGAGGATCACCTCGCGGCCAATCCCGCCTTCGTGCCGACGGAGCCTGCCTTCGCGGACCTCGTGCGGCAGGCCCAGGACCGGGCGCCGCTCGCAGCGATCCTGCTCTCGCGCACCGACCTTCCGCTCGCCGACGAGGCGGCGCTCTATCTCGCGGCCTCGCGCGAGAACCGCGCGCGGATCCGGGAGAAGATCGAGTCCGCCCTGCCCCACCGGCGGGCGCGTTTGGCCTTCATGCTGACCGAGCACGCCGTCGCCGCGTTCTTCGCGGCGGCCCGGCACGGCGACGTGCGCCAGTTCGAGGCGATGCTGACCGGCGCGTTCGGATTTCCGGCCACGACGGAGTGGCGCATCCTGCAGGCGGGACGCTACGAGCTTCTCGCCCTCGCGCTCAGGGCGCTCGGCCTCTGCGACAAGGAGGCGACACGCATCTTCCTCACGCTGCACCCGGTCCTCTGCCGTCCCCTCTCGACCGTCAAGGAGCTGGTGCGCACGGTCCGCGACGTGCCGAGCGCCGTCGCCCTCGCGCTCGTCGAGGCGATCCTCGGCGTGCACGCGCTGTCGGGACGCAGCGGACCTCCGCGCCTGTCCGAGGACGGCGACGTGATCGCCTACAGGCCGGCGAGCGCGAGCGTCTGATCCAGACGGCGCGGCGCGCTCACTTGCGCGTCGCCAGCGCGGCGGTGACCCCGAGCCCGATGAAGGACGTGCCGGCGAACCAGCGCTGCAGGCGCAGGAAGCGGCGGTTGCGGCGAAGGAAGTCGCCCGCGGCGCCGGCCACCAACGCGAACATGCCGTCGCTCAGGATGCCGAGCCCCATGAAGGTGAGCCCGAGCGCGAGGATCTGCCAGTGCACCGCGCCGCGGCCGGGATCGACGAATTGCGGCAGGAAGGCCAGAAAGAAGATCGCGGTTTTCGGATTGAACAGGTTGACCACGAAGCCGTCGCGGAACACCCGGCGCAGGGGCTCGGACGGAATGGCGGGAGCATCGGGATCCGGGTCCTTCGCCATGAGGGTGCGGATGCCGATCCACACCAGATAGGCCGCCCCGAGATATTTCACGATCGCGAAGGCGAGCGCCGAGGACACGAGAAGCGCCGACAAGCCGACCGCCGCCGCGGTGATGTGCACGATGGTGCCGAGATGGATGCCGAGCACCGACACGAGCCCAGCCGAGCGCCCCTGCTCGATGGAGCGCGCCACGATGTAGAGCACGGCCGGACCGGGCGTCAGCAGCAGCACCACGGAGGCCACGACGAACAGGCCCCACAATGTCGGATCGGGCATGAGTGCCTCCCTCAGATTATCGGAGGAAGCCACGGTCCGGCAGACGGCGCAAGAGACGTTCGTCGTCCGCTCTCCGTTCGCTGCATCTATTCGATCGGCTCGTCCGCGGCAGATGCTGGGGAGCGGCGGTCGACCGGGGACGGCAGCATTGTGGCCAGCGCATCCACGGCCCGAAGATAACCCTGCGCTCCGAGACCCATGATTACCCCGGTTGCGGCGTAGGAGACGTAGGAATGATGCCGATAGGTTTCCCGCTGGTGGATGTTGCTCAGATGGACCTCGATGATCGGGCCGTCGAACGTCTTGAGCGCATCGAGGATCGCAATGGAGGTGGACGTGAAGCCCGCCGGGTTGATCATGAGCCCAGAAGCCTTGCCGCGCGCCTCCTGGATCCAGTCGATGAGCTGCCCTTCGTGATTGGACTGCCTGAAGAACAGAACCGTGAGGCCGCGCTCGGCGGCCTGTCGGCGGCACAGCTGCTCGATGTCGGCAAGGGTCGTCGTGCCGTAGATGTGGGGCTCGCGCTCGCCCAGCAGGTTCAGGGACGGTCCGTTCAGGATCGCAATGGATGTGGTCAACGCACGTTCCTCCATGGGACGGATCGGCGGACGCCGTCGGCCCAGCCCGCGACAGTCCGCCTGTGATGCCGAAGTCAGATCGGGCCGGATGCCTAGTTGTTCAGGGCGTGAACGCGATCGAGTTCGGCATTGAAGAGCTTCACGATGGCCGGGTCGTACTCGGCGGAGAACTTGTCCGCGATGGGTTTGGTCTGCTGGCGCATGCGGGCGAGTTCTGCCGGCGGGACTTCGTTGACCTGCATGCCCTTGGCCTTGAGATCGCCGATCGCCTGCTGGGCCTGCTCGCGACTGATCTTGCGCTGGTAGTCGCGTGTCTCGGTCGCGGCATCCTGGAGGATCTTCTGCTCGGCCGGCGAGAGCTTGTCCCAGAACTTCTTGCTCACCAGGATGATGTTGGTGCTGTAGGTGTGGTTGGTGACGCTCAGATATTTCTGAACCTCGTTGAACTTGTTCGACAGGATCACCGAGAACGGGTTCTCCTGCCCGTCCACCGTCCGGGTCTCGAGCGCGGTGTAGAGCTCGCTGAAGCTCAGCGGCACCGGGTTCGCCCCGAAGGTCTTGAAGGTTTCGAGATAGACCGGGTTCGGGATCACGCGGATCTTGATGCCGCTGAGATCCTCGCCCTTGGTGATCGGGTGCTTGCTGTTCGTCACGTTCCGAAATCCGAGATCCCAGAATCCGAGGCCGATCAGGTCCTTTTCCGGCAGCTTCGCAAGAAGCGCCGCGCCGAGCGGCCCGTCGAGCAGCGCATCCGCCTGCTGCGGCGTGCTGACGATGAACGGAAAGTCGATCAGGCCGAAATCCTTGACGATGCCGACGAGCGAGGTGGTGGCCGGCGACTGCATCTCCTGGGTGCCGCCGCGGAGGGCGGATTGCTGCTGCTGCTCGGTGCCGAGCTGGTTGGCGGGATATTCCTTGATCTTGAGCTTGCCGCCGCTCTTAGCGGCGACGATCTCGGCGAATTTCTGCACGCCCTTGCTGACCGGATGATCGGTGTTGTTCAGGTGCCCCCACCGGATCGTGCGCTCCTGAATGTCCTGGGCCCAGCCCGGCACCGTCATCGCGACCAAGCCGACCGTGGCGGCAACGGCGATGAATGATCCACGTCTCTTCATGCATCTTCTCCCTCTGCGGCCTCACCCGCCCATCAGCCCTGCGCCCCGTCCGGACGTCTTGTCGGCTTCCCACTTCAGGAGCGATCTAAGCCGACGAATTTCATATGGTCAATGCATAATCATATGATATTTTTTCAAACATCATATATTTGAAGTTCACGCTCCTGGCGGCTAGGATCGTCGCGGAACCTGCGTTCAGGCGGGATCGTGCGATTGACGACTGATCGCGAAGGAACTCAGAGGGAGCGACGCCATGCTGGCGGACCCGTCGCAGGGCGAGACAATCGGAGAAACGGCCTACAGGCGGATCCGCTCGGACATCGTGTTCGGCCGCCTCGCTCCCGGCGAGAAGCTCAGACTCGACAGGATCAGCGACACGTACGGGGTCAGCATCAGTACGCTGCGCGAGCTTCTCAACCGCCTGTGCTCGGAGGGACTGGCCGTGGCCGAGGGGCAGCGGGGCTTCGAGGTGGCTCCCGTCTCGGCAGAGGATTTCCGGGAGGTGGCGGCGATGCGCCAGCTGCTCGAATGCCACGCCATGGAATTGTCGTTCCGGAACGGCGACCTCGACTGGGAGGGGCGCGTGGTCGCGGCCCATCACAAACTGTCCGTCATGGAAAAGCGGATGATCGCGGGCGACCGCTCCGAGCCGGAGATATGGAAGCGGTGCGACTGGCAGTTTCACCACGCCCTGGTCTCCGCCTGCGGATCCAAGGTGCTTCTCGATACGCATGCGGCGATCTACGACAAGTACCTCCGCTACCAGATGGTCGCGGTGATCTTCCGCGGCGAGATTGCCGCGGACCAGCATCAGAAGCTCCTCGAATGCGCCCTCGCGCGCGATTTCGCGACGGCCCAGAAGGTGTTGGTGGATCACATCCAGGGCTGCGTCGAGCATGTCCTCGCGGGTGATCGGGACTGGATGGCGAGTGCCGCGTCCAAGCGCGCCGGCGCGCACGCGCAGGGTGAACGGGTCGGCCGGGAGACGAACCGCTCCATACGCAAGCGGGCGGGCTCCATTTGATCAGAGACATCGACGGGGATGCCCGTCCGGTATCGGCCGTGCGCGTCCCGGCTCTATTCCTCCGCCGCGAGGTCGAGGAAGTGGCGGCCCTCCCGGTCGTCCACCTCGACGAGCCATAGGTCGCTGTCGAAGCGCAGCTCGCGCTGCACCTTTTCCTCGACGTCGAGGGGCGTCACGCCCTGCAGCACAGCGGCGAACAGGCGCTCGCCTGAATCGTCCACGAAGAGCTGCGGAGCCGGGCCGTAGAGGCTCGCCGTGCCGTCGAGGTGATCGACCTTGACGAAGATCGCGCCCGCCTCCGCGGCGCCGCGCCGGCGCAGCACCGCCTCGACGCCCTCGACGCCGCAGCGGCGCAGATAGGCCGAGACCCAGAAGTCGGAGCGCAGGCGCGCCATCTACGGCACCGCGATGCCGGAGGCGGCCGCGAGCTCGCGTAGGGTGCGCGCGTTGAACTCGCCCGTGACCGGCAGCTTGTGATCCTGCTCGAAGCGCTCGATGGCCTGGCGCGTGCCGGAGCCCATGATGCCGTCCGCCTTGATGCCGTAGCCGAGCTTGGCGAGCGCCCGCTGCCCGGCAAGCACGACGTCTCCGGAATCGGAGCGGCCCACGTTCGCGGGCGGGACCGGCACGGGACCGCCCATGCGGATCATCTCGCCGATCGGGTCGCGCACGGTGGGAGCCCGCGCGGCCAGGGGCGCCGGAGCAGGCGCCGCCGGTGCGGATGCGGTCCGCGACGTCGGCTGCGTGATGGCGCCGGGTTCGCCGTTGCGGATCAGCTCCGCGATGGCGCTGCGGGAGGGAAGCTTCGGGGGCGCAGCCGAGGGGACCGCGGCGGGCGCCGGAGCCTGGGCGATGGGCTGTGCGACGAACGGGCTCGTCGTCTCGGCGGCGGGAGCGGGAGCAGCCGGCCGCGTCGGCGGCATCGGCTGCGCGATCTGCGACGGCGCGGCGTTCGAGGAACCGTGCGGGCTGAAGAGCGGCGCCGGGTGATGGACCGTCTGGAGCGCGAGCGCGTTCCAGGCGATGTACCCGCCGCATCCCGCCAGCACGAGGGTCCCAGCGATGCGCCGCGGATGCTGGAGCGCCAGCGACAGCAGACGCATGCCGAGGCTCGGCGCCTTCGGCTTCTTCTTCACCGCCGAGCGACGCCGCACGGGCGCGGAGATCGTGAAATCGTCGTCGGGGCGGGCGGCTAGAGCTTCACGCAAGGAGGTCATCCCGTCTTGAGAAGGACTACATCGGAAGAATCGGTACGCCGGGGCGCGGGCACAAGGCCCTTGGCGGCGGCGGCCCGGTAGGCATCGGCCGGCAGGCTGATGCGCACGCAGGTGCCGCTGCCCGGCATGCTGGTGATCCGCAGGCGGCCCTGGTGCAGGGTCACGAGGCCGCGCACCAACGAGAGGCCGAGGCCGTTGCCCTTCTGGGCCCGTGCCGGCGAGGAGGCCTGGTAGAACGGCATGCCGAGGCGCGGAAGCTCGTCCTGCGCCACGCCCACGCCGGTGTCGCGGACCGCGAGATGAATGCTGTCCGCCTCATGACGGACCTCGACCGCCACCTCGCCGCCCCGCGGCGTGAACTTCACGGCGTTCGAGAGCAGGTTGAGCAGGATCTGGCGGCAGGCGCGGCGGTCGGCCACCAGCACCGGCAGGCCGGGCGCGAGCTCCTGCTTCAGCGTGAGCCCGCCCTGCTCCGCCGGCAGCGCCATGAACGTGCAGCATTCGCCGACGAGGTCCGCGAGGTCGATCGACTCGAAGGCGAGGTTGTAGTGGCCGGCCTCGATGGCCGAGAGATCGAGCAGGGAGTTCACCACGCCGAGCATGTGCTCGCCCGACTGGTGGATGATCTGCGCATAGCCCTCGCGCTTGTCGACGAGGCTCGGGCCGCCCTTGCCCATCAGGATCTCGGAATAGCCGATGATGGCGTTGAGCGGCGTGCGCAGCTCGTGGCTGACGGTCGCGAGCATCTGGGCCCGCGCCTCGCTCGCGTCCACCGCCTCGCGGCGCATGGCGTCGAGCTCCTCCGCGCGGGCCATGTGATCGGTGATGTCGCGGGTGACCGCGACCGCCGCGCAGCTCTCGTCGCCGGGAAGGACGAGGCGGTGCGCCCGCATCTCGACCCAGAGCGTCGTCTGCGACGGCCCCTCGCCCGCATGGACGCGAAAGCGCGCCACGGCAAATCCTGCGCCGTTCGCCGCATCGCTGATCGCCTTGAGAAACGCGGGACGGTCGGAGACGTGGATGCGCGTGAACAGGCCGTTGCCGTTGATGGAGGCAGGAGCTGCGCCGAGCAGCGGCGCGCAGCCGCCGTTCGAACGCAGGACCACCCCGTTGCCGTCGTGCCAGGTGACGAGGTCGTCGATAGCCGCGAGCGCGAGGGCATCGCGGCCGAGGCCGGCCTCCGGACTATCGCCGAGAAGAGCCTCGATCCGCCGGTCCGCGACGACGCGGGACAAGGCGTGGCCGAACGCCACCGCGCCCGCGATGGCGAGAGCCCCCTCGACCGGCAGGCTGGCGCCCGCCATGCCTTCGGCCTGGAGCAGGACGCCCGCTCCGAGCCCCAGCAGGGCCAGGATGCCGGCGAGCAGCACGCCGCCCCGGGACCCGGACGAGAGCGCCTCCAGGGGCACGAGCGCGAGGGCGAGCCCCATCAGGGGCAGCGAGGCTCCGGCCGCCGCCATGTCGCGGGCGATGAAGCCTGCGAGCACCAGCGAGACCAGCGCCTGCGCGACGGCGAGGCTGCCCCGGCGGGACAGGACGAAGAGGGCAGCAAGCGGCGCGAGAACCAGGAGGCTCCAGGAGGTGAGCAGTTCGGGCGCGACGTCGCCCAGGAGGGACAGGGGCAGACCCACCAGGGCCACCAGGGAGGTGGCGAGGCGGCTCGCCACGAAGCGCTCCTGGCGAAGGCGCTCGGCGGGCTTGTCCAGGACCGAGCGATGGACGAGCCCGACGAGCCATTCATCGATCCAGTGGCCTGTGAGTTCTCTCTGCAAGTGGTCCCTGCGACGGCGCACCGCCGCTCCCCGTCTTCACACGAGCGGGACCGTGACAGAGGCGGCTTAAGCGAACCTAAAGGCACGGGCGGCGGATCGCCCGGCTCCCCGGCGCTTTCGACCGGAGGGAAAGGCCGAGAATGGAACCCTCCTCCCTTCTGCCTTGCGTTTCAAGAACTTAACGGGGCACTTGCGGCGGAAACCCTTTGTTCATCCTGTTTGCAGGTTCTCCGGCCCCGTCCTCCGCAACGCCCGCCCCGCCCGTTATGATGCTGCACGTCATCCACCGGACAGGGCCCGCTTCCGCCGCATGTTCTCCATCCTGCGCTTCATCCTGATCGTCGGGGCGATCTTCTACTACTCGCCCGTCCGGCAGCGCGGCGACGCGCCCGCATCGGTCGAGTCGGTCCTCGGCTGGGCGAAGGGCGATGCCGCCGCGAAGACGACAGCCGAGGCCGCATCGCCGCAGCGGCTGGAAGCCGTGTGGCAGGCCCTGCCCGAGAGCGCCAAGCAGGCGATCGTCGACAAGATCATGACCACCTCCGGCCTCGGCAGCGCGAAAGCGGCCGACACGCTCCTGCCCGGCGACCGCGACCCGGGCTGGCGGGACGGCCAGAAACCGCGCACCTGACGCGCTTCTCCTGTCGCCAAAGCCGCACCGGGCACCTATATGGACGGCAACGCGATGCTCTCATTTCAGGAGAATGCATCGGACCAATCCCGAAAGTGCCAATCCGCTTTCGGATCCGATGCTTTAGGGATGCCATGCTGCCGTCAATCGACGAGATCGTTTCCAATTTCGAGCTGCTGGACGACTGGGAGGAGCGCTACCGCTACCTCATCGAGCTCGGCCGTCAGATGGAGCCGCTCCCCGACGAGGCCCATACGGACGCCAACAAGGTGCGGGGCTGCGCCAGCCAGGTCTGGCTCGTGACGAAGCTCGAGCCCTCAGGCGGCAAGCCTGTGATGCACCTCGTCGGCGACAGCGACGCGCATATCGTGCGCGGCCTCGTGGCCCTGCTGATCTCGCTCTACCGCGGCAAGACCCCGTCGGAGGCCCTGTCCACCGACGCGCTCGCTCTCTTCAAGGAGCTCGGCCTTTCCGAGCACCTGACGCCGCAGCGCTCGAACGGCGTGCGCTCGATGGTCGAGCGCATCCGCCACGACGCCCAGACGGCCCTCGCCGCCTCCTGACTTCGCTTCCGCCAGAAGGCCCTGCAGGGCAGCCCGTCTCCGGCCGCCCTGCCCCGCCTCTAGCTCAATCCCCCTTCGATCACCACCGCCTGCCACGTCCGGATGCCGCGCGAGGCCGAGGGGCCGCGGGCGGCGGCCTCGATGCCGTAATGCTGCGCGAGCCGCGCCAGGGCGAGGCGCACCACGATCTTGGCCGAGCGCGGCGGCCACTGGCGCTCGCGCTCGATCGTCTCCAGCCCCTTCAGGAAGCCGCAGAGATCGGTGAGGAGGTCGGCGAAATCGGCCCCGACCGCATCGAAGGCGTGGCGCAGGCGCTGGCGCGCCGCCACCATGCGGTCGGTCGCATCGGAGGGCGAGGCCGGGCCGCTGCCCCGGGGCGCCGGGTCCCAGCGCGCGGTCACGCCCGGCAGCAGCCCGGCCAGCATGATGTCGGTCCGCAGGCGCTCGCCCGCCTGGTAGGAGGCCTCGTCGATCAGGGGCAGCCCGTCCCTCCCCTTGCGGCGGCGAAGCCAGTCGAGGGGGCTCTCCTCGGCATCGACGCGCACGCGCTGATTTCCGGTCTCCGTCGCAACCGTCGCCTCCACCGTCTCCCGGTGCTGGTGGAAGAAGGCCGCATCGGGGGCGGGCGCGTCCTCCCGGCGCAGGCGGGCGCGGCCGGCCTCCGTGAGCTTCAGCACCCGCTGCCCCGTTTCCATCTGGCGCCAGGCCGCGAGATCGTGCCGTTGGAGCGCCTCGGCTGCGGCGCTGGAGAAGCGCCCCGCCCCAAGGGATACTCCCGTCTTCCGGCGGTGGACGATCACGTCGTTCCGGTCGGTTGGGTCGAGAAGCGCCTGCGCCTCCGGCAGCCCCAGGGCCGCGAGCAGCCGCTGCGCCTCCCGAGCCAGCCCGTCGTTGCGCCGGAGATTGGACTGCTCGCGGCCCCCGCGCCCCTTCCCCCGGGCGCGATCCTCTCGGCCCGAGGGCTTCCGACCCTTCGAGCCCTCATGGTCTTCGCAATCATTTTGGCTTTTGTTCATGATTTGTTCCTGCAATAAATTAAACGGAGGGACGAGTCCCTCCGCTCCTGATACTGGGCCACCGCCGGCCGGAGTCAACGGCAATTCACGCGTGTTGATAACTCTGAGGATAAGTCTTCGCACGCAGAACGCTAGTATTCGAATGTCGTGCCGCGTCTTCGTCCGGTTCTCGATGGTCCGACGCGGGATCAGGCGGCGGGCGCTGCCGCGAACGGCTCCGCTCCATGCACGAAGGCGAAACCCTCATTGGCCCAGCCGGTCATTCCGCCGATCATGATCTTGACTGGGCGCCCAAGGCTCGCGAGCTTCAGCGCCGCCCTGTCGGCGCCGTTGCAGTGCGGGCCGGCGCAATAGACCACGAACAGGGTGTCCGAGGACCATATCGCCATGCGCTCCGCCGTAACCTCGCGATGCGGCAGGTTGAGCGCGCCCGGCACGTGCGAGCGCGCATAGGCGTTCGGGCCGCGCACGTCGAGCAGCACGAAATCGACCGCGTCGGCGGCGAGCGATTCGTGCACGTCGGCGCAGTCGGTCTCGACCGACAGACGGTGGGCGAAATGCGCGGCGGCGATGTGCGGAGCGGCGGCCGGAATGGACGTGACGGAGCTGGACGGCATGGAAGTCTCCTGTGGATAAGACGCTGCGAGCATCGCGTGCGGCCGTTAAGGTCGAAAGTGGCACGCATGCCAATGAGCGTTCAGATCATGCCAAACCGCGTCGTCGTCACCCTCGCCTATGACCGGCTGTGCACCTTCGAATTCGGCATCGCAACGGAAGTGTTCGGACTGCCGCGTCCCGAGATGGGGTCGGACTGGTACCGCTTCGCCGTCTGCGCGGTCGAGCCGGGGTCCTTACGCGCGACAGGCGGCTTCCGGATGATGGCGGATGGCGGCCTCGACCTGCTCGAGGAGGCCGGCACCATCGTGATTCCGGGCTGGCGGGGCGCCCTGTCCGAACCCGTTCCTCCGGCCCTGATCGCGGCGCTTCAGAAGGCGCATGACCGTGGGGCCCGGCTGATGTCGATCTGTTCCGGGGTCTTCGTTCTCGCGGCCGCAGGGCTGCTTGCGGGCAAGCGGGCGACGACGCACTGGCGCTATGTCGAGCAGCTGTCCGAGGCCTATCCGGACATCCGCGTGGAGCCGAACGTGCTCTATGTGGACGAGGGCAGCGTGCTCACCTCCGCCGGGAGCGCGGCGGGCATCGATCTCTGCCTGCATGTGGTGCGGCACGATTTCGGCGCTAAGGCCGCCAACCGCATCGCCCGTCGCCTCGTGGTGCCGCCGCACCGCGAAGGCGGGCAGGCGCAGTTCGTCGAGCGGCCGGTTCCTCCTCCCCGCGAGGGCCTGCGCTTCGGCCCCCTCTTCGACCGCATGCGCGCACGGCTTGCCGAGGAGCAGCCGGTCGACGCGCTGGCGGCGGAGGCCGGCATGAGCCGGCGCACCTTCCTGCGCCGTTTCAAGTCCGCGACCGGCATGCCGCCAGGCGAATGGCTCCTGGCGGAGCGGCTGCTGCGCGCCCGCGAGCTGCTCGAGACGACGGCGCATTCCGTCGACGACATTGCGGCCGCGACGAGGTTCGGATCGTCCGCGACCCTGCGCCATCACTTCCGCGCCCGCCTCGGCACGAGTCCAGCCGCCTATCGCGGCCGCTTCGCGCAGCAAAAAGCCGCCCCGGGGGGCGGCTGATTCACCAAGTATTCGTGAAGGATTACCCGCGGGACGAGCGGCGCTTGCGGCGCTGCTGGCCGAGGCCCATTTCCTTCGCCAGCTCCGAGCGAGCCTTCGCGTAATTGGGAGCAACCATCGGGTAATCGACGGGCAGACCCCACTTTTCGCGGTATTGCTCGGGCGTCATGTTGTATTGCGTCCGAAGATGACGCTTCAGCGACTTGAACTTCTTTCCGTCTTCCAGGCACACGATGTAGTCCGGAGTCACGGACTTCTTGACCGGAACGGCGGGCTTGGGCGCCTCCGCAGGCGCCTCGACCGTGCCGCCCCCGACACGCAGAAGAGCCGAATGGATATCGTTGATCAGGCTAGGGAGATCACCCGACGGAACCGAGTTGTTGCTCACATAAGCCGAGACGATATCTGCCGCCAGCTCGATATAGTTTGATGTAGCGATGTTGTCGCTCATTTTGATTTTGTTCCTTTCCGGCTCTTTAGAACAACTCAAATGAGCATTTCAGCCCATTCTTTGAGCAGTCTTTTCCGAGGCGTTGCTTGCCTCTTCATCGAACCGCACCGTAATCGCGCGATGACGCGCCTGACCGGTCAAGTATGGCAAAATCCGGCGGATTACAAGATGTTCAAAAGGAAAACTTTGGAAAACTGTGTATCATCTTCACGAAGGCAATAAAAATTTCGTGTTTACAGCGGATGGCTTTAACCATAGGTCATGGTCGGCCAAGCTGAATTTTCGCGTCGAAGCAGAAGAAGTAGCTATAAAGTGTCTATTTCTCCTCCTGAATTGGACGAGAGCCTCGTCCTGCGGACCTGTCCCGGCCAACGGGAGTTATACAGCAGTGCCCACCCCTCCCTCCGTAACGTAAGGATCAGGACCCCTTCATGAAGCTCGAGCGCCTTCCCTCATCGCCCCTGCCGCCTGCGCCCGTCACCCCCGCCAGATCTCACGATTTCGAGATTCATGGCGCGACGATTCGTGACGATTACGCTTGGCTGAAGGCCGAAAACTGGAAGGAGGTGCTCAAAAACCCGGAAACACTCGATCCGGCGATTCGCGAATGTTTGGAGGGCGAGAACGCCTATGCGGCCGCTGCCTTCGCGGGGACGGAATCATTTCAGCAGCGGCTGATCGCCGAAATGCGCGGGCGCATCAAGGAGGACGATTCCTCCGTTCCCCAGCCCGACGGCCCCTTCGCCTATTTCACCCGCTACCGCGAAGGCGGACAGCATCCCCTCGTCTGCCGCATGCCCCGCGACGGGGGCGACGAGACCATCATGCTTGACGGCGACAAGGAGGCCGAGGGACACGCCTTCTTCGATCTCGGCGGCGCCGACCACTCGCCCGATCATCGCCTGATGGTCTGGGGTGCGGACCTGAAGGGATCCGAATACTTCACCTTGCGGGTGCGCGATCTCGCGACCGGCATCGAGCTCGCCGACGAGGTTCCGCAGACCTCGGGCGGCGCCATATGGCTCAACGATTCCTCGGGATTCTACTATGTGGAGCTCGACGAGAACCACCGCCCCGTGCGCGTCAGGCGCCACCGGATCGGCACGGAGGCCGCGCGGGACGAGGTGATCTACGAGGAGAACGACCCCGGCTTCTTCGTGAAGCTCGGCGTGACGCAGTCCGATGCCTTCGTGCTGATCGAGGCGAGCGACCACGAGACCTCGGAAGTCTACCTGCTCGACCGCAACGATCCGTCGGCGATGCCACGCCTGATTGAACCGCGCACGCCGAAGCTGCAGTACGACGTGGAGCACCACGGCGACAGCCTCATCATCCTCACGAACGCGGACGGCGCCGAGGACTTCAAGATCGTGACGGCGCCCGTCGCCACGCCGGATCGCGCGCATTGGCGCGATCTCGTTCCGTACCGTCCCGGCGTGATGATCCTCTTCGTGACCGCGCTCGCGCGCTACCTCGTGCGCCTCGAGCGCGAGGACGCGAAGCCCCGCATCGTGCTGCGCGAGATCGCGACCGGTCGCGAGGAGACGATCGCGTTCGAGGAGGATGCCTATTCGCTCGGCGTCGATGCGGGCTACGAGTTCGACACCGACGTCATCCGCTACCGCTATTCCTCGCTCACCACGCCGACGGAGGTCTACGACTACGACCTGCGCACGACCGAGCGGACCCTGCGCAAGCGCCAGGAGGTGCCGAGCGGCCACAACCCAGCCGACTACGTCACCCTCCGCATCTTCGCGACGGCCCCGGACGGGGAGCAGGTGCCGATCTCGATTGTTCACAAGCGCGAGGTCGCCCTCGACGGCACAGCGCCGCTGATGCTCTACGGCTACGGCTCCTACGGCATCTCCATGTCGGCGAGCTTCCGCACCAGCATCCTGTCGCTGGTGGACCGGGGCTTCGTCTATGCCATCGCGCATATCCGCGGCGGCACCGAGAAGGGCTGGCGCTGGTATCTCGACGGCAAGCGCGAGAAGAAGACCAACACCTTCACGGATTTCATCGCCTGCGGCGAGGCGCTCGCGGCGGCGGGCTACACGTCGCGCGGACGCATCGTGGCCCATGGCGGCAGCGCCGGCGGTATGCTCATGGGCGCGGTCGCCAACATGGCGCCGGATCTCTTCGCCGGGATCGTGGCGGAGGTTCCCTTCGTGGACGTGCTCAACACCATGCTGGACGCCGACCTGCCCCTCACCCCGCCCGAATGGCCGGAATGGGGCAATCCGGGTACGGACGAGGCCGCCTTCCGGACGATCCTGTCCTACTCGCCCTATGACAACGTGAAGCCTCAACGCTACCCGGCCATCCTGGCGCTGGCCGGCCTCACCGACCCGCGCGTGACCTACTGGGAGCCGGCCAAGTGGGTGGCGCGGCTGCGCGCCACCATGACCGGGGGCGGGCCGGTCCTGCTCAAGCTCAACATGGACGCCGGCCACGGGGGCGCCTCCGGCCGCTTCGACCGGCTCGAGGAAGTGGCTCTCGCCTATACGTTCGCGATTCAGGCCGCCAATGGTTTCCAGAACTGATCGGAGCCCTATGTCCCCGAGTTCTCGAGAGGAAGCGGGGCCGACGAAGGGGATGAACAGGGCGATCGGGGTATTCGCAGGTATGCGTTCATGACCAAGCAGCAGGAGATGCTCTCCGACGGGGAATCGGCCGCAAAAGCGGCAGAATCCCTCGGCCGGACGGGGGATTTGGAGGCTCGCCTGGCCGCGGCCGAGGCCGAGCTTCGCCGGAGCCGGGGAGCCCTGCGGATGGCCCTCGACATCGGACGGTTCGGCTCCTGGGAGCGGGATGTCGAGACGAATGCCCTAACGGTCGATCAGACCGCCAAGTCCATTCTCGGGCTGAAGCCCGACGGCCCCGTCACCCATGCGCAGATCGAGGCCCTCTATCATCCGGGCGACGCCGAGCGGATCGCGCAGGCCATAGCCTACGCCCTGTCGACGAAGACGGACTTCAACATCGAGCATCGGATCATCCGGCCCGACGGCCGGATCGGCCGCATCCTGGTCCGCGGCGGCGCCGTCTACGATCACGACCGGCCGGTGCGGGTCATCGGCGTCCTGCAGGACGTGACCGAACGGGAACGGGTGAAGGAGGAGATCAACCTCGCCCAGCGCCGCCAGGAATTCCTCCTCGGGCTGAACGACCGCCTGAGGGAGATCGACGACCCGTCGCAGATCATGGAGGCCACGGCCCGCGGCCTCGCCCAATTCCTCGAGGTCGACTGCGTGGGCTACGGCGAGGTCGACGAGGAGCGCGGCATGATCCTGGTGGAACGGGAATGGTCGCGCGGCGCCATCAGCAACGAGGGACGCCACTACCGCCTCGAGGACTTCGTGCCCGACATGCTGGCCGAGCTGAGGCAGGGGCATGTGCTCGCGATCGAGGACGTGCAGAACGAGCCCCGCTGGAGCGCCTCCGCCATCCGCGGCGTCTTCAGCGCTGTGAACGCCCGGGCCGCGATCGCGGTGCCGCTTCTCAAGAACCGCCGCCTGACGGCCCTGCTCTACCTCAATGCCGGCGAGCCGCGCGCCTGGTCAGTGAGCGACGCCGCGCTCATCGAGGACGTGGCGGAGCGCACCTGGATCGCGGTGGAGCGCGCCCGGGCGGAGGCGGCCCTGCGGCAGAGCGAGGCGCGCTTCCGCCTGATCGCCGAAGCCCTTCCGGCGCTGGTCTGGATCATCGACGAGAACCTGCACCTAGTCTACGCGAACGACCGCTGGCGCGAGTTCTCGGGCCTTCCCGTGGAGAAGTCCCTTGGCGACAGCTGGATGAGCTGGGTCAACCCGGACGACCTCGTCCGGGTGCTGGAGGAGGTCAAGCCGGCCCGGGAGGCCCGCTCGTCCTTCGTGACGGAGATGCGCTACCGCACGCAGAGCGGCGCCTATCGCTGGCACCTGATCCAGATGGGACCGGTCTACGACGCGAAGGGCGCCTTCCGGGGCTGGTGCGGGACCAGCGTCGACATCCACGACCTCAAGGAGACCGAGCACGCGCTGCGCCGGAGCGAGGAGCAGCTCCGCATCGCGCTCAGGGCCGCCAAGATGGGCGACTGGAGCTGGGACATGGCGAGCGACGCCATGACCCTGTCGCCGCGGGCGGCGGAGATCTTCGGCGTCGATCCGGCCACGCCCATCACCTGGACGGAGCTGCGCAACCTGCTCCACCCGGCCGACATGGAGCGCGCGACCGCCGCGATGCTGCGCTCCATGGAAACCCAGGTGCCTTACGATGTGGAGTACCGGATCCGGCGCGCGAGCGACGGCGCCCGGGCCTGGGTTGCGGCGCAAGGCCAGACCACGCTCAACGAGAGCGGAATCCTGAGCGGCATGACGGGCGTGGTGCAGGACATCACGGACCGCAAGCACGCGGAGGAACGCCAGCATCTGCTGATCCGCGAGCTGCACCACCGGGTGAAGAACACGCTCGCGACCGTGCAGGCGATCGTCGGCTCGACGGCCCGCACCGCGACGAGCATCGACGAGTTCTACCAGGGTTTCGTCGGCCGGATCGTATCGTTGGCCCGCACCCACAACCTGCTCACCGAGGATCTCTGGCAGAAGGCATCGCTCGAGGAGCTGGTCCAGACGGAGCTCGGCCCCTACGAGGACGAGGCGCGCAACCGCGTCATCGTGGAGGGGCCCTCCGTCGAGCTGCCGTCCGAGGCGGCGGTGCCGATCGGCATGGCGATCCACGAGCTCACCACCAACGCGGCCAAGCACGGGGCCCTCTCCACCTTCGGCGGGCAGGTCGAGGTGACGTGGCGGATCGAGCCGGGCGCGCCCCGGCCGCGGCTGCGCTTCTCCTGGGCGGAACGGGGCGGCCCGCGCGTCACCATGCCGACCCGCCAGGGCTTCGGCTCGCGGCTGCTGCAGCGGGTGCTCGCCGCCCAGCTCCAGGCCGAGGTGACGATGGAGTTTCCCGAGGACGGCTTCCGCTTTACCATGGAACTGCCGATCCCCGGCGACCCGCCGCTCTTCAACCCGGACCAGTGAGCCGCCATGCTGCTGAACGCCGCCCGCTCCCACCTGATGGTCATCGACATGCAGGCCCGCCTCATGCCGGCGATCCACGATGGGGACCAGATCGTGCCCCGCGCCAGGATCCTGCTCGCCGCGGCCCAGCGCCTCGGCGTGCCGGTGACGGTCACCGAGCAGTACCCGAAGGGCCTCGGCCCCACGGTTCCGGAGATCCTGGAGGCGGCGCAGCCCACCGATCCCGTCGTACTGCCCAAGACGGCGTTCTCCGCCGCAGGCGATGCCGCCACGATGGAGCGGGTCGCAGGATTACGCGGCGAAGGCCGCGACCAGGCGGTGCTCTGCGGGGTCGAATCCCATGTCTGTGTGCTGCAGACGGCGCTCGGGCTCAGGGCCGCCGGATTGAACGTCTTCGTGGTGGCCGATGCGGTGTCGAGCCGCGCGCCCGCGAGCGTCAGCGCGGCCTGCGCGCGGCTTCTCCATGCCGGCTGTCACTGGGTGACGACCGAGATGGTCGTGTTCGAGTGGCTGGAAAAGGCCGGCACCGACGAGTTCCGCGCCCTGTCGGCGCTGATCAAGTAGCCGACGACCCCTGGTTGCTCTCGCCGCCGGAGGCGATGAACTCCTTCAGCTCGTCCAGCGAGTTGAAGTGGAACAGGCCCTGAGGCGTCTCGGCCTCGATCGAGCCGTCCGAATACATCACGTAGTGATTGTCGCCGGAATTGTAGGTGCCGATGACCGCTCTGGCCATCGTCGGCTCCTCGGCCCTTTCCGGCTCCGGCGCAGCCTCGGGCTCCTGCTCGCGCTCCCGCTCCTCGGCAGGTTCGGCGATCGGCTCGGGCGTCGTCTCGGCCTCGGGCTCGCGAAACTCCTCGCCGCGCGGCTCCTCCTCCTCGGTTCCGGCAACCGGACCGGCTTCTGCCGGCGTCGCCGCGAGGTCGACCTTCTCGTCCGGGACCGGCCCGGGCGCATAGAGCCCCTCGTCGATCTCGCTTTCCTCGATGTCCGTATGGGTTTCGCGATAGCGGCCGGCGATCAGGAAATCCGGCACCCGGACTTCGGGCGCCTCTTCCTCCTCGCGGGCCTGCTCCGCTTCGCGAGCGGGCTCGGGATAGATCCTCGGCTCCGGCGGCACGACGGGCTCGGGCGCCGGCTCATCGCGCCGGGGCGTCTCCGGTTCCTCACGCTCCTGTTCGGGCGCCCCTGGTTCCGGAAAAAGGGGAAGAGGAGGCTGCTCGGGCTCCGCCAAAGTCGCGGCGCCGGCTCCGGCCGCGCCGCCGAGAAGACCGCCGGCGAGCGCGGCGCTCGACAGATCCGGCGCAGGCTGCCGGGGCAGCGGCTCCTCCTCGCTGAGGCTCGCGTGAAGACGGTTGAGCTCCGCGTGGATCTGCGTGAGGCGGGAAACGGCCGTCGCGATGCCGAGGAGCAGCGCGCCGCTCGCAGCGAAGACGCTGCCGGCGATCACCATGGTCCAGCCGCGCTCGACCAGAACAATGTCCCATCCGAGAAACGTCGCCAGCAATCCGCCAACAATCATCGCAGCAGCGATGGCGAAAAGGGCGATGTTCATGCGGTCTCCATTACGCAACGTAAGCTCATCCAAAGGCAAAGCTATGGCTCTATAGGCCAAAGGCAATATCATGGGAAGCTTGGCCGGAAAAAAGTCAGGAGCTTGGCCGTTGCTCTTGGGCCTGTGGCGCTTTAACTAAGCCCCGGAGCATTCTTCGGCGATCGTGATCCGGGTCGTCGAGACAATGCGGCACGAGAAGACGAGGGATCATTCCGCGTCCCTGGAATGTCCTCAGGTCGCTCAACCCAAAGGAGACGCCGATGTCGTTCACCCTGCCCGAACTTCCCTATGCCTACGATGCGCTGCAGCCCTACATGTCGAAGGAGACGCTCGAGTTTCACCACGACAAGCATCACGCCGCCTACGTGAACACCGGCAACAACCTGCTCAAGGGCACGGAGTTCGAGGGCAAGAGCGTGGAGGAGGTCGTGAAGGGCTCCTACGGCAAGAACCAGGCGCTCTTCAACAATGCCGGCCAGCACTACAATCACATCCATTTCTGGATGTGGATGAAGCCCAATGGCGGCGGCGCGCTTCCCGGCAAGCTCGAGAAGAAGATCGTCGAGGACCTCGGCTCCGTCGACAAGATGAAGGAGGACTTCATCCAGGCCGGCGTCGGCCAGTTCGGCTCCGGCTGGGCGTGGCTCGCGGTCAAGGACGGCAAGATCACCGTCATGAAGACACCGAACGGCGAGAACCCGCTCGTGCACGGCGCCCAGCCGATCCTGGGCTGCGACGTGTGGGAGCACTCCTACTACATCGACTACCGCAATCGCCGTCCCGATTACCTGAAGGCCTTCCTCGACAACCTGGTGAACTGGGAGCACGTCGAGGAGATGTTCGAGACCGCGACGCGGTAATCCGAACCACGAGACATCGAACGGGCCTCTTCGGAGGCCCGTTTTCGTTTGCGCGGTGTCATTCCCGGCCGGAGCGCAGCGAAGAGGGAAGGCAATCCAGGCCAGGCGGCAATCAAGAATGGATCCCCTTCCCTCGCCTGCGGCTCGCTGGGGATGACAATGGCTTCCTACGCGTTCGGCGCGGCTATCAATTTCACTCCCCGCTCCTCCAGCAGCTCGCCGAACGCATCCGACGCCAGATAGGCCAGCTCCGCCTCCCGGCTTTCCACCGCCGGATCGAGGCTGCGCAGTTCCTCATCCACGTGGCCGGGGTGGCACATGACGACCGGATGCGGCCCGAGGGCCGCCAAGGCATCCGCGAAGATGACGCCAGCATTTACCGACAGGTCGAAGGGCGCGAAGCCGGAAAACCCGTCGTTGGTTGCGAACCCGGCCGCGTGGGCGCTTTGGCGGAAGCCTCGCGCCAAGGCCTTCACCACCAGGGCTTTTCCCCGACCGATCCTGCGCCGGCGGATCGAGCCGATGCGGTCGGACGGGTCGCGCAGCCACGGGCGGCCCGCATAGCCCCTCCCCTTCAGCTCGGCCAGGAGCGCCTGCCTCACGACCGGCAGCACGTGGACGTGCTGATGCCCGTCGACGAAATCCGGCGGGGCGCCGCGGACCTCCTCGAAGGCGTCGAGCTGGCGGGCGATCTCGCGGCGGATTGCATCGAGGGCGAGCCGCCGCGCCAAGGCACGGCGCAGCACCTCTTTCAGGGGCGGGAATGCCTCGTCCGCGAGACCCGGGATCGGCCCGAGGGCCTTCCCCGTCGTGAGGTTCAGGTGCAGACCGATGCCGATCCTGCCTTCGAGTGGCCGCAATCCCGGAGCATTGCGCCGCCAGCCCGGCATGTTGGTCATTGCGCCGGTGGCGGACAGGCGGCCCGCCTCGGCGAGTTCCAGGATGCCCCGGCTGACCCCATCGGTAAGGCCGAAATCATCGGCGCAGAGCACGACGGAACGCTTCGACACCATGGATATCCCCAAATTCAGCTTTGCCGCACCGTAGAGCATCGGACCCAAAAGTGGAGACCACTTTTGGGATCTATCCGATGCTCACTCAATTAATGAGCGCATCGTGGACGCAGAAAACCGGGTCCACTTTTCCGCCCGATGCGCTATCCCTCTTGAGCAAAGCCGCAAACTCGTCTCTCAATGCGCGCGACAACGAAGGATCATTGCGTGGCGTCGCCCAAGCTCAGCGTCATCATTCCCGTCCACAACGAGAGCGCCAACATCGCGCCCCTGTGCGACCGTCTCCTGCCGGTCCTCAACCGGATCACGTCGATGTGGGAGGTCATCTTCGTGGATGACGGCAGCCGCGACGACACGCTGGAACGGATCAGGGCGGCCAGCCGGACCGAGCCGCGCATCGGCGCCGTGTCCTTCAGCCGGAACTTCGGCAAGGAGACCGCTATCGCGGCCGGCCTCGACCATGCCCGTGGGGAAGCGGTCGTGATCATGGACGCGGACCTGCAGCATCCGCCCGAGATGATCGAGACCTTCGTGGAGCGCTGGAAGGAGGGCTACGACATGGTTTACGGCCAGCGCACCGACCGCTCGGACGAGACCCGGGTCAAGCGCGGCTTCGCGCATCTGTTCTACCGCCTCTTCGCGCGCTTCGGCGAGATCGAGCTGCCGGCGGGCGCCGGCGACTTCCGCCTCATCGACCGGAAAGGCGTCGAGGTGCTGCGGGCGCTCGGCGAGAAGGCGCGCTTCTCGAAGGGCCTCTATGCCTGGATCGGCTTCAAGAACACGGGCGTGCCCTTCGTGGTCGAGGAGCGCCGCTTCGGCACCTCGAAATGGAGTTTCCGCAAGCTCTTCCGCTTCGCCTTCGACGGCATGGCGGCCTTCTCGACGGCGCCTCTGCGGGTCTGGACCTATCTGGGCTTCGTGATCTCGTTCCTGTCGATCGCCACCGCCATCTATTTCATGGTGCGCACGCTGCTCTTCGGCACCGACCTCCCGGGCTTCCCGAGCCTGATCGTGTCGGTGATGTTCTTCTCCGGCATCCAGCTCATGTCGCTCGGCATCATCGGCGAGTATGTGGGCCGCATCTTCGCCGAGGTGAAGCGGCGGCCGCTCTATGTGGTGGCGGAGCGCATCGGCGGCGCGGCGGAGGTCAGCACGAGCCTCGTGTCGGACGACTTCCGCTACCGCCGGGCCTGATCCATGTTCAGAAAAATCCTCTCCGTGGGCGGATGGACGCTCGTCTCCCGCCTCACCGGCTTCATTCGCGACGTGGTGATCGCCGCTGTGATGGGCGCGGGCTTCGTGGCGGACGCGTTTCTGGTGGCGCTTCGCATCCCGAACCACTTCCGCGCCATCTTCAGCGAGGGCGCGTTCAACAGCGCCTTCCTGCCGACCTACGCGCAGGTGCTGGAGAAGGAAGGCATCGCGCCCGCCCGCTCGTTCGCGAGCCGCATCACCACCCTGATGCTGATCGTGCAGATCCTGGTGTTGATCGCGGCCTTCATCGGCATGCCAGTCGTGGTGACGATGCTGGCGCCCGGCTTCTCCGAGGATCCGGCGAAGTTCGACCTCGCCGTGACGCTGACCAGGATCACCTTTCCGTACCTCCTCTTCATCACCCTGGTGACGATCCTCTCGGGCATCCTCAACGCCCACGAGAAGTTCGCGGCGGCGGCCGCCGCGCCGGTGCTGCTCAACGTGGCCATCGTGGCGGCGCTCGGCCTCACGTTCCTGTTCCCGAGCGCGGGACACGCGGCCGCCTGGGGCGTAGCGGCGGCGGGCGTGATGGAGCTGGCGCTCGTGTGGTTCGCAGCACGGCGCATCAAGGTCACGCCCAGCATCGAGACCCCGCGCCTCGATCCGGCCATGACGAAGTTCTTCAAGACCCTGGGCCCGGCCGTGATCGGCTCGGCAGGCGTGCAGCTCGCCATGTTCGCCGACACGATCATTGCGTCGTTCCTGCCGACCGGCGCGGTCGCGTCGCTCTACTACGCGGACCGCCTGTATCAGCTGCCCCTCGGCGTGATCGGCATCGCGGCCGGCACGGTGGTGCTGCCCGAGATGAGCCGCCGCATCGCCTCCGGCGACGTGGCGGGCGCCCATGCGGCGCAGAACCGGGCCATGGGCATGACGGTGGCGCTCGCGGCGCCGTTCCTGGTGGCGTTCATCACCCTCCCCGAGCTGATCATGGCGGCGCTGTTCCAGCGCGGCGCCTTCGATGCCTCGGCCGCCGCGCGCTCCGGCGCGGTGCTGGCGGCCTATGCGCTGGCGCTGCCGCCGGCCGTGCTGATCCGCTCGGCGGTGGCGAGCTTCTACTCGCGATCCGACACGGTGACGCCCCTCATCGCGTCCCTTTCGGCCGTCGCCGTCAACGTGGCGACGAAGATCTTGCTCATGGACCGCCTCGGCGTGGTGGGCCTGGCGCTCGGCACCGCGGTCGGCATCTGGGTCAATTTCGGCCTTCTCGTGTTCCTCGCCTGGCGCCGGGACTGGATGGCGCCGAACGGCGGCCTCGGGCGCACGCTCGTGGCGGTCGTCGTCGCGAGCCTGCTGCTCGGGGCCTTCGCGTCGCTCGCGCCGGCGCCGCTCGCGGCCTGGACCAGCACGCTTCCCGCCTGGCACAACCAGATCCTGCTCGGCCTGCTCGGCACGGGCGGCGCGCTGATCTACGGCGCGGCGCTGCTGGCCATGCTCAGGACGCTGGGCGTCAGGCTTCAGCGTCGCTGAAGGATTCGAGCGTGAAGAGCTCGCGCTTGCGGGCGATGCCGCGCAGCCGGTGAAGGCCCAGCGAGCGGACCGGCACGGAGCACGCGGACGCGACGGGGCCGGACATCACGAGCGGATAGCCGAGTTCCTGGCAGAGCGCCTCCATGCGACTCGCCTCGTTCACGACCGGGCCGATCACCGTGAAGTCGAGCCGGCCCGCAGCCCCGATATTGCCGTAGTAGACCTTGCCGTAGTGAAGGGCGACGTCGAGGCTGAGCGCCTCGCCCCCATGGCGTTCGTTCACCGCCTCGTTGCGCCGGAGCGCCGCGCAGGCGGCGCGCAGGGCCGCCGCGCAGGCCGCCTCCTGCGGCCTCTCCTTCGAGATCGGGAACGCCGCCAGCACGCCGTCGCCCATGAACTTCAGCACTTCGCCGCCCTCCTCGGCCACCGGGTCGGCCATGGCTTCGAGGTGCTCGTCGAGCCGCGCGATGATCGACGCATCGGTCTTGTCGACCATGGCCGTGAAGCCGCGCAGATCCGCGAAGAACAGGGCCGCCGTGAGGGGCGCGCCGGTGCCGCGACGGATCTCGCCGCTCAGGACCCGCCGGCCTGCCGAGAGGCCCACATAGGTGTCGAGCATCGCGACCGTGAGGTCGAGCAGGGTCATGCGATAGGCGGCGAGCGCGAGGAGCGGCAGGAGCAGATCGATCCGCTCGACCTCCTTCGGCACGAAGCCGCCCTCGCGATCCGCCGAGAAGGCGGCCGCGATGCCGCGCAGGTCCGGCGCGGTGGCGTTCTCGAAGCGGATCAGGCGGGCGAGATAGTCCCTGCCGCCCTCACGTTCGACATCTTCGAAGATGCTGAAGGTCTCGCTCTCCTGCCCGTCGAAGCGCCAGTGGCGCTCGGTGACGCCGTTGCGCAGCATGAACCCGAAGGGGCTGACCTCGAAGGCGTTCTCGTTGCGCTCGTGAGAGACGCCCTCGACCACGATGCCGGCCGCGCGGGTCCAGGTGTGGTTGAACACCCGCACCGTCGGGTTCACGGTCGGCAGGGCGATATAGGCCCGCACCAGCGGGATCCCTTCAGCCACCAGCCGTTCGGAAAACCCGGCCAGCAGGGACGAGACGTCGGCCCCGCGCAGCCCCTGATCGATGATCCAGTCTTCGAGATTCGCCATGGACGCACTCTAGCTTCACCACTCCCTGACGGGGAGAGGTCGAGTGGCGCGAGGGTGAGGGGTGACACGGGTTGAGAGTTCGCACCTCCAGTGCCGCGCGAACTCTCCTCCCCCTTGCGGGGAGGAGTTGGAGGTGGGGGTGGTGCGACCGGGTGAGTCCTTCATCCAGGGAAGCACTGTCACTCTGCCGAGCCTTTGACCTTCAAGCGCAGCGCTCCGACTTTGCGACCCCCACCCTTGGTCCCTCCCCGCAAGGGGGAGGGAAAGCGCGCTTGGTTCTGAAACGAACGCAACCCCTCACCCGATCCCGTCGTTCGACCTCGCTCGCCGGGAGTGATGATGCTCGCTCACATTTTGGGCTCAGTTCGCTACCGGCGCGCGTGCCGCGTCGCGCCGCCCGTGCCGGCGATCTCGGTGAGGAGCTTGCGCCGCGCCGCCACGGCGAAGGGCCGCTTCTCGTCGGCCATCTCCACGAAGGAGCCGGGGCCGCCGATGACGTTCTGGCCGTAATAGTCCTCGAGCGGCATGCCGCCGGGACCGCCCGGTCGCCCGCTGCCCGGACGGCGGATCGCGAGCGCGTTAATGGTGAAGCCCTTGGCGAGGGCGTCGCCACGGGCCGCTTCAAGCGAGCGGCCGTTCATGTTGGGCCCGTCGCCCGACACATCGATCACCTTTCGCGTGCCCTCGTGCGCATTGGTCTCCACGAGGCGCACGGAAAAGTCGATCGCGTTGGAGATGGAATTGTAGCCGTAGGCCCCGCGCGGCGCGCTCACCAGCTTGTCGGCGAAGACCTTGGCGCTCGCGGCGTCGCGGATCACGTGCCAGTCGACGATGAGCACCTGCGAGCTCGGACCGCCCCATTCCATGAAGGCGACCGCGATGGCCCCCAGCGGCCCGTCCTTGACGCCGTCGAGCACGTCCTTGCTGGTGAGCGCGTCGGCCCAGCCCTGGCGCTGGAGCCGCAGCTCCTCGTCGTCGATGGACCCCGACCCGTCCGCCGCGAAGACCAGTTCCAGGTCGACCGGCTCCGCACGGACGGCGGCCGTCATGAGGCCGAGAGCGAGAAGGCTTGTGAGGACAAGGCGCATCGGGAGGCTCCATCGCAGGCTCGAAGGCACACGATGAAGCCATCTAGGGCATTCCCGGGGCGAAGCGCCGAGGAAGCCGCTTCACAACTTCGTTGAGGAGGTGCACCACACCTCTCCCCGGTGGGGAGAGGTCGGACCGCAGGTCCGGGTGAGGGGGAGAGCGCTATCCGGATGAGTCTGGA
>JAFAAP010000140.1 GCA_023426505.1 Pseudomonadota bacterium
CCGAGGAGTACATCGCAATTCTGGGGCCTGACGGAACGTGGGTCGGGGCCGGCCTCGTGGGCCGCGACCCAACCACGGACATCGTTCTCCTTCGAACCGAAGAGCAGCCCGTCGGCGAACTCGCCCTCGCGCCGACCGCCAACCTCCGGGCGGGGCACGTGGTGGTCGCCGCCGGATGCCGCCCCGAGGGTCCGACGGCAGCCTTCGGCATCGTGTCCCTGGCGGGTGGTCCATGGAGAAGCCTGCGCGGCGGCATGATCGACCGCAGGATCCATCTCGACCTTCGCCTCGACCCTCGTGCCGAGGGAGGCCTTGCGATCGATGCCGGCGGGAATGCCATCGGCATGACTGTGCTCGGTCCCCGGGGTGGGGCCCTCGTGATCCCCTCCGAGACCATCGAGCGGGTCGCCCAGCAACTGCTTCAGCATGGGAGGGTCGCACGCGGATATCTTGGGCTCGGGCTTCAGCCGGTCCAGATCGATCGAGGAACGGCCGCGGCCCTTGAACGTGCGGACACGCGCGGATTGATCGTGGTGAGTGTCGATGCCGAAGGGCCGGGTCAGCGGGCCGGAGTCAAGCAGGGTGACATCCTGACCCGCTGGAACGAACATGCACTGCAATCCGTCAGGAGCGTCCATTCGCTCCTCGGCCCCGAGAGCGTCGGGCAACCGGCGCAGGTCGAGATCCTGAGAGCGGGAGAACGGCTCACCCTGACAATTGAGATCGGGGAGCGCCCCGGACCTTGAAGGGCCGCATCAGGCGTGAGGAGAGGTGACGCAGTGCGACGGGTTGTCCTTCAGATCGAGGATCCTGATCTGCTGGATCGCGTCGCCACGATCCTCTCAGGCGAATCCCACATCGCGCTCGTCGATGACGAAAGCGATGCCGACGTGTTGATCTCCGACCGACCGGCCTCCCCTTTTCCGCATGGAGGCACACCACGGATCCTGCTCGCAGAGGTGCAGCCTGCGTCGGATCTCGCTGTCGGATCGGCCGTGAGCGTGGTGCCGAGCGATTGCGTCGGTTCGGATCTCCTCCTCGCCATCGAGGCGACCGTACGCGGCTACGCCATCGTGCCGCTAGCTGCGTCCGTGAACGGTGCGACGGACCCGTCCCGCACTCGGCCCGACGACCTGCTGACTGCCCGTGAACGGGACGTGCTCCGGCTGCTCGCGGAAGGCGCCTCCAACAAGGAGATCGCCCGGCGGCTCGGCATCTCTTTCCATACGGCCAAGTTTCATGTGGCTTCCGTCGCCGCGAAGCTCGACGCGACCGGCCGGACGGACGCCGTCGCTCAGGCGGTCCGCCTCGGCCTCATCATGTTGTGAGCGCGCTGTCCGTGCGGCCTTGGCGCAGAGGCTCGTCGTCACCACATCAGGTGAAACATTGTCTCGGATATTTGCCATGCTCGACCGCACTCCTCTTCACATCCTGCACGCGGGCAATGCCGCGTCGCTCCGGCAGCCATCGACGCCTGCTGACAACGACACCGAGCTGCTCGACGCCTATTCCCGCTCCGTCACGGCGGTCGTTGATCGCGTCGGACCTGCCGTCGTCCGGGTCGAGGCGCAGCTTGCGGGGCGCCCGTCCGGGATGGGCTCCGGCGTCTTCATCTCGCCTGACGGCCTCCTCCTGACCAACAGCCATGTCATGCAGGGCATGCGGGACGCGAAGCTCACCGGCGCCGACGGGCGGCCGATCGAGGCGCACGTGATCGGCGACGATCCCGATACGGATCTCGCTCTGCTGCGTGCGGACGGGACCGGCCTACCCTTCGCGTCCCTAGGCGACTCCAAGCAGCTGAAGCGCGGTCAGATTGCGATCGCCATCGGCAATCCCCTCGGATTCGAGTCGACGGTGACGGCCGGTGTCGTGTCCGCCCTCGGGCGTAGCCTTCGCGCCAAGTCGGGTCGGCTGATCGACGACGTGATCCAGACCGACGCCGCGCTGAATCCCGGCAATTCGGGCGGTCCTCTCGTGTCCACCTCGGGCGCGGTGATCGGCATCAACACGGCCGTCATCATGGGCGCGCAGGGCATCTGCTTCGCGGTCGCGAGCAACACGGCGGACTTCGTGGTCACGGAACTCATCCGCCATGGCCGTGTGCGTCGCGCTTCGATCGGTATCGCCGGTCAGACCATGCCGCTGCCGCGCCGGATTGCCTACGCGGCCGGTCTGAGCATGACCTCCGCGGTGGCGGTCGCGGCAGTGGAATCCGACAGCCCAGCCGCACGTGCCGGCCTCGAACAGGGCGACGTCCTCATCTCCCTGGACGGAGAGCCGGTCGGCGGCGTCGACGATCTGGTGCGTCTGCTGAACGGCGATCGCATCGGACGCGTGGTCGATGCCACCATCCTTCGAAGGGGAGAACTCCGCACCCTGGCGGTGACACTGATCGAGCGTAAGCCGTCGCCTCGCCAGACCTAGCGCATCGTGCGGAAAAGTGGATCCGGTTTTCCGCTCAGACGATGCGCGGCTGAAAGAGTGGAGCATCGGAATCGATCCCAAAAGCGGGTCCACTTTTGGGTCCGATGCTCTAGCCCGTCATGAACTCGGGATCTCGCGTGAACAGCTCCTGGGGCCGGGTGACGCCCCGCAGGGCATAACGCCCGACCGATACGAGGCCGGCCCGGTCCTGGTCGGGAGCGACGGAACAGAAGGTGGAGGACACGAGGACGTCGCGCTCGACCGAACGACAGAGAGCCGCAATCCGGCTCACCTCGTTGACGGCCGGGCCGACGACGGTGAAGTCAAGTCGATCCAGGCTGCCGACGTTTCCGTAGAAGACTTCGCCGACATGAAGCCCGAGATAGGCTTCGGTGACCGGGAGCCCCCGGAAAGTCCGATCCTCGTTGAGGAGGCGGATCTTCGATCGCATCAGGTCCTCCGCCGCGAGCGCCATGCGGCATGCCTCCGTGGGCTCGTCGGCCTTGAAGATGGCGAGGACGCCGTCGCCGATCAGCTTCAGGACGTCGCCGCCGGCCTCGTGAACCGAGGAGATGATCGCGTCGGAATAGTCGTTCAAGAACGGGATGATCTGTTCGGGATCGGCCGTATCGGCGATGTGCGTGAAGCCGCGCAGGTCGCTGAACCACAAAGCGGCCTGGATGCGATCCGTGATGCCTCTCATGATTCGCCCGCTGAGGACCTGTCGTCCCGCATCCCGGCCGAGATAGGTTTCGACCAGGGTCTCGGCGATGCGCGCGAGAGAGGCGCTCTTCATGGCCAGCGCTAGGGATGGAACGATAGTGTGCAGAAGGGCGAGATGCTCGTCCGTGAAGCCCTCTCCGGCATCCGTCGACCATGACGAATAGATGCGGTCCATCTCGCCGATCGTCCGATCCGCGCCGATGTGATGGCACAGGGCCAGATAGTCCGTCTGCCCCTCGGAGCCGAGTTCCTCGAGGACCGTGAAGTCCGCGACGTGATCGGGGCCGATCCTGCGGCGGAGCGTGTTCTCGCCTGTGCTGAAGAGATAGTAATACGTGCTGCGGCGCCAGTTGTCGGCGGCCTCTCCCTCGTCCGTGCGACCATACTCCACGACCGGATCCAGATCCGTCTGGTCACGACGCCACCGGAAGGCACGTCCCTCGTAGATCGGGTGCAGGGTGTCGATGATGACGTTTGCCCGGGTCACGGGAATTCCTTCCGCGACCAGCCGCTCGCAGAAGCCCCGCAGCAGATCGGGCTCGGCCGCGCCCGCCAAGCCCGCTTCCGTTACCCATCTGACTATGCTTGCCGCCTGCATCGAACCCATGGACCACTCCTGTGATGGCAGCGAAGAGAGGCGACGCGCCCGGATATAAACCCTGCGGCTCCCCGACAACAGTCTCGAAGGTGAAATCGGCCGCGGCCGGCGCCTATTCGGCCGGTGAAGGCCGTGCGCCGTCTGCGTGCGCCGGCACGGCAGACCGCCTCCTCCTGAACCTCAGGACGAGAAGCCGCATGACGACGTAGAAGACCGGCGTCAGGAACAGGCCGAAGAACGTAACGCCGAGCATGCCGGCGAACACCGCCGTTCCCAAAGCCTGCCTCATCTCCGCGCCCGGCCCAGTCGCGATCGCCAGCGGGAGCACCCCGAGAATGAACGCGAAGGCCGTCATGAGGATCGGCCGCAGCCTCAGGCGACAGGCCTCGATCACCGCTTCGACCGGCGCCTTGCCCTCCTCCTCAGCCTGCTTGGCGAATTCCACGATAAGAATCGCATTCTTCGCCGCCAACCCGACGAGGACCACGAGGCCGATCTGCGTCAGGATGTTGTTGTCCTGGCCGCGGATCATGACGCCGACGAGAGCCGAAAGGACGCTCATGGGCACAATCAGGATGATGGCGACCGGCAGAGACCAGCTCTCGTATTGGGCCGCAAGCACCAGGAAGACAAACAACACCGACAGCGCGAAGATGAACACCGCCGTGCTGCCCGTCTGTCGCTCCTGGAACGCCAACTCGGTCCACTCGTAACCCATGCCCGGCGAGAGGCTTTGGCGCGCGAGGTCCTCCATCGCGTCGAGGGCGGTTCCCGACGAAACGCCTGGGGCGGCGTTGCCCTGCAGGGCCACCGACGTGAACATGTTGTAGCGCTGGATCAGATCCGGCCCGGAAACTTCCCGCATCTCGACGAGCGTTCCCAGAGGCACCAAGGCGCCCGTAGACGAGCGGACCCGCAGCCGGTTGATGTCCTCCTGGTCGATCCTGAAGCGCTGGTCCGCCTGGGCACGGACCTGATAGACGCGGCCGAAGGCGTTGAAGTCGTTGACGTAGGCGGCCCCGAGATTGATCCGGAGCGTCTCGAAGATATTCGGGATCGGCACGTTCAGGATGCTGGCCTTCTGCCGGTCGATCTCCAGGTAGACCTGGGGCGCGTTGGCCGAGAAGGTCGTGAAGACTCCGGACAGGTTGGGATTCTGCTGGGCTCGTCCCATCATCTGATAGGCGACCGCAAGAATGCCGCGGACGTCGTCTCCGGTCCTGTTCTGGATCTGCAACTTGAACCCGCCGGAATTGCCGAGGCCACGGACAGGCGGCGGCGGAATGGCGATGATGAAGGCCTCCTCGATCTGCTGCATGCGGCCGAACAGTTCGCCGATGATCTTGGATGCCGAATCGCCCGCCTTCACCCTCTCGTCGAACGGCTTGAACCGGGCGAAGATCGCCGCTGAATTGGTGGCGTTTGTGAAGGTCGCTCCTGAGAAACCCGCGAACGCCACCGCATCGAGCACGCCGGGCGTTTCCTGAATGAGCTTCGAGGCTCTCTGCACGACGGCATCGGTGCGTGAAAGGGACGACCCGTCGGGAAGCTGGACGACCACGATGGCGTAACCCTGGTCGAGGGTGGGAATGAAGCCGCGGGGCACATGGTTGGCGATCCACACGGTGCCGGCGAGAAGACCCACATAGATGGGCAGCACGAGGAGTTTGTGACGAACGACCGCTCCGACCGCCCGCGCGTATCCGCGCGACGTCGCGTCGAAACCGCGATTGAACCGGTCGGCCGCGGCCTTGCCGGCACGGACGAGCACGTTCTTTGGAGGCTCGTGGCTGTGGGGCTTCAGGAGCCAGGCGGCGAGCGCTGGCGACAGGGTGAGCGAGTTGAAGGCGGAAATCGCCGTCGACACCGCGATCGTCAGTGCGAACTGGCGGTAGAATTGCCCGGAAATCCCCGGAATGAACGCCGTCGGGACGAAGACAGCCACCAGGACCAGCGCGATCGCCACGAGAGCTGTTCCGACCTCGTCCATGGTCTCGTGAGCGGCATCCCGAGGCGACATGCCCATGGCGATGTTCCGCTCCACATTCTCGACCACCACGATCGCGTCATCGACCACGATGCCGATGGCAAGCACCAGGCCGAACAGCGTCAGGGTGTTGATCGAGAACCCCAGGGCCGCCATGACCGCGAAGGTCCCGACCAGGGAGACCGGGATAGCCACGATCGGGATGATGGCCGTCCGCCAGCTCTGAAGGAAGACGATCACGACGAGCACCACGAGGGCCGTCGCCTCGAAGAGCGTCTTGTAGACCTCGTTCACGCTCTCGGCGATGAATTCCGTCGGATTGTAGACGATCTGGTAGGCGATTCCGGGCGGGAAGTTCCCTTTGAGCTGCTCCATCGTATGGATGATCTGGTCCGCTGCGGCGAGCGCGTTGGTGCCCGGCCTCTGGAAGATCGCGAGCGCGACGGCGGGCTTTCCGTTGAGATAGGAATTCGTCACGTAGTCCTGCGCGCCCAGTTCGATCCTAGCCACGTCCTGCAGCCGGACGAGGCGGCCGTCGCGGGTCGCCTGCACGATGATCTGCCTGAACTGACGCGGATCCTCGAACCGACCCTGCGTCGTCACCGTCATCTGGAACGCGGCATCTCCGGGAGTCGGCTCCTGCCCCAGCGCCCCGCCGGAAACCTGAACGTTCTGCTCCTGGATGGCGCGGACCACCTCGGCGGAGGTCAGGCCGAAGGAGGCCAGGCGCTCGGGGTCGAGCCACACCCGCAGCGAATACTGCCGCTCGCCGAAGATGATGAGATCGCCGACGCCATCGAGCCGCATCAGCACGTCACGGACGTAGTTGCGGGCATAGTTCGAGACGTAGAGCTGGTCGTACGACCCGTCCGGCGACAGCATGTGCACGACCATCATCAGGTCGGGCGAGCTCTTCAGCGTCGTCACGCCGAGGCGCCGCACCTCGTCCGGCAGACGCGGGGTGGCGATGGCGACGCGGTTCTGGACCAGCACCTGCGCCTTGTCGAGATCGGTTCCGAGGCGAAACGTGATCGTCAGCGCCATCGATCCGTCGCCGGTGGAGTATGAGGACATGTACAGCATGTCCTCGACGCCGTTGATCTGCTGCTCCAAGGGGGTCGCCACGGTCGCCGCGACGGTCTCGGCATCCGCGCCAGGATAGCTTGCCCTGACGACCACCGTGGGTGGCGTGACCTCCGGGTACTGGGCCACGGGCAGCGTCGTGTAGGCGATCCCCCCGACGATCAGGAGAATGGCCGACAGCACGGTCGCGAATATCGGGCGGTCGACGAAAAAATGGGCAAAGCGCATGGCAGCATCCTCGTCGGGGATCAGGTGCCGTTCCGCTCCCTCGTCGAAGGAAGCGTCGTCATCTGGGGAGTGATGGGAGCTCCGGGCCTGACGCGGACGAGGCCGTTCACGACCACCGTCTCGTTTCCAGTCAGGCCGTCCCGGATCACCCGGTAGCCGTCGATCCTCGGACCGATGCGGACCGGCTTGAGGTTGACGACGTTGTTGTCGCCGACCACGTAGACGACCCGCCGGTCCTGGTCGCTGCCGATCGCCTCGTCGGGCAGCAGGATGCCCTTGTATGGATCCGAGGCCCCGACCGTCACCCGCCCGAACAGGCCGGGCGTAAGGAACAAGTCCTTGTTCTCGAAGAGCGCACGGGCCCGGATGGTGCCGCTTGCGGCGTCGAGCCGGTTGTCCACGAAATCCAGCTGCCCCTTGCGCTGGCCGAGGCGTCCGTCCGTCAGCGTGAGAAGGACCTCGTTCACGGCTCCTTCGGCAGTGGTCCGGGTTCCGCCCTGCGTCTGACGCGAGAAGGCGAGGTATGATCGCTCATCCACGTCGAAGTAAAACTGGATCGGATCGAGCGTCAGCACGTTCGTCAGCACCGTCTCGTTGGCGTTGACCAGATTGCCCACGGAGACGAGCCTGCGGGAGATCCGCCCGGACAAGGGCGACTTGATCTGTGTGAACTCGACGTCCAGCTGCGCCTGGCGCAGGGCCGCCTGGGCGCGATCCAGTTCGGCTTTCGCGGTCAGGAACGATTGCCGCCGCTGATCATAGATCTGGTCAGCGATGTTCCCGCTCCTGCGGAGCTGCTCGGCCCGATCAAGGTCACTCTGGGCGAATTCCAGGCGAACCTGGGAGGATGTTACCGCCGCCTGCGCCTGCTCGAGCGCATTCCGATAAGGACGCGGATCGATCGTGAAGAGGACGTCTCCTGCCTTGACCAGCGTTCCGTCCTGAAAATGCACTTTGTCGAGATAGCCCGAAACCCGGGCACGGATATCGACCTCGTCGACCGCCTCGAAGCGGCCGATGAAGTCCGTCTGCTCGACGATGTCCTTCACGACCGGCTTTGCGACGGTGACCGATGGCGGCTGGCTCGGACCCGGTTGAGCGAAAGCCGGGCCAGACGCCATGAGCCATGAACATTCGACGCCTATCACAAACAGAAGCCAGAACTGTCGCACGGCAAATCCTCCTGATCAGCAGCACTGACGTGGCACTCGATCCCTGCGCCCCACATTTCGGACCTGAAAATTGCAGCTGAAATGGGTTTCGCTCAGGTGGGGTCCAATTGTGACGCAAAGCGCCCTGGCTGGGCGCTCAAAGGTCATCCGGCACTCAACTCGATACGTTCGAAGAAGAAATCTGGACGCGAACTTCCGTCGCCCCAAAGCATGACAGGCTATGGAAGCGCACACATTACCGCTTCATCATAGCTTAACTTCGGGAGATTGGCACCTGACCGATCGGTCAGGCCTCAGGACAGGCGTGCATATCTGTCAAACCCGTGGCCGCGGCTTGGTTAGAAAGACCACGCCATGTCATGCGGGCGAACCGAACGCAGGTGCGTGAGCCGAGAAGATACGGCCTCGGAGTGTGAGGGCACACGTTATTGTGGAAGGAGAGTGTCCGCCCTGGTGAGGGCCAATGCCCGTCCATCCTGTCCAAAACCCAGTTGCTCTTGAAATCCCTGCACTCCCTGCACGAATACGAGGCAGCCGAACGCCACGAGGGCCATGGCCACGCCCTGATTGGTCCTGCGGAGCAGTGTCGCATTGAGGCGCTGCCGCAGGGCGCAAACCGCGCCGGATAGAGCCAGCCACCACCCCATCGAGCCGATGAAGATCCCGAGCGAGAGCGAGAGCGCCGTCCATCCGCTATAGCTGAAGGTCGTGCCCGAAATCGAAGCAAGGAGCAGCAAGACGGTAACTGGATTGAACAGCCCGAACAGGAGCGCGTCGCGGTAGGCGCACAGACAATGAGCCATGGTGCGGCGGGCCTCCAGCGCAATGGTTCGCTGAAAGACCCGCCAGGCGAACCAGAACAGCAAGAGGGCGGCGCCCAGCTTGAAAGCTGGAGCGCAAGTGGCGGTCACGTCCGCGATCAGTGAAAGGCTGAACACCACGGCCGTGCCATAGAGAAGATGGACCGTTGCTGCGCCGCTCCCGGTGGCCAATCCGGCTGCCAAGCCGCCCTCCAGGGTTCTTTGAATGCAGAGGATGCCCATGGGCCCGATGGGCGCTGCCACAGCCAGTCCGATGCCGATCCCGGTAGAAACAGCTTGTGCTATGCCAGCCATAGGCGGAGCCTCATTGCTCGTGACTTCCGGACAAGCCGGCTCGCAGATGAAAGACGCACACGGAACTCGCACGACTGGCCCTGCTCCCAAGGCCGTTCCAGGGACAGCCTCACCTAGGGTTCATGGCGACTGTGCCAGGCGCGATGCGCTGCTCGCGCTTTCCTTGCCGGCTTCGGCGTCAGGCGCTCAGTCGCCGGCATGACAGGAGCTTGGCCATATATTCCGCCTCCTCGGTGAATTCGAATCGATGCCGAACAAGAACCAATGTCGCAGTCGCGCGGCGCAAGATCTTCCACCAGATGGCGGAGACGGCACTCGGTTCGGGTCGAACATGATCGTGCATGTGCGATGTCACACGGGTGAACCCGACCTCCCCCATCTGGGGGAAGGACGCAGTTACGCTCACGCGATAGCCTGAAAGGCACAGTTCGTGATGGGTCTGTGGCCTGCTCTGGGGGATCCATGAAGCCGGACGAAGCCTTCTCCGACTTGATCGGTCGTATCTACGACTGTGCTCTCGACACGAGCCTGTGGCCTAAGGTTCTGGGCGAGATCACACAGGCGATCGGCGGCAAGATGGCTGACATGATCGTCTCTCATCCGATGGAGGGGACCCAGAGAATTGCAGCCCTTTACAATTGGCCTGCCGAACTGGTGGCTCTTGCGCAGGCCAACGCTCACATTAATC
The DNA here is from genome assembly GCA_023426505.1 of Pseudomonadota bacterium. Lineage (GTDB taxonomy): Bacteria > Pseudomonadota > Alphaproteobacteria > Rhizobiales > Beijerinckiaceae > Microvirga. Next base: position 10,022 of record JAFAAP010000140.1, read on the forward strand.
CTGGTCTCCCGCTCGGCCTGACCGCTCCGCTGTGCGAACCCCTTTGCAGCACGCGGGATCTCGACATCAAGGCGTTCCATAGCAGCCGCTACTGGACATCGTGTTATGCCGGGCGCGGTCTTTACGACTATATCGTGGTGCCGATCCAACGAACCGTGAACTCGGTCGCGACGTGGGGTGTCGTCGGCGACGAGGCCAAAGGTCCCTATGGAGATGATGACATCGAGCTGGCCCGCCTATTGTCGCCCCACATCAAGCGGTCCGTCGACATCTCGGGTCTTCTCGGGCGCGAGCGCGTTGAGGCCGGGACCTTCAGGGCCGCCCTGGAGGCCCTTGCGTCCGCGGCCTTGGTCATCGGACCGAACGGAACGATCCTGTTCTGCAACCAGGCCGCAGAGGCCGAACTGGCCCACGCTCGGGTGTTCCGCGAGCACGATCGCCGGCTGATCCCGATTACGTCCGAGGGGAGGAAGTTCCTGGCGACGCTCTCCTCTGCACCGGACCGTGCAAGGCAGAAGGGTCTCGATGCGAACCTGACCGATGCAACCGGGCGAACGCTGCACGTGACCTGGGTCGCACTGGAGCTGGCCGGGGAAGAGATCGGAAGCCCCGTTCTCCTGCTGCTGCGGGAGCCGGAGGCCTCCCTCGAGACTCCACTTTCGACAGCAGTGTCCTTGTATCACCTCACCACGGGCGAGACCCAGGTGCTCGGGCAGGTTCTGCATGGACGAACCCTCGCTGAGACGGCGCAAATTCTGGGTGTCGCCCGCTCGACGGTGAAGACTCACCTGGATGCAATCTATCGCAAGACCCAGACCAACCGGCAGGCCGAGCTCGTCTCCCGCATCATGAATCTGGCATCGCCATTCAGGCGGTGAACGGCAGCGGGCGATACCAGGTCGTCCGAACGAATGTGCGCCGCCATGTGGAGACCTCCGATCGAGGATAGTCACGACGCCTTGCCCAGAGAAGGCAGCGGCGCCGCGACCGGGAACGTCACGAGGGTCAGGCCGAGGACAAAAAGAAAGCGCCTCGGGAGGCGCTTGAAGGATTGGACCCGCCAGGGGGGCAGATCAGCGGATCCAGGGACCAGGTGCGGCGGGGGCGTCTCGGCTGTGCCCGCTTCAGGCCGCGAAAGACTGCTGGTGCTGCTGCCAACGCAGCTCGTTGAGAAGATCGACGTAGGGCTGGCGCCTCTGCTGATGCGTCCGACGCAGCTTGTCCTTGATGTATTCCTTGAGCGCCTCGTCGCTCCGGCTGTTCTCGACCTTCTCGATCTCGACCTGATGAGCGAAGTCGATGTTGCTGAGCGTCTGCAGGACTTCCCGCATAACGAAGTTGATCTGATCGGAATACACGCGCGGCTTTTGTTCCGACGTCATCGGCATATCTTCCTCTCCTTCGGACATTATTGGTCTTGTAGGGCGGTTTTTAACATAAGTTATCTTCTATACGCAGGAAGTGCGTACGATTACGTAAGTAGCCTCGCTGGTGGCATGCTCGTCGTGATGTCTCATCACGTGCACCCGTGTGGTGCTGCAAGGCACCCCGCATCAGGCCGCCGGAAACCGATCCCTCTTCCGCCGTGCAATCTTCGGACCGTCGAGAGACGGTCCGCTTCCGCAGCGCCGGACGTTCGACAATGTCCCGCCGATGAAAACAGGCCGAAGCCTCGCGCGATCCACGGGCGATCACCGGGCTTCATGCGGAAAGGTGATCTCGACTTTGAAACAGCGAAGGCGCAAACTGATCATGACCGAAACGCTGACGCAGCGCATTCAGGCTTTCTGTTCCAAGTTGCACGTGATGAGGCTCGTTTAAGCGTCCCGCGCCGTTCGTACCCTTCCGGGACCCTGCTCACGCCCATCGCCCGGTGCGCTGAAACGCACCGAAAGTGGAAGGAGAACTCAGATGGCCAAGATGGTTGGCGTATGGATGTATGTCATGCCCCGACGTCCCAGCGACGACGTGAACCTCACGGGCGGTGCAACAATCATTCTGAACGAAGCGGACAGGCGCAAGCTCGGGGACGGGCTCATGACCGTGTCCATCAGGGTCATGGACGACGACACGTTCAGCGACGACACCGTATACAAGGACGACAGCTTTCAGCTCGGCCCGGCACTTCTCAACATCGGCCCCAACACCTTCGGCCTCAATGTCATCGTGCCGCGCAGCAAGGTGGCGAATTCCGAACCTGGTTGGGAAAGTGCGGCCGAGCTTTATTTCCGCGTCCGGGCGTCCGGAAGCGGCGTCACGACCAACTGGGCCAACTCTCAGACCGAGAGCGTTCCTTACAAGTGAGCGGTTCGACCACTCGAGAAGCCGCTCGGAACGCTGCCGTACGATGTGCCAGGGCGCCTCAGGAACGCGCTTCATACCCGCTGGCCGTCACTTCGTCGATGTACCGGCGGGGTCCCGGCTCCCGGATTAGCGTCGCTCGTCCCGAAGGCTCATGCATGCTCCTCTTCGGCTCGCCTGGACAGCAAGCTGGGCGAGGCAGCTCACGGTAAGGGAGGGCTCTCAGTCGCCGGGTTCAAGGTGAAGAACCCCAGGATGAGCACGACGGCGACCACCAGTCCGACCAGGTAGATCCAGGCATGCCTGAAAGCCTTCAAGTCCCTATGCACGCGCAATCTTGTCCTCCACCTCTGCTCATTTCAGTGACCATAGAAGGGGAACGCCCGTCCATGGCGTTCCGCGGCGGCTTCTCGCGAATTGGTGATCGCGCCAGACGAGGACGTCAGCCCGACCCCCGGGACTCCATGCGGGCCCCTCCCCTGGACAGCACGGTCTCGAACGGTTGTGGCTCGTGGATCGCGTAGCCCTGGGCGAAGCTGATGCCCATGGAGCGGACCATGGCGAAGGTCATCGGGTCTTCGACGAACTCGGCCACGGTCTGGGCGCCGAGCTCCTGGACGATCTGGTGGATCGACTTGACGATATGGTGGTCGACGCTGCTCGTGGTCATGCTACGGACGAAGCTGCCGTCGATCTTGACCATATCGACCGGAAACTGACGCAGGTAGTTGAACGAGCTCAGGCCCGAACCGAAATCGTCGAGGGCGATCTGGCATCCGATATCCCGAAGCTTGCCGACCGCCAGCGTGGCCAGGGTCATGTTGCTGACGAGGGCGGTTTCCGTGATCTCGAAGACCAGGATTTCCGGCGGAACGCCGGTGCCTTCGATGGCGTCGAGCACGTAGGTCAGGAATGCGGGATCGCCGAGAGAGGCTGCCGACAGATTGAGATGCAGGCGGATGCGCCGGTCGGGCATTTCCGTCTGCCCGACGATGGTCAGAGCTTTCCAGACGACCCAGCGGTCGATCTCCCCCACGAGATCGTACCGTTCCGCCGCCGGGATGAAGACGGAGGGGAGAACGAGGGACCCGTCCTTGTCGACCAGCCGGACCAGGATCTCGTAGCGCTCCTGGGTGGGGTCGGCGAATGCGACGATCCGCTGAGCGAAGAGTCGCAGCCTGTCCTCGTGGATTGCCTGAGCGATGCCCGCGGCGACAGCGATCTCGCGATGGCGGTCGACCGCATCGCTCTGCTCCGGCCGATAGATGCTGACTCGATTCCGCCCCGCCATCTTGGCCGTCAGGCAGGCGATGTCGGCCTGAGCCAGCAACGCGCTGGGGGAACGCGAGGCCGGCGTGATCTCGGTCACGCCGATGCTGGCTCCGACGGTGTAGCTGCGATCTTCCCACCGGAACTGGATGGCGCTCGCCGCCGCGTTGAGCCTCTCGAGGATCGCCGTTGCATCGTCGAGCGAGCATCCCAGCAGGATGATCCCGAACTCGTCGCCTCCGAGACGACCAATGATGTCGCCGTCGCGCAGGTACCCCGGCAACGCCCCCGCCACGCTGCGCAACAGCGAGTCCCCAGCCACATGCCCGGCTGAATCGTTGATGATCTTCAGGCGGTCAAGGTCGAGAAACGCCAGAGCATGCCGGATCCCGATCTCGCGGCTTTCCGCAAGAGCCTCGTCGAGCCTCTGCTCGAAGGCCGAGCGATTGAGGAGACCAGTCAGCTCGTCGTGGGTCGCAGTGTACCGCAGCCGGTCCTCCGCCTCCCGTCGGGAGGTGATGTCCTGGAACTGCACGATGAGATAGGCAGGCTTGCCTGCCTCGTCCCTCACGAGCGAAACGGACCGGAGGACCCAGACCTCCGTGCCATCCTTGCGCAGATAGCGCCGTTCGCTCTCGGCGAAGTCGGTTTCTCCCCGCAGGAGAGGACCGTCGTCCGGCGGCTCGTCGTCCGGATGGATCAGGTCGGCCGCAGTCCTCGAGAGCATGTCTTCTTCCGTGTACCCGAACAGGCGGCAGAAGGCGGGATTCACCTTGAATACGGTCCCGTCGAGGCTGAGCAGCGCCGTTCCGATTCCCGCGCCTTTCATAGCGCCGCGGAAGAGCGCCTCGTTGTGCAGGGCTTCCTGGTGCGCGGCCCGCCTGCGTCCGAGCTCGCGCCGCAAGCCGACCGCCAGGGCGATCATGGCGGCGGTCAGGACTATGAGGATGATGCCGATGGCGCCCGCCCTGCGCCACCAGGCGGCATAGACGTCCTGGATGGTGCGCCCCACGCTGACTGCGACCGGGAACTCCCCCACCTGGGTGAATGTGAAGAGCCGGGGAATGCCGTCGAGCGGCGACGGGCCGGAGAGGAACGATGCTGACCGGACATTCACATTGTCGCGGCGCAGGTCGGCCGTACTCACGTTCGTGCCGAGATGCTCTTCGTTAAAGGGCTCTCGCACGAGCAGCCTTCCGTCCGTGCGCATGAGAGACATGGAGCCTTCCGGTCCGAGGTCCATTCTTCTGAAGAGATCGGTGAAATAGTCGAGGCTCAGGGCCACGTAGACGATCCCGGCAAAGCTACCGTCCGGTTGGGACATCCGCCGGCTGAAGACGATGCCCCAACCGAACCCGTGAGGGCTCTTGATGGGAACCGAGACATAGAGCCCGAAATCCGGGCGCTCCCGATGGACCTTCACGTAGTCGAAATTCGCTACCCGGAGGATGCTCGGATCGGCCATCCGGGACTGATAGACGACCCTGCCGTTCGCGTCGGTGACGCCGATCGCCGCGAAATACCGCGCCGTGGCGACTTGGTCGAAGATCAGCTGGCGTCGAAGGTCGGGCGACAGGTCGGCAAAATCTGGCTGGTTGATCCTGTCGATGATCTTCTGGATCGTCAGGTCTATGATCTCGATGTTACGGGAGATGTCTCGCGCGACCGCCGCAACGAGATTGCTCGACGACGCCTTGGCGTGTTCCAGCGCGCTCTGTCTTTCGTCGAGAACGAGAGCCGCGCCGAGCAGGTTGAAGACCACCGCCAGGACCAGCACGTTCGCAACCGGATTTCGGGCAAGAACTCTCTTCAACCAGGGCAAGGGAATCACGGCAATCGTCGGAATGTCTCATCGGGCAGCAGCGCGTGAACCCTTATGCCTCAGAGACAGCGGCGGGTCTTCCAAAAAAGCCCATAATGAATAGAGACATTTGTCGGGTGGACACGATTAGAGATACGTTATTCAGGCTCATCAGCCATTCGTCCTGCAGCCGGAACCGCGCCATTGATCATGGCGGTCCCGCTCACCCGCCGGTCCGGCAGATCGTGGATCGCGTGGCCCGGGTCAGGGTCGCGCTGTTCCCTTGATCCAGAACTCCACGTCACCCTGCGCGTATCGTCCGCCGTCCGCGGAGATCACCTGTGGGAGCGTGGTCTCCTCCGGCACGGAACCCGCATAGACCAGCCTGACTGATCCTGCCGCAGGGCCCGGGGGAGAGAACGTAGCCTGGAGCGCCGTGCCGTCCGCGCAGGTGTAGCGAACCGGCTTGGCCTCGGCGGCCTCGGCACCTGCGAGGACCTGGGCGTGCGCGGCCAGGAGCACCGCGCCCATGACCCGGACGGTGCAGGCCACGGAGCCGCTCCTCACTTGCCGACCGCCTTGCGAAGAGCGGCATTGATACGGTCCTGCCATCCCGGACCATCCTGCTGAAAGTATTCCAGCACCTCCTGGTCGATGCGCAGGGTCACCGTCTCCTTCACGCCGGGAATGGCCGGAGCCTTGGGCGGTCCCTCGGCCGGTTTGGTGGTCGCCTTCCTGAAGGCCGCTTCGGCAGCCTTCAGGGGATCGTTTGGACGGCGCCCTCCCGGTGATCTCGACATGTCGTCCTCCCAATCGGCCAGTGATTCTCAGGCTATCTCATGCGGTGATGTGCGTCATCCGCGGGGTCGTCCAGCGCGGACGGCTCGGTGTCGCCCGTCTGGTCCCGGCGCATGGTGAAGCCATGGGCGACGTGGTAAAGTGGTCCCGTCGCAGCGCACGGCCTTGCAGCTTGCTAGGAGGTCGATCCGATGACCAAGACCGTCACCTCGCTCTTCCACAGCGCGCAGCACGCGGAGGACGCGGCGAACCGCCTGGCGCAGGCCGGCATTCCCCGAGACGCCATCGACATCTGGTCGACTCCGCACAACCTCGCTCCGCTCCTGGAGGATCTGGGCGTGTCGCGCACCGACGCGCATGCCTACGCGGAGGGCGTGCTGCGCGGCGGCTCCGTGGTGATCGTGAAGTGCGACGGCGCCGCCGTCCGACAGGCCGTGGAGATCCTGGACCAGGAGGGTGTGCTGGACCTCGACGAGCAGCAGGCCGCCTGGCGTGCGGAAGGATGGCAGGAGCCCACTTCAGAGGGAATGACCGGCGCGCGAGCGGACGGCGATTTCGCCGGATCGCCCGAGATGACGCCCGCCCGGGCCGACACGGCGCCCGCAGGTCCGGAGAGCGGCACTGGCCGGGTCCGCATCCAGCCCCGCAACCTGGAACGGCCGACGCAGGAATAGGACGCCCGAACCGCCGTTAAGGGACTGTGTGCGCCCGTCGCACCCGGATACCAAGAGCGCTTGCGTCGAAGCCAGCGAGAAGCCGGCTGCGGTGAGTCCTGATCTTCGGAAACATGCCTTCGGCCCTTATGTGCCCGTCTGCCGGAAGCGTCACGCCGCTGCAGAAGGCGGCGGCGCGGCTGACCCGTGCTTGCAAATATGCAAAGGCATGTCCCGAGGCGCGGGCGCTCATCTCACGCAAACGTGTCTCCCCTCGCCGGTTGCGGTCGGGCTAGGCCCGAGGCGTCTCGCTGCATTGCAGCATCGCTGATCGTCCCTTGCGGACGTCCTCCCCTGAACTCACACGTCATGGAGACTTCATGATAAACCGCACGAACGATGTGGCGCTGCTGGCCGCCCGCCTTGCCGTCGCCGCCCTCTTCCTGCCCGCAGGCTTGAGCAAGCTCTCCGGCCTGTCCGGATTTGCGGCGATGCTCGCCGGCAAGGGGCTGCCCTATCCGGACCTCCTGGCCGCCCTCGCCGTCGCAGCCGAGATCCTGGGCCCAGTGGCGCTGATCCTCGGCGTCGCCCCGCGCCTCACTGCCCTCCTGCTTATAGGGTTCACCCTTGTGGCCAGCCTGATCAGCCACGCGTTCTGGATCTTCCCGGCGGAGGCGCAAGCCGCGCAGCAGACCCAGTTCTTCAAGAACGTCGCCATCATGGGCGGGCTGCTGTTCTACTTCGTCAGCGGCGCGGGCCGGTTCAGCCTTTCGGCTCTCGCGACACGTCCGACCGCTTCCCGTGCCTCGACCTCCACGCGGGAAGCCGCCCGCGCCTGACGCGGGCGCCCGGCGCCGGATGGTGCGGCGCCGGGCCTTCGTTCAACGGGCTGGTCAGCCATTGGAGGGACTGGCTGTTCAGGCTCGGGCTTCGGGCCTCAGCGGATCGCCCCCGTCGAAGACGGCTGGCACGCCGGGTTCTGCGAGCCGGGAGGGCAGCTCACGTTCTTCTTGTTCATCGCCGTATGATGCCGTGTGGTCGTGTGACGCTGGGCCGTGTGGTGTCTCACCGTCGCGTGCTTGGAAGCCTTGGGCATTTCGGACGATGACTGGGAGGACGACGTGGCCGCCTGGGCGGCAAGAGGAGCGCCCATGAGGCATACCAGAGCCGACGTGGCTATCAGGAACTTCTTCATCGCATCTCTCCTTCGCGTGAAGGCACCCGTCGGTACCTGGCGATGATGGTACGGGACGCGACTTAGGACAGAATGAGGACGGCCATCATCCGAACGAAGGTGGCAAAATGCGTGATTGAGCAGCGGTCGCGACAGGAGTGAACTCGTCCTTGCAGCGAGGACGGCCGTCATGCGGGCGCTTCTGGTCGAAGACGATCCCCTCATAGGACGTAGCCTGACCCGGGCCTTCGAGGGTACGGGAATCGCTATCGACGGGACCCGGACGGGCGGCGACGCCCTCGAGGCCCTCTGCACGACACCCTATTCCATCGTGCTGCTCGATCTGGGCCTTCCGGACAAGGAGGGTCTCGAAGTGCTCAAGGACATGCGGCGGCGCAAGGACGCCACGCCCGTGCTGATCGTCACGGCGCGCGACGATGTCGAGACGCGCGTGGCGGGGCTCGATCTCGGCGCCGACGACTTCGTGGTGAAGCCGTTCGACGTCGACGAGCTGGCGGCCAGGATCAGGGCCGTCGTGCGCCGTCACGCCGGGCACGCCACGTCGCAGATCCGGTCGTCGGAGATCGTGCTTGATCTTGCGGCCCATCAGGTGACGTACAAGGGCGCCACGCAGCGACTGCCGGCGCGGGAGTTCGCCCTCCTGCAGGCCCTGCTTGAGCATCCCGGCGCCATCCTGTCGCGCAAGCAGCTCGAGGACAGCCTCTATGGCTGGGGCGAGGAGGTCGAGAGCAACGCAGTCGACGTGCTCATTCACTACATCCGTCGCAAGTTCGACAACGACATCATCCGCAACATCCGCGGGGTGGGCTGGATGGTGTTGAAATGAAGCGCCGCAACTCGCTTCGGAGCCGCCTGACAGTCTGGTTCACAGGGCTTCTGATCCTGTTCGGCGTGCTCGGCGGCCTGGGAGCGTATATCGCGGCCCAGCAGGATCCGGACAACTTCCTCGACGACCAGATGCGGGAGATCGCCCTTGATGTCGTGGGCTCGGTCGACGACCTCGCACAAATGCCGGCGCCGCCCCTCGATGCCTCCGATGCCATCGTCGTCCAAGCCTGGGACGCAGATGGCCGCCTGCTGAAATCGTTTCCTCCAGGCTATGACCTTCCCCGTCAGGCGAAGACCGGCTTCTCGAACTTCGACACCCCGACGGAGCGGTGGCGCAGCTACACCTGGGTGCTGGACGACGGCACCGTCCAGGTTTCTCAGCGAGCGATCGTGCGCCGGGCGCTCGCCCTCAAGGCCGCCTTGCCGGCGATCATCACGACGTTTCTTCTCATTCCCATATCGTGGTTACTGGTACGATGGCTCGTCGGGCGCGTCCTCGACCCAGTCGACGGACTTGCGGACCAGCTGCTCGCACGCCGGCCCGACAGCACGCAACCGCTCACCGCACCCGATATGCCTCGCGAAATCGCTCCTCTCGTCGGGGCGATGAACGCTGCATTCACACGCGTCGGGGAAACGCTTGCCGCGCAACGGCGTTTCGTGTCCAACGCGGCGCATCAGCTGCGCACGCCTCTCACGGCGCTGAGAATCCAGCTGCGCAATCTGCGTCAGGTGACCGGTGGCGCGGAGGCCGCTGAAGTCCTGGAGGAGATGGAGATCGGGCTCCGCCGCATGTCGACGTTGACCGGGCAATTGCTCGCCCTCGCTCGCGCGGAATCCCTGGCGCCTATGGAAACGCAGCACCCATCTCCGCTGATCGAGGCGGTGCGGGAGGCCGTCGCCGGAGTGGTTCCGCTGGCGGAGAGCAAGGGGATCACGCTGGCGGCAGCCGGAATCCCGGCGATTCCGATAAAGGCCGAGCGGGACGATCTCACGATGCTGCTCTCGAACCTGCTCGACAACGCGATCCGCTACACGCCCCCAGGCGGGAGGGTCGGCATTGCCGTCCGGTCCGACGATCAACACGCGACGATCGAGATTGCCGATACCGGACCAGGCATCCCCGTTGAAATGCTCGCACGGGTGTTCGACCCCTTCGTTCGCGCGAACACGGAGCAGGAAGGAACCGGACTCGGCCTCTCCATCGTCAAGGCTCTCGCGACCCGTATCGGCGCACAGGTCCGGCTCCGCAACAGGGAGGACGGAAGCGGGCTCGTCGCCCAGGTCGTGCTTCCGATCGCCTCGACACCGGAGCGTCGTGGCCATGCACCGGCCGATGCGATGTCTCACATCGCGGGAGCCCGGAAGCGGACCGCGGACAAGCCGTAGGCGCCGCTTACGGATGTCCCACCGCTCACCATTTCCTATCGGGTGGTGGTGCGCGTCCAGGCAGGCGGATCGCTGGCCGGAAAGGACTCCTCGTCCGCCTCCTCGACCACATCGAAGGCCTCCTCCTGGCCGAGATCCTGGACTAGGTCGGTGTGACCGAAGCCCTTGCGGTAATCGAGCAGGGAAATCACCTCCGGCTTGATCCGGAAGAAGGAAATGCCCTCCAGCCCTTCGGAGGCGAACTCGGCAACCGCCTCGGGGAACTTGCGGGCCAGGAATCGCGCTGCCTGCTCGATCTCCCGCGGATCTCTCACCTGCTCAGCCCGGCCGCCAAGGGACAGCCCGCGAATCTCACCCCAGTTCGCATAAGGCAGATTGATCGTGAGCGACACCTTGCCGTTGCGCGCCAGGTTTCGGGCCTTCTGGGAGTCGCTGCCGCACCCGAAATAGAGCGTCAGGCCGTCGTTGGCATAGCTGACCGTCGTCGCCTGCGGATAGCCGTCGCTGCGGATCGTGGCGATGGTCATGTCGTTCGCGCCGGAAAGGACGGCGAGGATTTCATCGCGAAGGGCAGATTTCATGGAAACCTCCGGTCACATGGCTTCAAGACAGGCCCTGGTACGGCCTTCGCAAGCAAGCCTCTCCTACGTTCCTTATCGAGACCTCTGCGAACGGTTGAGCCGGATCGTCCAGCGAGCCGGCCAGAATGCCAATACCGCCACGACGAGCGTGAGCAGAAAGAGGGCCACCATCATCTGAACGACGCCGAAGTTCGGAGCATCCTTGGCGATGATCCAGCCCGCCACCCCACCTGCGACGACCATCAAAAGACGGACGATCCAGCCGATCATGCGCTGCTCCATTCCTGTCCGGAGACTTGCTGAGCGCCTGCCGCACAGCCTCCACGAGCTTGCCGTCAGCATACCAGCTTATTGGCCGGGAGATTTGATCACGATCAAGGCCGCACGGGCGGATGGCCTTCCGGTGCGCCGCGTTCGGTCAGGAAAGAGCGCCCGGGCTCCAGCGCACGTTCTCCTCATCCGCGGCGCCGAGCGGCGCATCGATCCTGCACACGACACCGGTGGGAGCGAAGGAGATCCTGGCCTCGCCGGCCATCCACCCTTGAGCGAGGCTGCGCTCGACGAGCCGTGTGCCGAATCCTCGGCGGGCCGGTGGCGTGACAGGTGGCCCGCCGCTCTCCTCCCATGTCAGGAGAAGATGCGGGACCTCTCGGGTCTGATCCACGCTCCAGGTGAGATCGACCTGGCCGGTCTCGTTCGAAAGGGCCCCGTACTTCACCGCGTTGGTCGCCAGCTCCTGGAACGCCATTGCGAGCGCCAGGGCCACGTTGGGCGGCAGTCTGACCTCGTCACCCTGCCAGCGGATCCGGCTCTGTCCGGACGTCTGAAAGGGCGAGATCGCCTGCACAACAACCTCTCCGATCCAGGCGCCGTCCCAGTTTTCACGCGTCAGGACGTCGTGAGCCCGCGAGAGAGCAAAGAGCCGCGACTCGATCGCCTCCCGCGCGGCCTCGGTCGATCCCGCCGTTCGCAAAGTCTGCGACGCGATGGACTGCACAGTCGTCAGCGTGTTCTTGACCCGGTGGTTGAGTTCGTTGAGCAGGAGCCGCTGGTGCTCCTCGGAGCGTACCCGCTCGGTCACGTCGCTGCCTTCGGCGAAGATGCCCGTGACCTGCCCTTCCCCATCCCGGATCGGCTGGAAGACGAAATCGACGAAGCGTTGCTCCGGCTCCTTGGACGGATCGCGCCTGAGATACACCGACAGACTGCGGCCGACGAAGGGCTGCCGCGTCCGGTAGACCTCGTCGAGCAGATCATCGAAGCCCTGCCCTGCAACCTCCGGAAGCGCCTCGATCAGCGGCTTGCCGACGATCTCGCGGCGGCCGACCAGCTGATAATAGGCCTCGTTCACGAGCTCGAAGACATGGTCCGGGCCGCTGTAGATGACCATAAAGCCGGGAGCCTGGTGGAACAGTTCCCGCAGGCGATCCTTCTCGGCCGCGATCCGGCGCTCGGCCAGGACGCGCTCCGTCGTCTCCACCACAATGGCCAGGACGCCGCCGGGCCTGCCCGTCTCGTCGATGACGGGGCTGTAGTCCAGGTTCATCCACACCTGCTCGGGCGCGCCGTTCCGGTGGAGCGTCAGTTCCTGGTCGCGATAGGAGAGCGTGCCGCCCGCCATCCCGACCCGCATCACGTTGGCGTTGAAATCCGCAACCTCCGCCCAGCCTTCGAGAACCTTGGACCCGAGAAGGCGCGGATGCCGCCCGCCGGCAAACACCGTGTAGGCGTCGTTGTAGATCATGATCCCATCTGCCCCCCAGAGGAGCACCATAGGGATCGGTGACCGCAGCATGATGCTGATGGTGGTCCGCAGGCTCTGGGGCCAAAGGTCCATCGGACCGATCGACGTGCTGCCCCAGTCGAAGGTCTGCATGAGGGCCGACATTTCCCCGCCACCGGCAAGGAAATCGGCAGGCGCCGTTCTGAGATTGCCGTGCACTGGCCCCCATCCAAGTTTGCCGGGAACGGCCTTGGCCGCCCGGCGATGATGTCCGCCGCCTAGGGTCTCTGAGAGGAAACCAGTATGAACCTAGCGTACGGGCTCAGCTGCGCCAGATCGAGACGGAACCGACAACCCGCCCGGCGGGCAGATCAACTGACCACAGTTGCATCGGTATTTGTAGACCCGCATGGGACAGGCCGTCTGTTCACTTGTAAACAAAAGAACGCCTACCGCGACCGGCATGTCGAACGAACGAGCAGACTATCGTCCTGCGTGCGGGCTAGGGGAGCCGCAGCGCTCCATAGGGTCGGTCCTCGGAACGCTGGTCGTCGCGGTTCTTCTCCATCTCCCCTTCGGCTTCGGGATCCGGCGTCCAGAGCTCGCCCTTGGGGATCCGCGTCGGGCCGGTGCCATCCGCGAGCGCGGGAGGCGTTTCCTCAACCTCGATCATCGCCAGGTCGGCCAGAAACTCGTCGGTGTGCGACACCACGAGCCGCTCGGCGACTTCCGCCTGCCAGTTCGCCAGCTCGTTGAAGGCCCACAGCAGGGCCATGATCACGCCGGCGACGAGGGACCAGGTCAGCAGCTCGAGGCTCTTCTCGGCGAGGTGCAGGCCGCCGGCTGCAAGCACCGTCAGCAGGATGGCCGCTCCCGGGATCGTGATCCGCCGCACGTCGCGCATCAGGCCCACGAGCAGGGACGGCCTGAGGCGGATCGGCACGATGCCCTGCGGCATCGAGCACCAGCGGCCCGTCGTATGGTTCACGAGGCCGACGAGAACGCCGCTTCGGGTGCCGGCAGGGCGGGCATAGACGAGAGACACCGTGTCGTCCGTGCGCGTGAAGATCAGCGGCTTCACGATGACCGAGCGGCGGTTGCCATCGTCGGACTGCACATGGATCTCGACCGCGCGCGAGCCCTGTTTCGGCGCCGAGAAGACAGCACGGATCGTCCCCCGCCACACGGAGAACATGAAATCCTGATCGTCTATTCGGGTCGCGACCTGCACGGACATCCCTCCTGCCACGGATGACATCGACGGGAAGAATTTAGCAGGGTCGGCGAGTGGTTGCGGGACTTCCCGAGAATAGGATTAACAGGTCTATCGACGCTGGCGTGGAGGAAGCGCCGCGCCTCATGCGCGCGACAGCCGGGCGAGCTGAGCCGGCGTGTCGGGGGCACCCATCCTGCGGGCCGCCTCCTCGGCCGATAGGCCCTGGGCGTCGCAGGCGTGGACGTCCGCTCCGCCGGCCACGAGAATCTCGACGATGTCGGTCCGGTTGAACATCGCGGCGATCATCAGCGCCGTGCGTCCGTCCGGTCCGCTGGCGTCGACCTGCGCGCCGCGGTCCAGGAGCAGGCGCACGATCCGCGCGTCGCCCTTGAAGGCCGCTCCTGCGAGCGGGGTCTGCCCACGGTCGTTCGCCAACTCCGGATCGCCTCCGTGCCGGAGAAGGAGCGCGGCCGTCTCCGCATGGCCGTGGTAGCAGGCCAGCATGAGCAGGCTGTCGCCCTTCTCGTTGCGCAGGTTCGGAGGAAGCCCCATGTCCAACAGAGGAGCCAGCGCTTCTGCATCTCCGGCCCGGGCATGCTGGAAGAGCCGTTGCGCGAACGCGATAGTCTCCTCGTCCAGGGCGGGCGGCTGACGCGGATCGTCGTTCGGCATGGTGCGGGCTCCGGTTTGCGGCCGATGGAAGGCCGGCAGCAGGATATGGCCGTCCTGCGGCCGGAGGGGAAGCCCGGCGGATCAGCCTGACTATCACCGGCTCACTTCCACGCTCCATCGGCTCAAGGGGCTGCGAGGAGCGCGCCGCCAACGGCGCACAGGATCACCACCAGCCACGGCGGCGCGCGCCACATGAACAGAAGCAGGAACGCCCCCGCCGCCAGCGCGAAGTCGCCGCCGCTCAGGATGCCCGCCGTCCAGACCGGATGGTAGAGGGCCGCGAGAAGCAGGCCGACCACAGCGGCATTGACGCCCTTCAGGGCCGATTGCGCCAGCGGCCTGCGCCGCAGTTCCTCCCAGAACGGCAGGGCTCCGACGACCAGCAGGAAGGAGGGAAAGAACACGGCGATCAGGCACAGGGCCGCCCCGGCCCAGCCGTTCGGCTCCGGATCCATCACGGCGCCGAGATAGGCCGCGAAGGTGAAGAGCGGCCCCGGCACCGCCTGGGCCGCGCCGTAGCCGGCAAGAAACGCATCGTTCGTCACCCATCCGGGCGGTACCACCTCGGCCTGGAGCAGCGGCAGCACCACATGGCCGCCGCCGAAGACGAGCGAACCGGCCCGGTAGAATGCGTCGACTAGGGCGATGCTCTGGCTGCCTGTGGCGGCCGCGAGGAGCGGCAGGCCGACGAGCAGGGCAAAGAAGGCCACGAGGGCGGCTGTGCCGGCTCGGCGGCTCACCGACAGGGGGAGCGCCACATGGTCGGCCGGCGCCCCTCCCCGCAGCAGGAAGACGCCGACGAGGCCGCCGAGCACGATGGCGCCGATCTGCCCCCAGGCCGATGGAAAGGCGAGCGTGACGGCGGCGGCCGCCACGGCCAGGGTAGCGCGCTCCCGGTCCGGCGTCAGGGACCGGGCCATGCCGAGAACGGCCAGAGCCACCACCGCCACGGCCGCCACCTTGAGGCCGTGCAGCCAACCGGAACCGTAAGTCTCGCCCAAGAAGCCGACGCCGTAGGCGAACAGCACCAGGGCAATGGCCGATGGGAGCGTGAAGGCCGTCCAGGCGGCGAGCGCGCCACGATAGCCTGCGCGGGACAGCCCGATCGCCATGCCGACCTGGCTCGAGGCCGGGCCCGGCAGGAACTGGCACAGGGCGACGAGATCCGCATAGGCCCGCTCGTCGAGCCAGCGGCGCCGGACCACGAACTCGTCCCGGAAATAGCCGAGATGCGCCACCGGGCCGCCGAAGGACGTCAGGCCGAGCTTGAGGAACGCTGCGAAGACCTCGCCGGCCCGCCCTCTGGGCATTGTCGGCGCCTGAGGAGCCTGGACGTCGTTCATGGTTGGATCGACTCTCGTGATCGGGAACCGGGACCCTATGGCGTGCCGGGCCGGCGCTCAAGCGACCGGCAGGAGGGCTCCCGTCCCGGGTGATCCGGCGTTCACGGGATGAACATCCGCGCCGCGGGCCAGTAACCCGCCCAGCCGAGCGCGACCGAGACGCCGGTCGCGACCGCCGCGAGGATGAGCGAGCCGAGAACCGCAAGCCCGTCCCGGGCAGCGAGTCCGAGCCCCATCAGGAGGGCCGAGAAGCCCGGCAGGGTATTGCCGAACGGGATCGGCAACGCGATCAGCACGCCCATCAGCACGGTAACCAGCCCAAGAAGGCGGACGCTGGACGCGGACAGGAAGGACCCGGCGCGGGGCCTCAGGTGCCGCTCCACCCGCCGGAGCAGATCCGCGCCGCGGGAGGTCAGGAGATCGACGATGGACGGCTTGAGATGCATCCGCCCGAGCCAGGCCGGGATCCGGGGCTTATCCCGGCCGAACACCATGCTGAGCGCCACTAGCGCCAGAATGCTGCCGAACACGAAGCCGACCGGCAGGCCAGGGCTCGGGATGATCGCCGTCACGGCCACGACTGCGAGGACGAGGCCCGAGGCGCGCTTGCCGAGCACATCCACAAGGTCTTTCAGGCGCGGCCGCGGCGGCAGCAGGCGGTTCAGCTTCGACACCGTTTCGGAGACAGGCTCGTCGTGACGTTGGCTCATAGGCGGCAATGGTTCGGCTGACGATCTTGCAAGCGTTCCAAGACTGGAACGACGCACCACAGCCGTATGGGTTCCCTGCCCCGCAAGGTCGTCAGGCGAACAGCGAACGCACCTTTCCGGCCATAGCCCGGCCGAGAACCGCGTTGTTCTCCCGGGAGAAATGGATGCCGTCGACCCCTTCCGTTGCGATCACCTCGCCCGCATCGAAGAACGGGAAGCTGAGGAAATGGGCTGGCCGAGGCTGCGCAACACCCTGTCGGGCTGGCACGAGGGCTTCGGCTGGGGGATCCTGCCGCTCGTCATCCTCAGCCCACTCACGGGCCTGCTGCTGGCGCTCGGGGTCACGCTCACGCCGGTCTCTCCTGCGCCTCCGGCGGCTTTCGGTCCTCCGCTTACCCTCATCGAGGCCGTACGCGTACTGGGCCGCGATCATGATCTGTCGGGATTGACCTGGATCAGGCCCATGGGCCGGAACCTCGTGGCGCGCCTGCTCGAGGACGGCGAGATGAGATCCTACACGCTCACCCGCGACGGGGGCCCTGCCGGGCGCCCGGGACTGGCCGCGCCTGATTCATGAAGGGACCTGGGGCGTCGCGGTCCTGCCGGTCCTCAACCTGATCACCTCGATAGCCCTCATGGGGCTGCTCGTCACCGGAATCTGGATCTGGGCGCCGCAAGCTGCGCAGGCCTCAGCCTGGCGCCCGCCGGAAGCGCCTGCGGACGCAGGACGCTTTCGGTGGACGCTGATCCGGTCACCCTTGCCTATGGCCTCGCCGCCTCGAAGGAACGGGCAGTGTCGTAGAACTCGGTGAAGTCGACCGCCTTCCCGTCGCGGAAGCGCCACACGTCGATCTTCGGAGTATCGGCGATCTTGCCCGTCGCCTTGTTACGCCACGCCACGCGGCCGATCACGACGACCCGGTCGTCCTGGGCGATGAAGTCATCCATGTCGAAGGATACCATGTCCCAGTCGCGCGTCAGATCGTTCAGATAGTCGAGGACCTGGTTCCTGTTGCTGCGGCGCGCCGAGAAGGACATTTCCGGCGCCCCGTTCGCCAGAGAGTCGAGCGAGACATCCTCGGCCATGAGGTCCATCCAGCACTGGCAATCGGTGCCCTTCCGGCCCGACCATTGCGCATAGGCCTGTTTGAGACGCGCGACGTTTTCACTTTCGGTCGTCATGGAAGCCTCCTGCAATCCTCACCCCGGGAATGCCCTGCGGCACCCTGCCGGAGCATCGCCGCAACGGATGATAGGACTGCAAGTCCCGCAGGCTAACACACCATCAAGAGGTATGCCGGGGGAGCCGCGCCTGCCGGCCTCATCGCGCGCCTGCGAGCAGCGGCACGGCAGCTTGCGCGACCGGGTCGCCCTGGCGCGCGACGACCTTATGGCTGACCCGCCATGTCGTCAGGTCCCGGACGTTGGGAATGTCGAACACCACGTCGAACGCATCCCCCTCACGCACGAACAGGCGCTCGGTGCGGAAGATCTGGCAGTTCCAGTGGGTGCGCTCGGCGAAGGGACTCGTCGATAGATAAATCTCGCTGTCGAACAGGGCGTCGAAGTAGAGGCAGTAGCCGTCCATGAAGCCGGACTTCGTCGCCACCTTGCGGAACGCGAGCTGCCTCGGCACGCCATCCCGCTTCGCGGTCAGCAGGTCGAGCGAGAACACGCTCTCGGGCTCGCACAGGAACTCCGCTACATCCTCCGGGGTGATCCTGCGGCTCTGCGGAACGCTCTCGACGTTCGCCCGCACCCAGTCCTCGGCGGCCTCGTACCTGATGCCGTGAATGTCGTTCTCCCACAGATAGGGAACCCGCAGGGTTTCCTTCAGGCGAGCAGGTTCGACGAACAGCTCGAACCTGCCGGGCAGGATGATGCCGTCCGGGGCCAGCACCTTGTCGCGCAATTCGCAGATGTTGCGGACCATGTCCTCGTTGAGCAGAGCGTCGCCGATCTGCTCGTGAATGATCACGTTCACCTTCTCGGGCGGGGCGAACTGCGAGCTGTGCATGCGCAGGAACGAGACGTTTCCCAGCCCGTTCGCCGCGCCGAGCGTCTTCGCCAGTTCGATGATCGAGGAATGGTCGATGGCGAAGACCTGTTTAGCCTTCCGCTGGCCCGCGAAGAACGCAAGGATTCCCGTGCCGGTGCCGAGATCGACCACCGTGTCGCCTTCATGCACGTGCTTGCAGATTGCCTTGTGGTAGGTCTCGACACGCACATGATCGGCGAGCATCCTCTCGTGCTGCGAGATGTCGCTGAAGGCCCGGCTGTTGCGGATGCGGTAGGCGATGGATTGCAGACGCTCGTCCTTCTTGGCGAAATGCCAGATCCTGCGCAGGAACCTGTGCACGAAGCCAAGCGTCGCAACGGCGATTCTCTCCATCGGCATGCCCCCTGTTCCGGCCGGCTCACGATGTCACGCAGCACCCGTTGCGCTGCGGCCACGCCGTGAGCGGTGGTTGTCCTCGGGGTCATTTTCTGGAACGTAGGAACTCTTTCAAGTAACTCTTCAGGCTATCTCGGACCATTATTGGTATGCTCGTGCCGGCGCGTTGAACCGGAAGCCGGGTTGACTGGGCCCAACCCTCGGTCATGCGCTTTTCGCATCTACTCCCCCGCGTCCCACCCGCTAGATCATCCCGACACCTCATCAACGCAGGAGAAGGCCGATGGAGATCAAACGAAGCGGGGCGCAACCGTCGGGCAAGGGGCCGGCAGACTGGTTCAGCGGCACGGTGCGGATCGACCCGCTGTTCCAGGCCGTCTCCCCGGCCCGTGCCGCCGGCAATGCGGTCACCTTCGAACCCGGCGCCCGCACCGCGTGGCATACTCATCCTCTCGGTCAGGTCCTGATCGTCACGGCAGGATGCGGCCGGGTTCAGCGGGAGGGCGGGCCGATCGAGGAGATCAGACCGGGCGACGTGGTCTG
Organism: Pseudomonadota bacterium; assembly: GCA_023426505.1. Taxonomy (GTDB): domain Bacteria; phylum Pseudomonadota; class Alphaproteobacteria; order Rhizobiales; family Beijerinckiaceae; genus Microvirga. The sequence goes on from JAFAAP010000140.1 coordinate 29,439, forward strand.
GTTCGAGCCCGGCGAGAAGCACTGGCACGGCGCGGCGCCCACCACGGCCATGACCCACATCGCCATTCAGGAAGCGCTCGACGGCAAGGCCGTTGACTGGCTTGAGCACGTGACCGACGAGCAATACCAGGGCTGAAGACAGAGAACCGAAACGACGGAGGTGCGATCATGGTCCAGGGCATTGATAACAAGGTGGTCGTCATCACGGGAGCCAGCAGCGGACTTGGCGAGGCGACCGCGCGCCGCCTTGCCCGGGACGGGGCCAAGCTGGTGCTGGGCGCAAGGCGCCTCGACAGGCTTCAGGCCCTGGCCGAGGAGCTCTCGCTGGGTGGCGATGCCGCAGTGCAGACCGACGTGACGCAGTACGATCAGGTCAAGCGGCTCGTGGATGGGGCGGTTCGGTCGCACGGGCGCATCGACGTGATCATCAACAATGCCGGCCTGATGCCCCACTCGCCGCTTGAGCGCGGCAGGGTCGAGGACTGGGACCACATGATCGACGTGAACATCAAGGGCGTGCTCTACGGCATCGGCGCGGCCCTCCCTTACATGAAGGACCAGAAGAGCGGCCACATCATCAACGTGTCGTCGGTGGCCGGACACAAGGTCCGGGCCGGTGGCGCGGTCTATTCCGCCACCAAGCATGCGGTGCGGGTCATCTCCGAGGGACTGCGGCAGGAGGTGAAGCCCTACAACATCCGCACCACCATCATCTCGCCCGGCATGGTCGCGACGGAACTCCCCGACAGCATCACCGAACCGGACATCGCAGAGGCGATGCACAAGGCTTATGAGAGCGCCATCCCGGCCGAGTCCTTCGCCAGCATGGTGGCTTTCGCCATGAGCCAGCCGGAGGACGTGGATGTGAACGAGATCCTGTTCCGGCCGACCAGCCAGGAGTACTGAGCCGAAGCGAGCCGGACCCACGACGCGGGCCGAGCCGTAAAGGCTAGCGTCGCTCGCCTTCGGCCCGGAACCACCGGTACCCGTATCCATCGAGCGGAATCAGGGCGGACGCATCGCGCATGTCGCGGTCGTTCCCGTTGCAGAACAGGGGACGCCACCGGCTGACGCCGTCGGTCGGGACCTGTACGCTCACGGCCTTGTCCGCCAGATTGTGAAGCAGCAGGACGGTCTCCCCGCGCCAGTCGTAGCGCAGGGCGAGAACGCTGGAATCGCCCGTCTCGAGAATGCGGCAGGCACCCCAGCCGATTTCCGGACAGGCCCGCCGCGTGCGGATGAGCCGCTGCACCGTGCTCATCAGCGATCCATCGAGATCGTGCTGCGCAACGACGTTCACCTTCCGATAATCGAAGCGCCCCTCCGACACTACCGGGCGGGTGAGGCGATCGGACGACGCGGTGGAGAAGCCTGCATTGGGCTCGTCAGACCATTGCATGGGCGTACGCACGGAGTTGCGCTCCTTGAGCGAGAGATCCTCGCTCATGCCGATCTCGTCGCCATACCAGATCACCGGCGTACCGGGCAACGAGAACATCAGGCTGAAGGCGAGCTTGAGCCGCCGCTCGTCTCCGTCGAGCATGGGGGCAAGACGCCGCCGGATGCCGCGCTCATAGGCCTGCATGTCGGGATCGGGACCGAAGGCCGCAAAGACCTCCTGCCGTTCCTCATCCGTCAGGCGGCCGAGGTCGAGTTCGTCATGATTGCGCAGGAAGCTTGCCCACTGGGCCTTCGGCGGAATAGGCGGCGTTTTCTCCATGATGGAGCGGATGGGCTTCGCATCGCTGCGCGCCAGCGCCAGAAAGAGGTGCTGGTTCAGCATGAAGTTGAAGATCGTGTGGAGGCGGTCGCCTGAGGGTCCAAAATACTCGTCCACCTGATCCATGGTGATGTTGGCCTCCGCCAGCAGCATCGCCTCCGCGCGGCGCCAGGACACGAAGTCGCGCAGCTCGACCAGGTACTGATGCGGGTCCTCCTTCGGCTTCTCATCGGCCGGGATACCGCGATACTCGATCAGGAACGGCACCGCATCGAGCCGAAACCCGGACACGCCGAGCTGCAGCCAGAACCCCATCACCTTCTCGATCTCCTCGCGCACCTGCGGGTTCGCGATGTTGAGGTCGGCCTGATGCTTGTAGAAGCGGTGCATGTACCACGCGCCCGCGACCTCGTCGTAGGTCCAGGTCGTGTCCTGCACGCCCGGAAACACCACGCCTTCGTGAATGTCCTTCGGCTTCTCCTTCGACCAGACGTACCAGTCGCGATAGGGCGAGTTCGGATCCCGCCGGGCATCCTGGAACCAGGGATGGTCGACCGACGTGTGGTTCGCCACGAGATCGACGATGACACGCAGCCCCCTGTCCTCCGCCGCATGCGCGAAGGCGACAAAGTCGCCGAGGGTGCCGAGACGCGGGTCGACACCGTAAAAGTCGGTGATGTCGTAGCCGTTATCCCGGTTAGGCGTAGGATAGAACGGCAAGAGCCAGATGCAGGTCGCGCCGAGCGCCTCGATGTGATCGAGCCGGTCGGCGAGACCGCCGAAATCGCCGATCCCGTCGCCGTTCGAGTCCATGAAGGTCTCGACGTCGACACAGTAGATGACCGCGTTCTTGTACCAGAGATTGAGCATCGACCGATGATCCTAGCCGATCATCCGGGCGGCGCGTTCGCGGGCCGGAAGCCGTCGGTCGGCTGGCTTGGCCTGCCTGGCGCCGAGATGCCACGCTGCCATCACGGCGCCTGCGATGCAGCCGAGCGCCGTCACGGCCAGGACGCCGCGAGCCGTCGTGCCGGAGACCGACATCACGCGCCTGCGGGACCTTGCACCGAACCGCCCTCTCGTTCCAGGATCCCCCGGCGGCGCGTCGAACAGGTTTCCCTCGCGAGGTCGCGCAAAGTCGTCGGTCATCTGCCCGTCCCAGGCCCTTCGCGCCATCATGCCGTCGAGGAGTCCCGGCGCCACCATTGTCCCGAGGATCGCCTGGATAGTGGGACCGCCGACCCAGTATTCCCGAGGTGCCTCCCGCGCAGCACGCACGATCGCGGCCGCGATCGGCTCCGGCTCATGAATCGGCGGCACGGGCTGCAGCTTGCGCGGCAGATGCGACCGCGCCCAATCGAACTGCGGCGTATCCACGGCCGGGAGCTGCACCATCGTGAGGCGGATGCGACTGTTCTCGTGCTGCAGCTCGCTGCGCAGCGAATCCGTGAATCCGCGCACGGCAGCCTTTGCGGCGCAGTAGGCCGATTGCAGGGGAATGGAGCGGTAGCTCAGCGCGGAGCCGATCTGCATAATCGTTCCCGCGTTGCGCGCGCGCATGTGGCGCAAAGCCGCCAGGGTGCCGTGGACCTGCCCCAGATAGGTGACTTCGGTGACGCGGCGGATCTCATCGGGCGTCAGGCTGGTGACGGGGCCGAACACGGACGCCATGGCGTTGTTGACCCAGACGTCGATGCGCCCCCAGGCATGGACCACCTGCGCGGCCGCCGCCTCGATCCTTGCCGGGTCGGCGACATCGGCCTCGATCACGAGAGCGGTTCCGCCGGCGGCCTCGACCTCACGGGCGGCGCTCGCGAGGCGCTCGCGCCCTCTGGCGATCAGGGCCACGCACCAGCCGTCCCGGCCGAACGCCACCGCGACGGCGCGGCCGATCCCTGCCGACGCGCCGGTGACGACGGCGACACCGGCCCCGTGCCCTCGCGCCGCGCCGAAACCTCTCGCGCCGGTTCGACGCGTGTCATGAACGTTCTCAGTCACAATAGGCCCTTCGGGACGAACGGAAGATTTGCCTTGGTATAAGGCTCCTCCGACTGGGCGGTTCCATGCGCCCTCGGGGCGAAGTGCTTCCCGGTCAGCGCACTTTCACCTGGTCCTTGATGCGGGCGAAGAGTGAGCGATTGACGATCCGCTTATTCAGGAGGTCGTCAACCGAGCGATAAGGCCGTCCGCGCACGATCGCCTTGCCGATGAGGCCGGCGCCGCGCAGCGAGTTCAGCTCCTGCACGGAGGCCGCGTTGAGGTCCACGAGCCCGGGCGGTCGCACGGCCGCGGCTACCGGCGGAGCCCCCGCGACATCGCCCGCGGACGCGACCTGGGTTCGGAGCGGGACCGGCTCAGGCTCTGGCACGTTCGCGACCTTCGGCTCCTCCATCGGCGTCGGAACCGCGGCTGGGGTGCTGCCCGTATAGGCCGGAATGTCGGCGGGCTCCAGCATCGGTACGGGCACGGCGGCAACGGGCTCCGGAAGGACGGGATTGGGATAGGTCTTTGGCGGGCTGCTCTTTGCAGGTTGCGTCAGCGCTGCGCGGACCGGTGCGGCCGGCTGCGGTGGAGAGGCTGTCATGAGACCGGCGCCGGAGGGCTGGATCGTTGAGGCGACCTGCGCGTCGAGTTCGTCGCCGGGCGGAGGCAGAACCAGCCATCCGGCCAGGATGGCGATGCTCACCAGAACGACGAAGCGGCCCCAGAGCGGAAGTCCGCCGCCGTGATCGACAGGGCTGTGAGCCCGAGGAAGGTCACCAATCTGCATGAAAGCCTCGCGGATTGACCTTTGGATCGAGCGTTTTGGTAGAAGCCGGATGTGGCGCAGAAAAGGCAGCTTACGCTACGTCAAGTTCAAAGCATTGCCGGATCCGGCTCTTAGGAGCAGCGCCTCCACCTTTCGGGTGAGATCTCGTGTTACGTGTCGGAGGGAGGATGGAACGGCTTGACGACGCGCTGCAAACTGCTGGCGTAGAATACGGAAATTCCCGCATAGCAATGGTGGACCGCTGGACAGGATCGCGCCACCGGTGGGCGGCTTTCGGACCAGATGAGACCTTGCCCCATAACCCGAATTCATTAATTCGGATGCGCAGAAATAAAAAGTACGCGCGAATACTATAACGACTGTGGATACAGAGATAGAAAATCGATCAAAATCATTGGACGGCATGAGAAAGTGGAGGCTTGAGGCCGCGCATCGATCCGTCCTGCCAAAGGGTCCGTGCCACCATGGCGGTCCAGCGCGATGAGCTTCTCGTGGATCGTCACACCGGGTTCCGTGCAGAACGTGGGGCGGATGTCACGGGAGATCCAAGACGTCTCCGCACGCCTCATTGAGCACATGAAAAGCCCGGAGCGCAGAGCTCCGGGCTTTCCTCTCATTCCAGAATGCCGTGCGATCAGCGACGGTCGGTGGTGCCGGACTTGTTGAGAGCGTTGCCGCGCTCGTCCTCCACGTTGACTTCCGTACTGCGCACCGTGTCGGAGACCGACTCCGTGCGCTGATCCACGTCCTTGCGGACGACAAGCTCTTCCTTTACGCGCGCCTCCTTGGAGACTACGGCTTCCTGGCGGCGCTCCTCGGCCTCGATCGTCCGGTCCCGGAAGGCTGCGTCGGCATCGCCCAGGGGGCGGTCGACAGGGCGCCGCTCCACCTGCACACGCTCCTCGCGCAGAGTCACCTGCTCCTGAACGGGACGCTCAACCACATGGGAGTGGATGCGCACGCGGCCACCGCTGACATCACGCTTGCCGACATGAAGCTCCTCCTCGACCACCGGGATGACCTCGTCGCGGCCCGTCGCGCCGGAAAGCGAGTCACGGCCTGCCATCGAGACGCCGGTCGAGGGCGTCGCAGCGCTGCCGGCTGCGAAGTCCGGCCCGCGCTCGGCGCCCCGTCCCGCCATCGCATCGCGTCCCGACATCACGCCAGCGGACGGAATGCCCGCGCTCGTGCCGCCGGTCCAGCCTTCGGAGCGCCACGTGCTCTGGCGATCGTCGAAATCGACCGTGCCCTCGTCGTCGAGAATGTCGACGATGCGGGTGACGTTCGCTTCGCTCGAGCGCACCGTCACCAGCGCACCGCCGCGACGCACGCCCTCCGCATAGGCGTGGGCGTCGTTCTCGTCCACGCCCACATCGACGAGGGAGCCGGTAAGGCCTCCGATCGCCGCGCCAGCGCCGGCGCCGACCAGCGTGGGCACGAGCCAGCCAGCTGCGACGACCGGGCCAAAGCCTGGGATCGCCAGCATGCCGAGGCCTGCGAGCAATCCTGCACCGCCGCCGGCGAGTGTGCCGACGGTGGCACCAGTCGCGGCGCCGTCATGGTCGTCATCGTCGAAGCGGCTGCTCTCGTCCCAGGTGCGGCTTGCATGCGAGGAATACCGCTCACCCTCGTTGTTGGCGATCAGGCTGATGTCCTGTCGCGGAATGCCGGCGGATTCGAGTCGGCGAACGGCGTCCGCTGCATCATCGTAGTTATCGAAGAACGACGTAATGGTTTTATCGGCCATGGAAGAGGTCCTTGTTGCGGGGACCGGCATATGTCCTGTCCCTGTTATGTGATGTCGTCGATTGAGTGGTGCGTGCGTCACTGCGCCTGAACGTTGCCGCGATAGTCGATCGCGACGCCGATTGAAGCGCCGCTGCGCATGGCCTTGCCGCGCCAGATCCCCTGATCGTCCTTGCGCAGATCGGTCACGTTCGTGAAGCCCTGCGCTTCGATGCGGGATCGCGCCTGGGCTTCCGTAAAGCTGTTGGCGCCGGGTTCGAGGGAGCCGGTGCTCTCGGGACTGCCCTTCGGTTTCACCGTGACGGCCGGATTTGACGAACCCATGCTGTTGTCTGACGGCGCAACCGTCGATGAAGGAGGCGACGTGGGTTGGGTGCTGGTCTGGGCGATGGCCGCTGTGGTCAGAACCGACAGCGTCGCCAATGTCGCGAAAGCAAGGCGCACGGATGAATCTCCCGTTGTTCGTAAGTACTCGGTCTCAATGTGCGACCGCTTCCGGGGTTCCTCCGGCCGCGCTTGTTCGGCGACTTTTAATCCTGTGGTTCCCGCGATGAACTTTCTTCGGAACCCGCCTCGCCGGTTGCCAAACGCTCGACCACGGCCTGCTGCCTGCGCAGCTTCACGGGCACTTCCACATGCTCCGCGGTCACAGTGCGACGAATATGCAGTTCCTCTCGGAGCACAAGCCGCTTCTCGACTACGAGAATTTCCTCCACGACTGGAACGATCACGACGTCGCCCTCGGTCCTGATCTCCGGCGGTACATCGACCGGTCTGTCAACCGGAACCCGGGTGATGTCGACGGCCTCATGGCGCAAGTCGGCACGCGCGAGTTCCTCGACCACGTCGGTGGCGGTTCTCACGCGCACATGCCCGCTCACGCGTTCATGCACGTCGACGCGCAGCGTTTCTTCAACAAGGGGCAGGACTCTGTCGTCGGGAAGGCCCTTCCGGGATGGCAAATCTGTCATGGCATCGGTCCAAATTGAAACGTCAAACGGATGGTGGAAGCCATCGTTCCGTTTGGACTGCGGGCACCTCGGCTGAGGAAAGAGGAATAGGATAGTCGTCCGAACCGGCTGCCCCTGAGCCGCAATGTCTCTCGGTTCCATTATCGGGCATGACTTTCACAGTCACGGATGCCCCCGATGCGTCGGCTTTCCTACCCCTTTCGATGATCGATAGCTCCTTTGAGGAACTACAAAACGGTGGTCGTTTTCTTCAGCCTGATCTCGCAACTCACGTTTCCGCGATCTTTTCGGCACGTGCTTCTGCTCAGAAAACTGTTCCTGTTTTCGCGGAGGGCTATTTGCTTCGACGAAGCAAGACGTTCGAAATTCGAGGCGCCGGCAACGCAGGCAAGTTGCGCGACGAGGAGGACCTGCGAGATGCTCCCCTTACCTTGGGAGCGGCGATCCGACGGAACGCGTCCCTTTTGCCGCGCGAGCCCGCGATCGTCTGCTCCGCCTCCGCGCCGCTCCCCTACGGCGATCTCGAACGCCAGATCGATACCGTGCGCCGGCAGCTCCGCGATGCCGGATTCGATCGCGACGCCCGGATCAGCGTGATGATGCCGAACGGCCCCGAGGCCATTCTCGCTCTCGTGGCCCTCTCCTGCTGTGCGGTCGCCGTGCCGCTCGATCCCCGCCTAACCGAGGCCGAGATCGATCAAAGGCTCAGCCGTCTGCACCTGAGCGCTATCGTCCTGCCGCATGGCGGCTTCGACGAAGTTCGGCGCATTGCGGAGCAGCACGGTGTCGCCCTCATCGAGGCAGCGCCCGCAGGATGGCGCCATCTCGGCCTCGCGCTCGACATCCCGACTATCGGCGCTCCGGCATTGGACGAGGAGCCCGATCCGCGTGCTCCCGCCTTCATCCTGCAGACCTCGGGCACGACGGCGCAGCCCAAGCTGATCCCCTTCAGCCATGCCAACATGCTGGCGGCCGCAGTGCGGATGCAGGCTTGGTTCGGCCTGACGCCGCGCGACCGCTGCCTCAGCGTCTCGCCTCCCTTCTATTCCCATGGGTTGAAGGTGACGATCCTCACGCCGCTCGTCACGGGCGGCAGCGTCGCTCTTCCGACAAATGCCACGCATGTCGATCTGCCTGAGTGGTTCGACGCGTTGCGTCCGACCTGGTCATCGGCGAGTCCGACCCTGCATCGGGCATTGCTGGATGCAGCAAAAGGCATCGCGGATGTGCAGACCCTCCACACACTGCGCCTGCTCATTTCCGGCGGCGCGCCCCTGCCCGACGATGTGCGGGAGGATCTGCAGGCCGTCCTCGGCGTCCCTGTCCTCGAACATTACGGCTCGAGCGAAGCCGCGCAGATCGCCGCGAACTGTCCGCCTCCCGGCGCGAGCAGGCCCGGCACCTGCGGCCGTCCATGGCCAGATACGGTCGCCATCATGGACGAGGACGGAGAACCGGTCGTGCCCGGCCGGAAGGGCGAGATCTGGGTGCGTGGTCCGACCGTCATATCGGGCTATCTCGACGCACCCGATCTCAATGGCACCGCCTTCGTGCGGGGCTGGTTCCGCACCGGGGACATCGGGAGCCTGGACGACGACGGCTTCCTGTCCCTCCATGGTCGCCTGAGCGAGCAGATCAACCGCGGCGGCGAGAAGATCGCCCCCGGCGAGATCGACATCGCGCTCCTGCGTCACCCCGATGTCGCGGAGGCGGCCGCCTTCGCGGTTCCGCATCCACGCCTCGGCGAGGACGTGGCGGCCGCAGTGGTGCTGCACCCGGGCGCACGGACGACGCTCACGGAGCTGCGCCGCTTCCTCCAGGAAGACCTCGCTTCGTTCAAGATTCCGCACCGAATCCTCGTTCTCGATGCGCTGCCGAAGGGAACGACGGGAAAGGTGCAGCGCCGGCGGCTGACGGAGATGATCGGCGTGCAGGGTGGCGCCGATGCCGCGCGGCACGGACGCCCGGCATCGACTCATCTCGAGGCCGATCTTCTGCGCCTGTGGAGACGATTGCTGAAGTCAGACACCCTCACCATCGACGACGACTTCTTCGAGAACGGCGGCGACTCGCTTCTGGCGACCGAAATGCTCATCGAGGCGGAACGCCTCGTCGGTCACCCTTTGCCCGAAACGATCATGTTCGAAGCGGAGACAATCCGCCGGTTCATGCCGCGCATCGCCGCACAAGCTGCTGTGCCTCCGACGCCTGTGTTCCAGTTCCACACGGACGGGGATAGGCCGCCGCTGTTCTTCTTTCACGGCGACTTCGCCAGCGGCGGCTTCTATGTCCGGCGCATGGTGCATCTCCTTGGCCCGGATCATCCCATCATCACCATCGATCCGCACGGCCTGCACGACGAGCCGATTCCGCCATCGATCGAAGCCATGGCAGCCGACCGGCTGCCGCACATTCTGGAAAGGCAGGTGAGCGGGCCGTTCCTGCTCGGGGGCCAGTGCAACGGCGCACTCGTGGCCTTCGAGGCCGCGCGCCTTCTCATGGCGGCCGGGCATAGGGTCGAGATGGTCGCGATGGTGGACCCACCGACGGTGAGCGCGCGACCGATGATGCGAACGATCCTGCGGCTGGTACAGCACCGCGTCTCACCGCAGCGCCTCGCCCGGCTCTACGATCAGCTTGGACGGTTCGAGCGTGTCCTGAAGATGTCGCCCGGCGAGCTCCTCGCCAAAGCGCATGACGTCGTCGTCAACGCGGACGACCGGCTGCCGCCGTCACTCCGGCGGGAAGCCTTTACGGTTGCGATGGCGCGCTACCTTCCGGCTCCGCTTGACGTCCCGGTGGTTTTCTACTCGGCAAGTCATGACGGCCGCGCCTGGCGCCGCCTGAGCGGCAACCTTGAGGTGATCGAGGTGCCGGGCGGCCACGATTACTGCCTGACCACAGGCGCGGAGCTGCTGGTGCAGCATCTACGGCACCGGATCGACGCCTCATCCAAGGTCCCTGCCCGGTTGCGGTGACGGCAATTCCACGCCGCTGCGATCCGAAACCATGTTGCCTCAGCTGCGTTCATCATTGGCGCGGATCTCCAGCACGACCGCTGCCGGTCCGCTTTCAAAGGAGCACCTCGATGCGTGCACTTCTCCTCAGTTCGTTCGCCGCTGCTGCGCTTGCCTTCGGAACCGCCGGCGCGATCGCCCAGACCCCAGTCCCGAACGCCAGCGGGTCGCAGGTCACCTCCCCCGGCACCTACCGGGCCACGGCCTACCAGAACCGGGCTCAGCACCCGACCATGAAACGCCATGCCGCAACGACCAAAAAGCATCATGCCGCCAGCAAGAAGCACCACATGACGAGGCATGGCCACGAGGTCACGACGACCGGCAGCGTCCATCGCGCGGTTCCCGTGCCGAATGCGAGCGGGTCACAGGTGACGAGTCCTGGAACCTATGGCGCAAGCGCCTATCAGTACCGGCGCTGATACGACCGGGAGCACCGCCGCGCCTGATGCG
>JAFAAP010000154.1 GCA_023426505.1 Pseudomonadota bacterium
TGCGCTGTTCCACATGCTCGACCTGCAGGCGGCGCAGCTTCTTGTAGTTGTCGGCGATGGAGTCGAAGGTCTCGAGCACACGCGGCTTCAGCTCGGCCTCCATGGCCGAGAGCGACACGTTGTTCTCGAGGTCGTCGTCGTCCATCTCGCCTTCCGGCGGGGTCGGCTCCTCACCCTCGGCGGCGGCGGGCTCATCCTCGCCGTCGGGCATGTCCTCGCGCGGCGCGCCCTTGCCGTCCGGGCCGGCATAGGTCGCCTCGAGATCGATGATGTCGCGCAGCAGCACCCGGCCCTCGACGAGCTCGTCGCGCCAGATGATGATCGCCTGGAAGGTCAGCGGGCTCTCGCAGAGACCCGCGATCATGGCCTCGCGGCCGGCCTCGATGCGCTTGGCGATCGCGATCTCGCCCTCGCGGGACAGAAGCTCGACCGCGCCCATCTCGCGCAGGTACATGCGGACCGGGTCGTCCGTGCGGTCGGTCGGCTCCTTGGCCGTGGTCTCGCGCACCGCGACGGCGCGGGTCTGGGAAGCCTCGACGAGGTCGCCGCCTTCGACTTCCTCCTCCTCGGCCTCCGCCGCCTGGCCCTCTTCGGCCTCTTCCGCCTCGACGACGTTGATGCCCATCTCGGAGAGCTGGCCGAGCACGTCCTCGATCTGCTCCGAGGAGAACTCCTCGGAGGGCAGAACCTCGTTCAGCTCGTCGTAGGTGACATAGCCACGCTTCTTCGCGAGCTTGATCATCCGCCGAACAGCGGCATCGGTGAGGTCGAGAAGAGGCCCGTCGCTCTGTTGCTCCGGTGCCGTCGTCTCGCCGTCGTCCCGTTCGGTTGTCTTGGTTGCCATGCTTTTGCTCTACTCCGGCGCCCCGCCGACGTCCCTCAAAACACCATCGATGCGCGAATGGGCGGCAAAGCCACGAGGCCTTACCACCCGAACGTCTTTCCAAACCATAAAACAGTAAGTCGCTTGACTAACCGTTAACCATCCCCCGCTCAACCGCAGCGCTCCACCTTTGCCGCGCCCACCATGAAATGTCAGTGGTCACGGTGGACAACACCGTTGTCCAGGTCGGCCTCGGCACCCTCGACGGAGGACAGCTGGTTTTGGACCTCTCGCAGCCAGGCGAGATTGGCCTCATTGTCCTCTTCGGCGAGCGCGCGCTCGGCAGCCCGAAGCTCGCTATGTAACGTGCGGGCGCGACGATGCAAGGTGATCGCCTGCCGCAATGCGTCCTCAAGCCGCAACGGATCCGCGTGGGGCTCCAGCATCCAGCGGTCGCCGGGGCGGACGAGCGCCATCAGCCGCTCCGCCGCCTGGGTCAGGCCCGCGCGTTCGAGACGGGCCTGCATGACGGCGGCATCTGTGGGGTGTCCTGCCGCCGCGCCATCGAGCAGCAGGCTCCTCAGCATCTGGGAAGCCCGGCCCTCGATGTCAAGCTCAGCAAGGGTTTCAACGTGGTCGTGCAGTAGTTCCGGGTGCACCAGGAAGGTGCACAGGATCATGGCCTCGCGGGGCGTCTCGGCCGTCGTCCCGGTGAAAAGCGGGCTGCGGGCGAGGAGCGGCGAGACGCTCATGCGGGCGCCCGGGGACATGGGGGAAGGCCCCTTCCGGTCCCGCCTGGGGCCGCCGCCCTGGCGGCTGAAGCGGCCGCCCCGGGGCTCGGGGCTCAGGGCCGAAATCCGGCTCTCGATCTCCTCGCGGTAGTAGCGCTTGAGGGTTTCGTCGCGAATCAGCGCCAGTGATTCGCGCAACCTCTGCTCCAGGCCGGCGCGCCGCTCGGGGGTGTCGAGCGGTCCCGCCTCGACCTCCCGGCCCCACAGCACGTCCACGAGCGGGCGCGCCGAGGCGAGCACGCGCTCGACCGCCTGGGCGCCGCCGTCGCGGGCGAGGTCGTCCGGGTCCTGCCCCTCGGGCAGGATGGCGAAGCGCAGGGACTTGCCGGCGGTCAGGTTCGGCAGGGCGATGTCGAGGGCCCGGTAGGCCGCCCGGCGGCCGGCCTTGTCGCCGTCGAAGCACAGGATCGGCTCCTCGGCCATCCGCCACAGGAGCGCGAGCTGGTCCTCCGTCAGGGCGGTGCCCAGGGGCGCGACCGCGTTGGGAAAGCCCGCGATGCTCAACGAGATCACGTCCACGTAGCCCTCGACCGCGATCACGGTGCCCTTGTCGTGGGCCGGCTGGCGGGCGAGGTGGTGGTTGTAGAGGAGCCGTCCCTTGTTGAAGAGCGGCGTGTCCGGCGAGTTGAGGTACTTGGCCGGGACGTCGGTGCTCATGGCGCGCCCGCCGAAGGCCACCACCCGGCCGCGCATGTCGCAGATCGGGAACATGATCCGGTCGCGGAAGCGGTCGTACGGGACCTTCACGTCGTCGCCGGTCACGAGGAGCCCGGCCTCGACCATCATGTCGATGGAGACGTCCTTCGAGGCCAGGTGGTCGCGTAAGGCGAAACGGTCCGGCGGCGCATAGCCGATGCGGAAGCGGCCCTGCGTCTCCCGGCTCAAGGAACGGCCGGCGAGGTAGTCCCGCGCCTTGGCGCCGAACCGGCCCTGGAGCGCCGACTCGAAGAAGGCGGCCGCCATTTCCATGACGTCGTGGAGGCTCTTGCGCTTGATCTCCTCGGCCCGGTCCTCCCGCGACGGCTTCGGCAGCGCCACGCCGGCCTCGCCCGCGAGCCGCTCCACGGCCTCAGGAAAGGAGAGCCCCTCGGTCTCCATGAGGAAGGTGAAGATGTCGCCGTGCTTGCCGGAGGAGAAGCAGTGATAGAACTGCTTCTGGTCGTTCACGTAGAAGGACGGCGTCTTCTCGGCGTTGAAGGGCGAGAGCCCGCGCCATTCCCGCCCCGCCTTCTTCAAGCGCACGCGCTTGCCCACGACGGCCGAAACCGGCAGCCGGGCGCGGATCTCTTCGAGGACTTGGGGCGGGTAGCGCACGAGGCGGTGTCTCCAAACCTGCTCCATAAACTAGGGCGGGAGCGGTAAAGAAAGAAAGCGAACGGCCCAGCTTTTCTGTGCCCGCAATCCACAGGGCGGCGCCAGCCGCGCCGAAAAACCGCGCCAGGAACGCGGGTCCGCCGAGCCCGTTGATCCCGGTATTTCCATCAGCCCTGCGAGGCACCCATGACCAACACCAGGCGCTTATCGTTCATCCTTGCGGGATGTGTCGTCTTCAGCGGCCTCGCCGGAGCGGCCTCCGCGCAGCCCTGGATGGACCGGGACTACGACCGCGGGTGGCGCGACCAGGATCGCGGCTGGGACCGCGACTACGACCGCGGCCCCCGCTGGCGCGGCCGCGACCGGGACTGCTACTACGAGACCCGGCGCGAGCGGAACCGCTACGGCGACGTCATCACCCGGCGCTACCGCGTCTGCGAGGACTGACGGCCGGACCGGGCGGCGGACGCGACGCCCGCCACCCGTTCCTCGACTATTGCGACGATGGCGGCGTCGACGGCGCGGGCGACGAGCCCGAGCTCTTCGCCTGCGACTGCACCCGGTCGAACATGGTCAGCGCCGCGTCCACGCAGGCGCGGGTCGACTCGGCGTCCCCGCAGACGACGCGAAGCATCGTGTCGCCGCTGCGCAGGAAGAAGCGCGCGCCGCGTCCCGAACGGTCGCCGTCCTCGTCGTCGTCGCGCATGGCGCGCCCGCGGCGGTCGTCCCGGTCCCGATCCCGGTCGTCGTCCCGGTCGCGGTCCCACCGGCTGTAGCCGTCGTGCCAGCGCCCGCGTGGATAATCGTCGCGGTCCCGCGCCGCGCTCTGGCTCCAGGCCGAGGTTCCGATGAGAGCCAGTCCGGCTGCGAGTAGAAGAGCTTTCCGCATGGGGATCTCCGCTGAAGCGACGCCCCGGGAATGCGCGCGACCATTCCCTCGAGGGGCATCTTGAAAAACGTGGACCAAGGGCGCTCGGGTGAACCGGGCGCCGGGGTTCAAGGTTCCACCGGACGCTCGCCCGTCGCGGACGGCAGCGCGCCCGGCGGCCTGTTGATCTCCCCCTGCCCCAACGCCCGCACCCGGCCCTGGCTCAGCAGCATCCAGCGCCCCTCGGGCGTGCGGTAGACCGCATGGAGCGCAATCCCCCCGGGCTCCGGAGCCCGACGAGGGTCGCGGGCCCCGCCAGGATCCAGAGCGCCTGGATGAGCGGCGGCGCGGTGTGGACCTTGCTGAGCCAGTCGGCGAAAGCGGAATAGGACGGATCCATGGATGGCAACTCCCTCGGCGAGGCAGCCACCAGGAGCGTCCTGGTGGCCGGGAGCTAGAAAGCCGCGCTAGGACGGCCGTACTGCCCTTTAGGCTTTCGCCTTGGACATGCGCCAAAACCTCCCGGCCATAGGGCGAGGAGGCATTGTTTTTGCGGTCGATGCCGACGACCGCTTGCGGACAGGGTTTCTAGGCCCCGGAGCCGGGTTAAGCCCGGC
>JAFAAP010000243.1 GCA_023426505.1 Pseudomonadota bacterium
CCTGCATCACCGACCTGATGGTGAAGGAAGGCCTCATCAACCTCGACTTCGCCGACGTGCGCTCCGTCATGCGCGGCATGGGCAAGGCCATGATGGGCACGGGCGAGGCCTCCGGCGAGAAGCGCGCGATCCGCGCGGCCGAAGCCGCCATCGCCAACACGCTCCTCGACGAGGTGTCGATGAAGGGCGCCCGCGGCCTGCTGATCTCGATCACGGGCGGCAACGACCTCACCCTGTACGAACTGGACGAGGCCGCCACCCGCATCCGCGAGGAAGTGGACCAGGATGCCAACATCATTCTCGGCGCCACCTTCGACGAGAGCCTGGAAGGCATCATCCGCGTCTCCGTCGTGGCGACCGGCATCGACCAGATCGCGGCGGGAAACGCCACTGACATCGCCTCGACCGAGCAGCGGATCTCGGAAGTGGCCGAGCGCCTGCGCGCCGAGGCCCGCGCCCGGGTGACCCAGACCCAGACCACGCCGACCTTTCGCGCCACCGCTC
Organism: Pseudomonadota bacterium; assembly: GCA_023426505.1. Taxonomy (GTDB): domain Bacteria; phylum Pseudomonadota; class Alphaproteobacteria; order Rhizobiales; family Beijerinckiaceae; genus Microvirga. Next base: position 505 of record JAFAAP010000243.1, read on the forward strand.
CGGCGGAACCCGTGAAGGCCGCCGAGATCGCTCCGGTTCCGGCCGCCCCGGTCGCCCAGGCTCCGGCCTACGCCCCGGTCGAGCCGGCCCCGCAGCCGGTCGTCCGCGAGGACGTGGTGCTCACCCCGGCCCAGCCGAAGCCGGTCTACGAGGCTCCGGTCGCGGCCCAGCCGGCCTATCACGAGGAGCCGGCCGCGCAGTCCGCCTTCATCCCGCCGCAGGCGGAGCGGGCCATGCGCCCGGCCCGGATGCCGCGAATCGACGAGCTGCCGATGCCGGTCCAGAACCAGATCCGCGCCAGCCGCGGCGAGGAGCCGGCTCCCGAGGCCAAGCGCATGTCGCTGATCCAGCGCCTCGCCACGGTGGGCTTCGGCCGCCGCGACGAGGCTCCGGCCGAGCCGGTTGCCCAGCGTCCGGCCCAGCCCGAGGCGCCCCGGCAGCAGATGTCGCCGGTGCACGCGGAATACGCCAAGCGTCAGGCCGCTCCCCAGGGCTACCGCCCGACTCAGGGGCAGCTCGACCCGCAGGGCCGCGTCACCCCGCAGCGGAGCGCTGAGGACGACCAGCTGGAGATCCCGGCCTTCCTGCGCCGCCAGGCTAATTAACCTAGCGTAACAGGCTGTTGCAAAAGCCCCCGGTCGCCCTGCGGCCGGGGGATTAACTTTTTATAAACCTTTTTGATTTCAAGGGCTTGCCAATGGCCCAGTTTGTTACAGACCGTAAGAAAGCGTGATTTGGCCTAGCCTTCGGTCAGGACTATGTTGCCGTCAGTTAAGAAGGCAGGTTTTCAAGGGGACCTGCTGAATCCTTAAAAACAACAGCGGACGTCAATCATCTTCAGGCAGGTGCCCTCTGCCCGAAGCTGTGGCGTACGAGGTCCGAAGATAATGAAACAAAATCAGCAAACCACGCTTCGCGCAGCCGTCACCCTCCTCGGAATCGGGGTCCATTCGGGGGACGAGGTGAAGATGATCCTTCATCCGGCTGAGGCGAACCACGGGGTTGCTTTTCTTCGGACGGGTCTTCCCGGGGGACACGACCGCCTGATCGACGCCCGTCATCTGGCGGTGACCGCCACCGAGCTCTGCACGGTCATCGGCGACCGGGAGAGCGGCGCGGTGGCGACGATCGAGCACCTGATGGCGGCTCTGTCCGGTCTCGGCGTGGACAACGTCCTCGTCGAGATCGACGGCCCCGAGGTTCCGATCCTCGACGGCAGCTCGGCTCCCTTCATCGACGCGATCGACCAGGTCGGCATCGTGGTGCAGAACGCCAGCCGCCGCTATCTCAAGGTGCTCAAGCCCGTCCGCGTGACGCAGGGCCGCGGCTTCGCCGAGCTCGTCCCGAACGAGCGCGCCTTCCGGCTCGACGTCGAGATCGATTTCCCGACCCCGGTGATCGGCCGCCAGCGCAAGGCGATCGACCTGTCGCCGTCGGTCTTCCGCCGCGACATCTCCCGCGCCCGCACCTTCGGCTTCATGCGCGACGTGGAGAAGCTCTGGAGCGCCGGCTTCGCGCTCGGCGCCTCCCTCGAGAACACCGTCGCCATCGGCGAGGACGGGATCATGAACCCGGAAGGCCTGCGCTACGCCGACGAGTTCGTGCGCCACAAGATCCTCGACGCGGTGGGCGACCTCTCCCTGGCGGGCCTGCCGCTCCTCGGCACCTACCGCTCCTATTGCGGCGGCCACCGCATGAACTTCTCGGTCCTCGAGGCCCTGTTCTCGAGCCGGTCGAACTACGCGATCGTCGAGGTCGGCACCCGCCGCGAGACCGGCTATGCCGAGATCGGCAACGGCATCGCCATGCCGGCCTTCGCGCCGGAAGTGCACTGAGGCACCGCACGGCGGTCCCTGCACCCGGGCCGGGCGCCTTTTGGCCGCATCGACCAATCGCGAGCCGCCTTGCATCCGTTGGGTAAGCCTGTCGGATGGGGGTTGGCTCTTTGCTCGCGTATAGGTTAAAGAACCTGCGGTGCATCGTCTAAAAACATCGGGCACGATTTATCGGAGGACCGCGAAGCATGCCTTTCGCGAAGGTTTATTCGGGTTTGACGGGCGTGGCGGGTCGCGCGCTCCTCATCGGCGCGTGCGGGATCGTTCTCGCGGGCTGCGACACCCTTTCGTCGATCAATCCGTTCGATAAGAGCGAAACCTACAAGCCCGAAATCGTGGCCGCGGCGCCGGCGGAGGAGCTCTACAACGACGGTCTGGCCCGCATCCAGAAGCGGGATTTCGAAGGCGCCGCCAAGAAGTTCAGCGCGCTCGACAAGCAGTATCCGTATTCCGAGTGGTCGCGCAAAGGCATGATCATGGAGGCCTACGCCAATTACGAGGGCGGCCTCTACGAGGAGGCCATCACGGCCTCGAAGCGCTACCTGCAGCAGCATCCGAACACCCCGGACGCGGCCTATGCGCAGTACCTGCTCGCCTCGTCCTACTACGATCAAATTCCGGACATCACCCGCGACCAGGAGAAGTCCGAGCGCGCCATCCTGTCCCTCCAGGAGCTAGTGGAGCGTTATCCCCGTTCGGAATACGTGGCGGACGCCAAGAAGAAGATCCAGGTCGCGAGCGACCAGCTCGCCGGCAAGGAGCTCGAGGTCGGACGCTTCTATCTCCAGAAGCGCAACTATTCCGGCGCCATCAACCGCTTCCGGACCGTCGTTGCGCGCTACCAGACGACCCGCCACGTCGAGGAGGCGCTCCAGCGTCTCACCGAGGCCTACATGGCCATGGGCGTCGTCAGCGAGGCGCAGACGGCCGCGGCGGTTCTCGGTCACAACTTCCCTGACAGTCCCTGGTACAAGGACGCCTACAATCTGCTGGCCAAGGGCGGCGTCGAGCCGCGCGAGGATTCCGGCTCGTGGATCAGCAAGGCGTTCCGCGGTGTCCCGCAGGTCGGTCAGCGTACGGGGTAAGCCTCATCATCCATGCTGATCCAGCTGGCGATTCGCGACATCGTCCTCATCGACAAGCTCGAGCTTCATTTCCGTGAGGGCCTCAGCGTCCTCACCGGCGAGACAGGGGCCGGCAAGTCGATCCTTCTCGATGCTTTTGCATTGGCTCTTGGCGGACGAGGCGACGGAAGCCTCGTCAGGCACGGAGAAGCGCAAGGCCAGGTGACGGCCGTCTTCGACTGTCCCCTGGATCATCCCGCCCGAAAAGTTGCGGCGGAAGCCGACATCGACACCGATGGCGACCTGATCCTCCGCCGCGTGCAGGTGGCGGACGGGCGCACGCGCGCCTTCGTCAACGACCAGCCGGTGAGCGTCCAGGTGCTGAAGAGCATCGGCGCGGCCCTGGTCGAGATCCACGGCCAGCACGACGACCGCGCCTTGGTCGACCCGGTCACCCACCGGGCAATTCTCGACGCCTTCGGGGGCCTCGGCGCCGAGGTCCATGCCGTGGGCGAGGCCGCCCGCCGGGTCAAGGACGCGCGCCACGAGCTGCACGAGCATCGCAAGCGGATCGAGAAGGCCCGCCAGGAATCCGATTTCCTGCGCCACGCGGTAGAGGAGTTGGACAAGCTCGCCCCGAAGCCCGGCGAGGAGGAGGCCCTGGCCGAGCGCCGTATCGTCATGATGCAGTCCGAAAAGGTCGCCCAGGACCTCAACGAGGCCTTCGAGGCGGTGGCGGGCAACTCCTCGCCCGTGCCGGAGCTCTCGGCCGCCGTGCGCAAGCTCGAGCGCCGGGGTGCCCAGGCGCCGGCTCTCGTGGAGCCGAGCGTGAAGGCGCTGGATGCGGCGCTCGTCGCCATCGACGAGGCCCGCGCGGCCCTGGAGGAGGCCATCCGGGCCACGGAATACGATCCGCGCGAGCTGGAGCAGACCGAGGAGCGCCTCTTCGCGCTCCGCGCCGCCGCCCGCAAATACGACGTGCCGGCCGACGAGCTCGCGGCCCTGCGCCAGCGCTTCATCGAGGACGTGGCGGCGATCGACGCGGGCGAGGAGAAGCTCTCTGCGCTCGAGGCCTCCCTGAAGGAGGCCGACAAGACCTACCTTGCCGCCGCCAAGGCGCTCTCGGCGGGCCGGAAGAAGGCCGCCGAGGCCCTCGACGCCGCCGTCCAGGCCGAGCTGCCGCCCCTGAAGCTGGAGCGGGCCCGCTTCATCACCGACATCCAGACCGACGAGACCAGCCGCGATCCCGGCGGGTTCGAGCGGGTCGAGTTCTGGGCCCAGACCAATCCGGGCACCCGCGCCGGGCCGCTGATGAAGGTGGCGTCGGGCGGCGAGCTCTCCCGCTTCATGCTGGCCCTCAAGGTGGTGCTGGCCGACAAGGGCTCCGCCCCGACCCTGGTTTTCGACGAGATCGACACCGGCGTCGGCGGCGCGGTGGCGGACGCCATCGGCCAGCGGCTCGCGCGTCTGGCGCAGCGGGTCCAGGTCATGGCCGTCACGCATGCGCCGCAAGTGGCGGCGCGGGCCGAAAGCCACTTCCTCATCGCCAAGGAGGGCGTGAAGGGCTCCGACCGGGTCGCCACGCGGGTGATCCCGCTGGAGGCCACGCCCCGGCGCGAGGAGATCGCCCGCATGCTCGCGGGCGCCACCATCACCGAGGAAGCCCGCGCGGCCGCCGCGAGGCTCCTGGAAGCCGCAGCGCATTGAGTTGAGGCTGCGGGACCCGTCCGCAGCCCTGGGTCAGAACGCGAACTCGTCTTCGTCATCCATCTCCATCCGGCGGGCCTCGGCCATGTCCCTGATCCGTTCGGCTGCCCGAACGGTGAGGAGCTCCAACCGCATCTTCTGGTCGGACGTCAGGGTCTGGTAGAGCGGCTGCCATGCCGCCCCGAGCTTCTTCAGGTTGGCGGCGCGTTCCGACAGGACCTCGGCGCGGTCCTGATAGAACTTCGAGGGATCGAACGAGCCGGACTGCTGGCCCATCGCCTGCTCGATCTTGGCGAGGCGGTCGTAGCGCCACTCGGCCCTGGCGCGGATCGCCTCCTCGACGGGCTGCCAGAGCTTCTCCTGCTCCGGCGTGAGCTGCAGCGCAACCTTGACGGCGCCCACCCGGGCATCGGTCAGGATCTTGAACTCCGTGCGGTTCAACATCGGCGGTTCGTGCTGGGCGGCGCCGGAGGTCCCCTGGGCGTAAGCCATCGGGGCGCCGAGGATGAACAGGGCCGTCATCGCGCCAATCGTCCGTTTCAGCATCTCGAGTCTCCTGCATGTCTGGACATCGTGAGCCTAGGCGTCCGATCATCGCGGCGCTTGACACTTTGCGACGAAGTTCGTGCCGATTGGGACAGGCCTGCTTCAGCATGGGCCCCGATGGAACCGCCGAGCCTGGTTCTCGCTTGAATCCTTAGCCATTCCGGAAGGAATGATCTGCGGATCTGGAGGTGGATCGTGCCGCTGACACAAACGCCCATCGTCGAGTGGCCCCCGGAGCTTCGGCACCTGCTGGATGGCGCCAGCATCGCCGCCAACGCCGAGGGCCGACGGTATTGCCGCGTCGACGTCGACGTGGACGACGAAACGCTGCTGCACATTCATGAGTTCGAAGCGCGGGTCCGGCACCGCCAGGTCCGGCTCAGGCCCGAGGGCGACTCCGAATGCGTCGTAGGCGAGATGAACCCGGTCATCGGCCTCGGGGCCCCGGCCGATCCGAGCCGCCACATCGGCAGGATTCGCATCAGCTTCCACGACATCCAGGGCGACGACTGCATCGACCGGCCGCCCAGGATGTGAGGGCCTGCCTCTTCAGGGCCAGCTCCCGTATGGGAGAATCGACGGCACAGGTAGTCTGACGGGCGCTTCGATCGGTGGCGGGCGAGACGCATCTCGCCCGCCATTCGACTGTATTGCCGCCGTGATGATCATTGGGCCGGGTGCGACTCAGGAATCTCGGGCGGGCTCACCTGGAAGATCACCAGCTTCACTGGGGCCTGTCCCTTGTTGGTTGCACGGATCACAGTGTTGATCGGCTCTATCACGGCTTGGCCGGCCTGGGTGTGGACCGTCTCACCATCCTTCCTTTCGACGGAAAGCGTGCCCTCCACCACATAGACGATGGGTGGTGTGGGATGGGTGTGCCACTGGCCAACGGCGCCAGGCTGGATGGTCGAGGTACGCACCCGCACCTCGAGTTGCTCCTTCGTTGGCAATGTCGGGGTGACCTGCTTCAGGAGGAAGGTGGGGCCGGGACGTTGCGGGGCTGGCTGCTGCGCCTGGGCAGACGAGGCGACACACGTAAAGGCGCATACGAGAGCAATCGTCTTCATATCGCGCTCCTTCCTGTGGAGTAGGGCAATTCTAGCACATGCGCCGGCGGGCTGCCTCCACCAGAGGGATTTTTGTTCCCCTTTTGTTCTTGACAGTGCTGCCAAGCTTGGCTATATCGTTCGGGTTCGCTCTCGCGAGGGACCCGCCCGAGGCGTCGGTCGAGGAGAGCGGATGCGGCTGTGATCGCCGGCGGCTTCGCACCCCGCCGGCGGCACGGCTCCGAGCGGGAGACGAGGCAGGCGGGCCTGATCGGGCAGGGCCGTCTTCATCCTCTCCTCAGCCTCGCCCGCGCCGCAGGCCTGACACGCCGGCGGAGCTGCGCGAAAAGCGCCCTAAGGTGCATGGGGACTGCTGTGGGGTCCCGCCACATGCGCCGGAGCGCGAGGCCGGAGTCGCAAAAAGCCGCGCGCGGGACGCCTTGGCTTCCCGTCCGGGCGGTTCCCGCCCCGAACTCTTCGCGCTCCGCTGCGGACCGCGAAGCCGATCGCGTCCCGCGCTTCCCTCAGCTCACGCTGAACAGCCAGGACCAGCCGAAAGCCCTTCGCGCCAAATCAGCGCGAAGCTGATCCCGCATACCCGGAGATTAACTGGCTCTTTCATGCCGGCGCCTCAGAATACCGTGAACCGATCGTCTGTCACCCCTGGAGAGTCCCGGCCCGGGCGCTATGGTTCAACCGACCTCAAACCCGATTCGATCATGCCCGCGAAAAAAGCCCCTCACGAAATGTCCCTCGATCAGCTGAGCGCCGAGGAGGCCCGTGCCGAGCACGAGGCCTTGGGTGCGGAGATCGCCGAGCACGACAGGCGCTATTACGAGGAGGACGCGCCGACCGTCTCGGACGCGGAATACGATGCCCTGCGCCTGCGCTACGAGGCGCTCGAGGAGCAGTTCCCGGAACTGAAGACAGCCGAGAGTCGGACCCAGAAGGTCGGCTCGCGGGCATCGGAGAAGTTCTCGAAGGTCCGGCACCGGGTGCCGATGCTCTCGCTCGCCAACGGCTTCGCGGACGAGGACGTGGAGGAGTTCGTTGAGCGCATCCGCCGCTTCCTGCAGCTCAAGAGCGAGACGCCGCTCGTCTTCACGGCGGAGCCCAAGATCGACGGCCTCTCCTTGAGCCTGCGCTACGAAAAGGGCCGCCTCGTCACTGCCGCGACCCGCGGCGACGGTGCGGTCGGCGAGGACGTGACGGCCAATGCCCGCACGGTCGGCGACATCCCGAAGAAGCTGAAAGGCTCGCACGTCCCGGAGGTGTTCGAGGTGCGCGGCGAGGTCTATCTCTCGCATGCGGATTTCGCCGCCATCAACGCGCGCCAGGAGGCGGCCGGCAAGCCGCTCTTCGCCAATCCGCGCAACGCCGCTGCCGGCAGCCTGCGCCAGCTCGATCCGGCGATCACCGCATCACGCCCCCTGTGCTTCTTCGCCTATGCGTGGGGCGAGGTCAGCGAGATGCCGGCCGACACGCAGTACGGCATGATGGAGGTCCTGCGCGGCTTCGGCTTCACGGTGAACAAGCTCACGCGCCGCGTGTCGAGCGTCGCCGAGATGCTGGAGCATTACCACGCCATCGAGACCGACCGCGCCAATCTCGGCTACGACATCGACGGCGTCGTCTACAAGGTCGACGATCTCTCCCTGCAGCAGCGTCTCGGCTTCGTGTCGCGCTCGCCGCGCTGGGCGCTGGCGCACAAGTTCCCGGCGCAGCGCGCCGTGACGGTGCTGGAGGACATCGAGATCAATGTGGGCCGTACCGGTTCGCTCAACCCGATCGCGAAATTGAAGCCCGTGACGGTGGGCGGCGTCGTGGTGTCGAACGCGACGCTCCACAACGAGGACTACATCCGCGGCATCGGCGGCAACGGCGAGAAGATCCGCAACGGCGTCGACATCCGCATCGGCGACACGGTGGTGGTGCAGCGCGCCGGCGACGTGATCCCCAAGGTGCTCGACGTGGTGCTGGAGAAGCGCCCGGCGGATGCGAAGCCCTACACGTTTCCCACCACCTGTCCCGCCTGCGGCAGCCACGCGGTGCGCGAGGTCAATCCGCGCACCGGCAAGGAGGATGCGGTGCGCCGCTGCACGGGCGGCCTCATCTGTCCGGCGCAGGCGCGCGAGCGCCTGAAGCACTTCGTGTCGCGCAACGCCTTCGACATCGAGGGAATGGGCGAGCAGCGCATCGAGGAGTTCTATGCGGAAGGTCTGGTCCAGCGCCCGCAGGACATCTTCACGCTGCGGGCCCGCAACGAGCGCAGCCTCAAGCGGCTCGAGAACCGGGAAGGGTGGGGCGCGACCAGCGCGAGAAATCTCTTTGACGCCATCGAGGCGCGCCGCAGCATCGCGCTGAACCGCTTCATCTTCGCGCTCGGCATCCCGCATGTGGGCGAGACCTCGGCGCGCCTGCTCGCGCGCCATTTCGGCACGTTCGACTCCCTGCGCGAGACCGCGAAGGCGGCGGCCGATCCGGCCTCGGAGGCGCATGGGGAGCTCACCTCCATCGGGGGCATCGGGCCGGTGGTGGCGGAGGCGATCATCGAGTTCTTCAAGGAGGCGCACAACGAGGAGATGCTCGACGCGCTTCTCGCCCAGGTGACGACGGAGCCGGTCGAGACGGTGGCGGCCGCCCATTCGCCGGTGGCCGGCAAGACCGTGGTCTTCACCGGGTCGCTGGAGCAGATGACCCGCGAGGAGGCCAAGGCCATGGCCGAGCGGCTCGGTGCCAAGGTGGCGGGCTCGGTGTCGAAGAAGACCGACATCGTGGTGGCGGGTCCCGGCGCGGGCTCCAAGCTCGCCAAGGCCAAGGAGTTCGATGTCCAGGTCATGGACGAGGACGGCTGGTTCGCCCTCGTCGGGCGCGGGTGAGACTCCTGTGCAAGACGGCTCGCCCCTGATGTGCCATGATGGCCGCCATGACGGTGATGACGCCTGAGCTTTCGCTCGACCCCGACCAGCGGGATGCGGGCGACGTGACCCATTTCTGGCGGGTGCCGCGGCATCACGGCCTCGATTGCCTGCGCGCCACCTTCCGCCGTCACGCCTATGCCCGCCACACCCACGAGACCTACGCGGTGGCGGCGATCCTGGCGGGCTGCGAGACCTTCTTCCACCGGGGCGAGCAGCATTATGCCGGTCCCGGCGCGGTCGCGGTCGTTTGCCCCGACGAGATCCATGACGGGGAGCCCTATGGCGGCGGCTTCGAGTACCGGACGTTCTATCCGTCGCCCGAGCTGATGCAGGAGATCGCGGAGGATGTCGCCGGACGACCGCTGTCCCGGCCGCCCTGGTTCAGGCACTCGGTGATGCACGATCCTGAACTCGCCCTGGCCCATGCCCAGCTCCATGCCTGCCTGTGCCGGGACGACAGCTGGGCCTCCGAGATGGAGCAGGACACGCGGCTGGTCGACTACCTCGCCCGCCTCATCGCCCGCTGGGCCGATCTCGACGGACTTCCCAAGGTCCGGGGCTGCTCGAAGGGAATCGCCCGCGTCCGCGACTATCTCGACGCCCATCTCGGCCAGGAGGCGGAACTGGCGGAGCTCGCCCGGATCGCCGGCCTGTCCCGCAGCCACTTCATCCGGGCGTTCCGCAAGGAGACGGGCCTAACGCCCCATGCCTATCTGCTCGACCGGCGCTTCCGCGCCGCGGGCCGTCTCCTCGGGAAGGGGGAGGCGCCGGGGGATGTGGCGGCCGCCTGCGGCTTCTTCGACCAGAGCCACCTCAACCGGGTGTTCAAGGCCCGCATGGGCGTCACGCCCGGCATCTTCCGGGCTGCGTAGCGCATCGTTCGGAAAAGTGGATCCGGTTTTCCGAACGATGCGCTCTCCCGAGAAAGCACTTTCATCCAAGACGCCGCGCCGCCGTTTCGGCATAAGGCCGCAAACGGACATGACCATGGACCAGATCAATCCCTATCGAACCGAATATGGCCGCGAGGCGCGGGCGGGCCTGCGCGACATCGCGCCGGCCGCCATCGCGGCGATTCCCATCGGGCTCCTCTTCGGCGCGGTCGCGGCCGGCAAAGGCATGACGACGGCGGAGGTCACGCTGATGTCGACCCTCGTCTTCGCGGGCGGGGCGCAGTTCGCCGCCATCGAGACGTGGATCCACCCGGCTCCCATCCTGACGCTCGCCTTCGCGACCTTCCTCATCAACGTGCGCCACGTGCTGATGGGGGCCTCGCTCTCGCCCAAGATGAAGCTGTCGCGGACGCAGGAGCTCCTGGCCTATTTCTTCCTGACCGATGAATCCTGGGCGCTGGCCGAGCGGCGCGCCCTTGACCGCCCGGTGACGGGAGCCTACTGGGCCGCCATGGCGGGGATGCTGTTCGCCAACTGGGTGGTCTCGACAACCCTCGGGGCTGTCCTCGGCTCCTTCCTCGGCGACCCGGCGCGGCTCGGGGCGGATTTCGCCTTCACGGCCTTGTTCATCGGCCTCATCGCGGGCTTCGGTAGGAGCCGCGTCACCCTGGTGACGGTCGGCACCAGCGCGGCCGTGGCGGCCCTCGTCCACCACTTTATCGGCGCTCCCTGGCACGTGGCCTGCGGCGCGATCGCCGGCATTGCGGCCGCCTACCTGGCGGCGCCGAAGGAGGACCACGCATGAGCGTCGATACGACGACCCTCCTGGCGATCCTCGCCATGGCGGTGGTGACCTACATCACCCGGATCGCGGGCCTGTTCGTGGCCGACCGCCTCGTGCTCACCGGCCGCGCCAAGGCGGCCTTCGATGCCATCCCGCCGGCGGTGCTCGTCGCCGTCATCGCCCCGACGGCGCTCACCACCGGCTGGGCCGAGGCGATCGCCGCCGCCATCACGGCCGTGGCCGCCTTCCGCCTGCCGCTCCTCGCGACGGTCGCGGTCGGCGTCGTGTCGGTGGTGGTGCTGCGGAACGTGATCTGACGGAGATTTATCCGATCGGCCTCGTCGCCTGCTCCAGCCAGGGCCGCGTTTCGGCGTCGAGCTCGGCTGCGAGCCTCTCCCGCACCTGGGCGTGGTACTCGTTGAGCCATGCGATCTCGTCGACCGTCATGATCGACGGCTCGACGAGACGCAGGTCGATGGGCGAGAAGGTGAGGGTCTCGAAGCCGAGCATCTCCCGGTCGCCGCCCGGGATCGTGCGGCTCTCCACCAGGATCAGGTTCTCGATGCGGATGCCGTAGGCGCCCGGCTTGTAATAGCCCGGCTCGTTGGACAGCATCATGCCGATCTCGAGCGGCGTCGTGCCCGTCTTGGCGATGCGCTGCGGCCCCTCGTGCACCGACAGGTAGCTGCCGATGCCGTGTCCCGTGCCGTGGTCGAAGTCGAGGCCCGCCTCCCACAGGGGCTTGCGGGCGAAGCTGTCGATCTGCGCTCCGGTCGTGCCCTTCGGGAACACGGCACGGGCGATGGCGATGTGGCCCTGGAGCACGCGGGTGAAGCGGTCCCTCATCTCCGCATTCGGCTCGCCCACCACGATGGTGCGGGTGATGTCGGTGGTGCCGTCCTCGTATTGCGCGCCGGAATCGATCAGGAAGATCTGGTTGAGTTCGATCGGCCGGTTGCTGGAGCTCGTCACACGGTAATGGGGCAGGGCGGCGTTGGGGCCGGCGCCCGAGATGCTCGGGAACGAGATGTTCTTGAGGGCGCCCGTCTCGATCCGGAAGGCCTCCAGCGCCTCGACCGCGTCGATCTCGGTGAGCCTGCCCTTCGGGGCCTCCCGGTCGAGCCAGGCGAGGAAGCGGGCGACCGCGATGCCGTCCCGGTGATGGGCAGTCCGTGAGCCGGCGATCTCGGCCTTGTTCTTGACCGCCTTCATGAGGGAGATCGGATCGGCCCCCACATCGACCTTGCCGCCCGCGCTCTCGACGCGCCGGATCAGGGCGACGGAGCCGGTCGCGGAATCGATGCGGACCTTGCGGCCGCTTTCCCCGAGTTCCTCGAGGGCTGCTTGGAAGCCGCCGATCGGCACGAACTCCGCGAGGTCGCCGACCGCGTCGCCGGCCTCGTTGGTGATCTTGGCCGGGTCGAAGAAGAGCCGGGCCGGCCCCTCGCAGGGGATGATCGCGTAGCCCAGCGGCAGGGGCGTGTGGCCCACGTCGCCGCCGCGGAGATTGAACGACCAGGCGAGGTTGTGCGGGTCCGAGATCACGAGTGCGTCGACCTTGGCCTCGGCCATCTTCCGGCGGATGCGCTCCAGCTTCGACGGGGCATCCTCGCCCGCGTATTTGCCTGGATGCGGACGCACCGGGGCCTGCGGCAGGGCGGGGCGATCGACCCAGATCACGTCGACCAGGTTGATGTCGACCGGGACAAGGTGTCCCCCGGCGCGGGCCACGGCCTGCTCCAGCCGCTTCAGGTCATCCTGCGTGTGAAGCCAGGGATCATAGGCGAGGGTGGTGCCGGCGGGCAGATGCGTGGCGATCCAGTCCTCGGCCGAAGTCTCGGCCATCTGGACGGGCGTGATCACCGAGGTGTCGACCTGCTCTGCCGCCTGGACCGTGTAGCGCCCGTCCACCACCAGGGCGGCCTCGCTCTGAAGGATGATGGCCGTACCGGCCGATCCGGTGAAGCCGGTCAACCAGGCGAGCCGCTCGGCGCTCTTCGGCACGTACTCGCCCTGGTGCTCGTCGGCCCGGGGAACGATGAAGCCCTCGTAGCCGCGGCGCGCCAGCTCGGCACGGAGCTTCGCGATGCGGTCGGGGCCTTGGGACGGGGAGGTGGTGTCGTCGAAGGTCTGGAAGCGGGCCATGCCATAAACCGGTGGTGGGATCCTTGAGGCGCGACACGCTAGGCCTGCCGCGCCCAAGCTGCAACCGTCCTGCCGTCACCGGAGATGCATGGCCAAGCTGCAATCTGCATAGCGTCTATGCACTGCCTGCCTGAAAGTAGGCAGTTAAGCTTTGTGCACTGCAATACGAGCATGGCTCGCATGACAAAATACCCACTCCAAAAAAAGGTCAGGACGACTTACCTTATTGGTAACGATAAAACGAGGAACGCTGAAGGGACATCACGCCAACTCGTTGGAGATGTACCCATGGCTACTGCCTATTTCGCACCGACCGCCGCCGCTGCTCCGGTTGCCGCCGAGCGCCCGACTTCGAACCTGCCCGGCCTCGCCAAGCGCTTCATGAGCGCTCTGATGGAGGCCCGCATGAAGAGCGCCGAGGCTCAGCTGCGCCGTCACGAGGCTCTCGTGAACGACCTGTGCCGCCATCAGAGCCACGCGCCCGAGTTCCTGGCTCAGGACGAACAGCTTCCTTTCAAGATCTAACCCGAGAGAAGACCAATGATCATCGTCACCGTCATGAAGGCCATCCGCGACATCTATCTCGAGACCGTCGAGCTGCGTCGCGAGCTCGCCAAGCGCTATCCGCGCGTCCTGATGGACTAATGCCTGCCCGTTGAGCGGGGCCGCGGATGCGCGCCGCCCCGCTTCAGCACCAGCGCCACCCAGCCTTCCAGGTCGTAACGGCGCTGCAGATGCCATCCCTGGGCCGCATAGGCCGAGAGGACGCCCGCAACGTCCTTCACCAGCAGACCTGACAGGATCAGCGTTCCGTCGCGGCTCGCCACCCGCGCGAGAGACGGCGCCAGGATTCGCAGGGGCTTCGCCAGGATGTTGGCGAAGACCAGGTCGAAATGGCCCAGCCTGTCGGCCATCGCATTGCGGACCCCCGGACCCACATAAAGCTTCATCCAGGACGCGATCCCATTCAGGCGCGCATTCTCGCGCGCGACGCGCACCGCTTCCGGATCGATGTCGCCGGCGACCACCGGCTGCCTGAGGATCTTGGCGGCCGCGAAAGCCAGGATGCCCGTTCCCGTTCCCACATCGAGCACATGGCGCGGCTGGCGCAGCTTCAGCTCGTCCACGAAGGCGAGCAGGCAGCCCCTCGTCGTGCCGTGGTGGCCCGTGCCGAAGGCGAGGGCCGCCTCGATCTCGATGGCGACGTCATTTGGGCGCCGCTGCTCGCGGTCATGGGAGCCGTGCACCAGCACGCGCCCGGCGCGGACCGGGTTCAGGCCCTCCAGGGACGCCTTCACCCAATCCTGCTGCTCGAGCGGCACGAACACGCCCTTGTCGGCTTCGTCGCCCACGACCGGGCGCAGGAGGTCGCGGATTGCCGCCTCGTTGGGCTCCATGGCGAAATAGGCCTCGAGGAGCCACGGCCCGTCCTCCTCCGTCTCGAAGGCGGCGACGGCCGTCTCGGCGGGGTCGAAGATCTCGCCGATCAGCTCGGTCATGGCGCGAGCGGAGCGCTCGTCGGTCGTAATCCGGAAGACGTGGGTCGGGCGGTTGGGGTGCAGTCCTTCAAGCATGGCCCCCGCTTACCACCGCTCGCGGGCAAGATCACGCATTGTTTGACACGGCCTGCGGGGAACCCTCCGGAGGAGGCCCCGTTGTGCCCTCGTCCGATCCGAACCGCAGGCGCGTTCCGCCTGCCGTCATCATGATGGGGAAATCGCATGCCTGGCCGTCTCTTCGACAAAGTCGCCATCATCACCGGAGCCGGAACCGGCATCGGCGAAGCCATCGCGCTCAAGTTCGCCAAGGAGGGCGCCCGCCTCATGCTGGTGGGCCTGCCCGACGATCCCGTCGAGGACGTGGCGCGGCTCATCAACGGCGCGGGCGGATTCGCGGAGGTCTATCTCGGCGATATCGCCGAGGAGCGGCACGCCGAAGCGGCCGTCGAGGCCTGCGTGAGCGTCTATGGGCGTATCGACGTGCTGATCAACAACGCGGGCGTCTTCCTCGCCGTCGGCGAGACGCAGGACTATCCCATCGACAAATTCGACGAGACCCTGCGGGCCAATGTGCGCTCCGTCTTCCTGATGACGAAGTTCGCGCTGCCCTATCTCCAGAAGACCCACGGCAACATCGTCGCCACGGGCTCGGAGGCCGGCATGATCGGGCATCCGAAGAACGCCATGTACGGCGGCACCAAGGCCTTCATCCATTCCTTCATCCGCGGCGTCGCCGGCGAGCAGGCGGCCTACGGCGTGCGCGCCAACTGCGTCTGCCCCGGACCGATCGACACGGCCTGGACGCATAAGTCCACAGGTCCCATGGACACGGAACTCGCCACCATGATTACCCAGGCGACGCCGATGGGACGGCGCGGCACGCCGGAGGAGGTCGCCAACGTGTTCTGCTTCCTCGCATCCGACGAGGCGAGCTTCGTGACCGGCGCGCTCTATGCGGTCGACGGCGGCATCACGATCTCCAAGGGGCCGATAGGCGCCAAGGCCGACTCGTTCTTCAAGACGCAGCCTCAAGGAACGCTGCCGACCCGTCACTCCCATGACGGCCTGAAGAACAAGGACTACGAGACCGTCTGACGCGATAGGACATTCCATGCACTTGCTCCACGAGGCAGGCCTGTCCCGCCGTCTCTTCCTGCGCGGCACCGGCGGATCGCTCCTCGTCGGCTCAGCTCTCGCCATAGCGGGACCCGCCGTCGCGCAGAGCGCCGGCGGTGCCGTGGATTCATCGAGCCGACCGCCGAGCCGCTCGACCGGCAGGCCCTTTCCGGAGATGGAAAAGGAGATGCCGCACGAGCCCGGCAAGCGCCTGGGCTACGCCATCGTGGGGCTGGGCCAGTTCGCCCTCAACCAGATCATTCCCTCCTTCGCCCAGAGCAAGTCGTCGAAGCTCGTTGCGCTCGTCTCCGGCAACCGGCAGAAGGCGGAGCAGGTTGCCGATCGATACGGCGTGGAGCACAGGAACATCTACGGCTATGACGACTTCGACCGCATCGCAGACAACGAGGAGGTCGACATCGTCTACATCATCCTGCCGAACGCGCTGCATGCGGAGTACACGGCCCGCGCGTTCAAGGCCGGCAAGCACGTGATGTGCGAGAAGCCGATGGCCCCGACGGTCGAGGAGTGCGAGGCGATGATCCGCGCCGGCCGCGAGGCGGACCGCAAGCTGATGATCGCGTACCGGGCGCAATACGAGTCTTACAATCTCGAAGCCATTCGCATGGCGCGCGAGGGGGAGCTCGGGAAGATCCGCCTCGTGACGAGCGATCACGGCCGCATTCTCGATCCCAAGGTGCCGGCCGACCAGTGGCGCATGGTGAAGGCGCTGGCCGGCGGCGGCTCGCTCTACGACATCGGCATCTACTCGCTGCAGGCCGCACGCTACATCACGGGCGAGGAGCCTCTCGAGGTGGCGTCTGCGCAGATCAGCAGCGACCCGTCCGACCCGCGCTTCAAGGAGGTGGAGGATCTGGTGACGTTCCAGCTCCGCTTTCCGTCCGGCGTGCTGGCGAACCTGTCGTCCTCGTACTCGACGTCGCCCGTCAAGCGCATCCAGGTCTTCGGCTCCAAGGCATCCCTCGTGCTCGATCCGGCGACCGAATACTGGCGACACCAGATGATGGTGAAGACCGAGAAGGAGGAGCGGCGGGTCCAGATCCCGGAAGGCAACCAGTTCGCCAACGAGATGGACCATCTGGTCCAGGCGATCCTGGAGAACCGTGACCCGAAGACGCCCGGCGAGGAGGGCCTGCGCGATGTGCGCATCATGCAGGCCGTGTATCGCGCCGCGGCCGAAGGCAGGCCTGTCTCCCTCGAAGCGACGGGATCGGTAAGGCCCTGAAATCCGCTCAGGCGGAGGTCAGCTCCGCCGCGGGCTTGAGGGTTGCGAGCTTCTCGGCCTCCTTGGCCTTGTAGGCGCGCTGGGTGTCGGTGATGTAGTCCCGAACGATCGGCGCGGCGTCGCGCCGTCGCGCGAGCTGCATGTGGAACACGAGCTGGCTGCCGGTGAGGAACATCGATTCCGCGCTGATCAGGTAGAATTCGAACATCCGGCAGAAGCGCTCGTCGTACATCGCCTTGATCGTGTCGCGGTTCGCCTCGAAACGCCGATGCCAGTGGTTCAGCGTCTTCGCATAATGCAGGCGCAGGAACTCGAGATCCGTGACCCAGAGCTGCGCCTGCTCGACGACAGGAAACACCTCCGAGAGGGCAGGGGAATAGGCGCCCGGGAAGATGTACTTGCGCAGCCAGGGGCTTGCGGTACCGGGCGGGCTCATCTTGCCGATGGAGTGCAGCACCATCAGGCCGTCATCATCGAGCAGCGCATTGATCTTGGCGAAGAACTCGCCGTAATGATGCACGCCCACATGCTCGAACATGCCGACCGAGACGATGCGATCGAAGCGGCTCTCAACGTGGCGGTAGTCTCGCAGCTCGAAGCGGACGCGATGCGAAAGGCCTGCGCGGCGCGCTTTCTCGTTCGAAAGCTCGTACTGCTCCTTCGAGAGCGTGACGCCGGTGACGTCCACCTCCTCCATGGCCGCGAGATAGAGCGCGAGGTCGCCCCAGCCGCTGCCGATATCGAGGATCTTCAGGCCGGGCTTGAGCTGGAGCTTCGAGGCGATGAGGCGCAGCTTGTTCTGCTGCGCCTCTTCCAGCGTGTCGTCGTCGCTCTGAAAGTAGGCGCAGGAATACTGCATGCCTTTGTCGAGGAAGAGCTTGTAGAAGTCGTTGCCGAGGTCGTAGTGGTGCGCCACGTTCTTCTGCGCCTGGCCGACGGGGTTCGCCTGCTGGAAGCGCTTCACCGTGCGCGAGATCCGCTTCAGCACGTTCTGCAGAGGGTAATTGGCGAGAGACGATCGGTTCGTCGAGAACAGGGTCAGGAAGTCGCGGAGCGTCGAGCCGTCCTCGAAGCTCAGGCGTCCGTCCATGTAGGCCTCGCCCGCGTGAAGCTCCGGATTGAGGAAGAGCTTGTGGTAGAGCGAGCGGTCGGTCAGCCGCATGGTGACCTGCGGGCCGGGCGCGCCCGCGAAGACATGCACCCCGCCATCCGCATCGATGACTTTGAGCGTACCGGTCCGCACGAAGGATCGGAGCATGTGGGACAGCGGGAACATCGAGGCCTCGTCGGTTGCCGAAAATCGGGGCCGAATGGTTCCACAGTTGCGGGCGGGTGGCTAGAGGGTTCGCGGCGCAGATCAGAAGCGCTCCAAACTACGGCGCATTCAGGGAAATTCGGGAACAACCGAGAGTCGCTCTTGTTGGAGAGAGGACCCCTGCAGGGCGGACAAGTCCTTTACATCCCATACGAGAGGAGACGCCGATGTTCTTCCGTCAGCGGCACATGGCTTATAATGCCAAGCCCGATAAGCCCGACCCGATCTTCGCCAAGATGCTGCAGGAGCCCCTCGGCGGGCAATGGGGCGAGATCAGCGTGATGATGACCTACCTGTTCCAGGGCTGGAACAGCCGCGGTCCGCAGAAGTACCGGGACATGATCCTCGACATCGGCACCGAGGAGATCGGCCATGTGGAGATGCTGGCCACCATGATCGCGCGCCTTCTGGAAACCTCTCCTGTCGAGGCGCAGGAGGATGCGGCCAGGAATTCGCTCGTCGGCGCCGTCATGGGCGGCTCCCGCATCGAGGACGTGCTCGTCGCCGGCATGAACCCGCAGCATCTGATCGTCGGCGGCCTCGGGGCTCGTCCGTCCGACAGCATGGGCAATCCGTGGACGTCCGCCTACACCATTTCGAGCGGCAACCTCCTGGCCGATTTCCGCTTCAACGTGACGGCTGAATCGCAAGGCCGCCTGCAGGTGGCCCGTCTCTACAACATGACGGACGACAAGGGCGTGAAGGACATGCTGTCGTTCCTGCTCGCGCGCGACACCATGCACCAGAACCAGTGGCTCGCGGCGATCCAGGAACTCGAGGAGGACGGTCTCGAGACGACGCCCGTGCCGTCGAACTTCCCGCAGGACCTGGAGCGGACGGAGGTGTCCTACCAGTTCCTCAATCATTCTGAGGGAACCGAGAGCGCGCAGGGCCGCTGGGCCAAGGGACAGGCGCCGGACGGCAAGGGCCAGTTCACCTACGTGGAGCACCCGCCAGCCTACACGGAGGACGAGGGCCTGCTCAGCCCGGTCGACCCCCGCACCTACGGGACGCCGCCGAAGCCAGTGCCGCCGTCTGCGTCGTGACGATCGCACGCAGCAGGGCGCGCCGGCTGGCGCGCCCTAGCTCAGCGCTTCCACGAAGCTGTCGAGCACCATCTTGCGGCCGGCCTTGTCGAACTCGACCGTGAGCTTGTTGCCGTCCACCGCCTCGATCGTACCGGGGCCGAACTTCGAGTGGAGCACGCGGCCGCCGGCCTTGAAGCTCGACGCCGTGCCGGTCGATTTCGCCACCAGCTCGCCCTCGATCATCATCGGCCCGCGTCTTTCGCCGGAGCGACGGGCGGAATAGCCGCCGTCGTCCGTGCTGGCCCGGTGCGCCTGGGCGCGCTGCCAGCCGGGGGTCTGATAGGACGAGCCGCTGAACGGGGTCATGCGGTCGAAGCGCGAGCCGCCCCCGTATCCGCCATAGGAGAAGTTCGCAGGCGCCTCGACGATCTCCACGTCGTTCTCCGGAAGGTCGTCGACGAAGCGGCTCGGGATCGTGGAGTTCCACAGTCCGTGAATGCGCCGGTTAGACGCGAAATAGATCTTTGCGCGCCGCCGCGCGCGGGTCAGGCCCACATGGGCGAGGCGGCGCTCCTCCTCGAGGCCGGCACGCCCGCTCTCGTCCAGCGCCCGCTGGTTCGGGAACAGGCCTTCCTCCCAGCCGGGCAGGAAGACGGTGTCGAATTCCAGGCCCTTGGCGGCGTGGAGCGTCATCAGGCTCACGCGCTCGGTGGTGTCGGATTCGTTAGCCTCCATCACCAGGGAGACGTGCTCCAGGAAGCTCTGCAGGTCAGGGAACTCCTCCATGGAGCGCACCAGCTCCTTGAGGTTTTCGAGACGACCCGCCGCATCGGCGGATTTGTCCTTCTGCCACATGTCCGTGTAGCCGGATTCCTCCAGAACGACCTGGGCGACTTCGGACTGGCTCATGGTTTCCGAAAGCTTCGCCCAGCGTCCGAAGGCCGTGAGGAGATCGCGCAGGGTGGCGCGCGGCTTCGGCTTCAGCTCGTCCGTCTCGATGATGAAGCGCGCAGCCTCCACGAGCGGCACGCGGGCCGCGCGGGCATGGTTGTGCAGCACCTGGATCGTCGCATCGCCCAAGCCCCGCTTCGGCACGTTGACGATGCGCTCGAAGGCGAGGTCGTCGGCGGGCTGGTTCACGACGCGAAGATAGGCCAGCGCATCGCGGATCTCGGCCCGCTCGTAGAAGCGCGGGCCGCCGATGACGCGGTAGGGCACCCCGAGCTGCACAAGCCGGTCTTCGATCTCGCGCATCTGGGCCGAGATGCGCACGAGAATGGCGATCTCGGACAGCGGATGCTTCTTGGCGTGGAACGCCTCGATCTCCTCGCCGATCAGCCGAGCCTCGTCCTCCGAGTCCCAGGCGCCGGTGATCGTCACCTTTTCGCCGGGCTCGTCCTCGGTGCGCAGGGTCTTGCCGAGGCGGCCCTGGTTCTTGGCGATGAGCACCGAAGCGGCGGACAGGATGTGGCCGGTCGAGCGGTAGTTGCGCTCGAGGCGGATCACGGTCGCGCCCGGAAAGTCGTGCTCGAAGCGCAGGATGTTGTCGACCTCCGCGCCGCGCCAGCCGTAGATCGATTGGTCGTCGTCGCCGACGCAGCACAGGTTCTTGCGCGCTTGGGCGAGGAGCCTGAGCCAGAGGTACTGGGCGACGTTGGTGTCCTGGTACTCGTCCACCAGCATGTAGCGGAACCTGTTCTGGTACTGCTCCAGAACGTCCGGATGCTCGCGCCACAGGCGCAGGCATTCGAGCAGAAGATCGCCGAAATCGACCGCGTTCAGGGTCTTCAGCCGGTCCTGATAGGCCGTGTAGAGCTTGCCGCCCTTGCCGTTGGCGAAGGCGCCGGCTTCGCCCGCCGGGATCTGGTTGGGGCCTAGGCCGCGGTTCTTCCAGCCGTCGATGAGGGAGGCGAGCTGCCGGGCCGGCCAGCGCTTCTCGTCGATGCCCTCGGCCTCGATCACCTGCTTCATCAGCCGCAGCTGGTCGTCCGTTCCCAGGATCGTGAAGTCGGAGCGCAGGCCCACCAGCTCCGCATGACGGCGCAGGATCTTGGTGCCGATAGAGTGGAACGTGCCGAGCCACTGCATGCCCTCGGCCATCTCGCCGATCACGGCGGCCACGCGCTCGCGCATTTCCCGCGCAGCCTTGTTGGTGAAGGTCACGGCCAGGATCTGAGACGGATAGGCTCTTTGGGTCGCGATCAGGTGAGCGATGCGGGTCGTAAGCACGCGGGTCTTGCCGGTGCCCGCGCCGGCGAGCACGAGGACCGGCCCCTCCGTCGCCTCGACGGCCGCCCTCTGCTCCGGGTTGAGGCCGGAGAGGTACGGAGACTGGGGTGCGACCGCCGCGCGGACGCGGGCGCTCAGGGAGCCGGAGCTCGGCTGATGGGCGAGGTCGTCCTGGGGATCGGGTCGGGTATCAGGCTGATTCATCGGCGCGACCATGGATCAAAAGGCGAACGGCGTCGAGGCCGGAAATGAGGGCGATCCTGCCGCAGGGCGGAACTCCGTTGTATGGATCGGCGTCCCCATCCATATGTTCCTGTGTGCATTCGAAAGGGTCGAAAGATGCGTATCGTGGTGCTGGCGGCGGTATTCCTGGGACTGGCGCTCCCGGCGGCGGCTCAGACGCTGCCCCGCAAGAGCCCAGCGGAGCGCCAGTCCGACCGGATCAACCGGTCGATCCTGCAGGAGGGACGACAGCTCCGGCGCGACGAGCAGATCCAGATCGACCGCAACCAGATCCGCCAGGACATCGATCGCCGGTACAACATGTCCAATCCACGGCCGCCGGCGCGGATCGGGACCTGTCCTCCGGGCTCGGTCGGCTGCTAGTCGTCTCCGCACTGGCGATCTTGTCAGCGGCCAAGTGCCGGTTGGCGCGCGTTCTGCTAAGGTCGGAGACGCGATGCTTGGCTGGAGGGTCACATGTACCTGCAGACGATCGGTGAAGACGAAGCCACGGGCGCGGTTGCGGACATCTTCGAGAAGCAGAAGGCCCAGCTCGGCTTCGTGATGGCGACCGCCAAGGCCTTCACGTCCCGGCCTGACCTGCTGCCGATCTACACGGAGTTCTCCGACAGGATCCGCGCAGGCTTTTCCCTCGGCTTGAGGGAGTGGCGGCTCATCACGCTCATCGCCGCCAAGCATATCCCCTCGACCTATTGCTCCTACGTGTACGGCAAGCAGCTGATCGCCGATCTGGGGTCGAAGGACGCCGTGATGGCCATCCAGCGCGATTTCCGGAATGCGGGACTGTCGGCCAAGGATGTCGAGATGCTGGCCTATGCGGAGAAGATCGCGAGGGATGCGTCGCAGGTGTCTCGGGCGGATATCGACCGGCTGAGGTCGGTCGGCTTCACGGATCGGGAGATTTGCGACATCGCTCTCTGCGCCTCGTTCCGGTGCTTCGTCAGCCGCTTCTTCGACGCGGTCGGAGCAGGGCCGGAAGCGGCCTATGTGGACGAGGATCCGGAGTTCCGCGCCGCCATGACGGTCGGCAAAGCCTATTGAAGCGTGTGGCCGATCAGTGCCGAGTGCCGCCGGCGAGCGCCGGCTCCATCAGGTCGCGTCTCGCCGGGATGCCGATGATGCGCCCGAGGGCCTGAGGCCGCGCGAGTCGGGTGTGGGCTGCCTTCATCACCGCGAGATTGGCTGCGATGTCGTCCGGGAACGGCGAGACCTTCCGGGTCTCCATGTCCATGTGGAGGGACAGGCCCTCCATGGTGGCCGCGACCCATCCTTCGACCGCGTGCCGGATTTCGAGATAGTAATGGATGCGCTTCTCGTCGTAGTCGACGAGTTGAAGGGTCACGCGAACCTCGTCCCTGGCCTTCAATTCACGCTTGTAGAGGGTGTGGATCTCCGCCGCGAAGAAGGAGGCCTTGCGCTCCTCCAGGTAGTCCTGTCCCAGACCGACGAGGCCGAAGCCCTCTTCGACGGCGCGGTCGAACAGCACATGGTAATAGGCCATGTTCATATGGCCGTTATAGTCGATCCAAGCCGGCGACACCCGCATCGTCGACGAGACGAAGGGGGCAAAGAAGAAGACTGGGACACGCTTCTCCATTGTCAGCGCTCGACCTTCATTGGCGTCAAAAGATCACCTCTTCTTCCCTAAAGAAGAAACGTTAGCACAGTTCGAATGGTAATCCATAACCTTCGACCAAGTTTGTCATGCGCAGTGTCGCCTTTGCAATCGTTTTGCTAGGAAGGGGCTCAAGGTTCACCAAATTGATCTGAAGCGTCCATGAACATGCCCCAAGCCACTCTTCGCGCCACACCGTCCGAGGCCGACATCGCCACCCTGACGGAGGAGCTTCGCCAGCGTTACGCTGAGCGCGTCGTCGTGTCCGCCTCCGTGCGCGAGCAGCATGGGCATTCGCTCACCTGGGCCAAGAACCAACCGCCGGACGTGGTGGTCTATCCGCGCACGGCCGAGGAGGTGTCCGACATCGTCAAGCTGTGCGCCGCGCGCGAAGTCCCGGTCATTCCTTACGGCACGGGCACGTCGCTCGAGGGGCATATCAACGCACCCTTCGGGGGCGTGACGGTGGACGTGAGCCTGATGAAGCGGATCATCGCCGTCCACGAGGAGGATCTCGACTGCGTGGTCGAGCCCGGCGTCACGCGCAAGGAGCTGAACGAGCACCTGCGCGACAAGGGCCTGTTCTTCCCGATCGATCCCGGGGCGGATGCCTCCATCGGCGGCATGGTGGCGACAAGGGCATCAGGCACCAATGCGGTCCGCTACGGCACCATGAAGGACGTGGTCCTGTCCCTCACGGTCGTGCTTCCCAACGGCGAGATCGTCAAGACCGCGAGCCGTGCCAAGAAAAGCTCGGCCGGCTACGACCTCACGCGTCTCTTCATCGGCTCGGAGGGCACGCTCGGCATCATCACCGAGATCACCCTCAAGCTCCAGGGCATCCCGGAGGCCATCTCGGCCGGCATCTGCCCGTTCCCGACCGTCAAGGCGGCCTGCGACGCCGTGATCATGACGATCCAGTCCGGGATCCCCATGGCCCGGATCGAGCTTCTGGACGAGGTGCAGGTGAGGGCGGTGAACGCCCATTCCAAGCTCACCCTGCCTGAGAGCCCGCTGCTGCTCCTGGAATTCCATGGCACCGAGACCGGGGTGCAGGAACAAGCGGAGCGGTTCGGCGAGATCGCGACCGAGTTCGGCGGCGGTCCGTTCGAATGGGCCACCAAGCCCGAGGAGCGCTCCAAGCTCTGGCAGGCGCGGCACGATTCCTATTGGGCCGCCAAGGGCCTCAGGCCCGGCGCCCAGTCCGTCGCCACCGATGTTTGCGTGCCGATCTCGCGGCTGGCCGAATGCGTCGACGCGACGAAGCACGACATCGTCGAGAGCGGCCTCATCGCTCCGATCGTGGGCCATGTGGGCGACGGCAATTTCCACGTGCAGCCGCTCGTGGACATGGATAACTCGGCCGAAATCGCCGCCTGCGAGGCCTTCATCGACCGGCTCGTGCGGCGGGCGCTCGCCATGGAGGGGACTTGCACGGGCGAGCACGGGGTCGGGCAGAAGAAGATGAAATACCTCGAGATCGAGCATGGACCGGCCGCTCTCGACCTCATGCGCGTCTTGAAACGGGCCATCGATCCTCACAACATCATGAATCCGGGGAAAATCATCGCGCTATGACAAGGGGATAACATGTCGTGGCGCTCCCGCTTCCTCGAAGCCTGAGCTAAAGAACCTGGGACGAAACGACGAAAAGGCGGCCCTTTGCGCGATATCCTGACGATCATCGCCTCCATCGTGATCCTCATTCTGGCGGTTGCCGTAGCGGCGCCGCCCTTCATCGACTGGGACGCCCACCGGGACACCATCGATGAGATGATCTCGCGCGCGTCAGGAACGGAAGCCCGCACCGAGGGCGACATCAGCGTCCGCCTGCTGCCATCGCCCAAAGTCCGCTTCGACCGCCTGCGGCTCGGAGGCAAGACCGCGGATTCACCGAGCCTCGCGGCCGACCTGGTCGTGGCCGAGGTCGCCCTGATGCCGCTGCTCCAGGGCAATGTCCGGGTCACGGAGACCCGCATCGGCCGCGCCGACATCAGGGTCCCGGTCGGCGGGGACGGGACCTGGCGCCTGCCGAGCGATCTCGTCTCCGGCAGTGGACGCGGCCGTGAATGGGGCATCGACAGCCTGCTGATCGGTCAGCTCCTCGTCACGACCCAGAAGCCGAGCACGGGCCGGACCGACCAGGCCTTCGCCGAGAACGTCCATATCGAGGGGCAGAAGCTCATCGGCCCCTGGCGGGTCGAGGGAACGACGGCGGGCGTGCCCTTCAGGCTCGTCACCGGCGAGCTGGCCCCGGACAAGACCGTCCAGCTCAAGCTCTCGGGCGGGGGCGACATCCACCCCCGGTTCGACCTCGACGCCAAGCTCGCCCTGGATGGCTCCCCCGACGGCCAGGGGCCTGCTCTCGCCGGCAAGGCCAAGGTCCTGTTCGGCCCGCCGGCGCAGGTCGCGGCGGCCGGGATCCCGATCCCGATCGTGGTCGATGCGGAGTTCAAGACGGTCCAGGGGGCCGTGGAGCTGCCTCAGGTCAGCCTTGAGGCCGGGGAGGGTGGAGCCAGCCTGCGCATGGCGGGCCAGGGCCGGGTCGGCCTCGACGATCCGCGCGTCTCTCTGAAGCTGGAGGGGCGCAGGCTCGATGCGGACAGCTTCATCCTGTCATCCAACGGCCAGGACTTCAAAAGCCGGCTGGCTCAGTGGTCGATCCCACCGGTGGTGGTGCCGGTCGACCTCGATCTCAAGCTCGACAGCATCGGGCTTGGCCAGGACGATCTCTCCAATGCCACATTGAGGTTGTCGGTCGAGCGGGGCCGCGCCCGTCTCAACCGCATCGAGTTCACGGCTCCGGGCGAGACGCGGGTCGCCATGGAGGGCCAGCTCGGCCTCACCACCCAGGGCGGCATCAGCGGCAAGGTGGCGCTGGCGTCGAACGCCTCCGACCGGCTCGCCCGCTATCTCGAGCGGTTGAGCCTGCGCTCCCCGTTCCTCAAGGTGCTCGATGGACGTCCCTTCGAGGCCTCGTCGGACATTGCCTTCGCGAACCCGGTCCTGTCCTTCAGCCGCCTGCGGGTGAAGACGGGCGACGCCGTGATGACCGGAAACCTGCGCTACACGGCTCCCGAGGAGAATGCCCGCGGGAAGCTCGAGGCGCAGGTCGGCATCCAGAACCTCAACCTGGACCAGCTGCCCCAGGTCTCAAGCATCTTCGAGGCGACCCAGAACCTCGATGTGGGCTTTATTCTGGACGCCCGCAACGTCAGCGCTGGCAACCGGCCGGGCACGGGGCGGATCTCCGCTCGCATCCTGTCGGACGGGCCGGCCCTGCTGGTGGAATCCCTCGACATCGTCGATCTCGCCGGTGCCAATGCCCGGGTCAGCGGCCGCATCGCGCCGGACGGGTCGGGGCGCATCGCCGGTAAGGTCACGGCCCAGCGCGCCGCGCCGCTGGTCGACCTTCTGGGAAGCGTCTGGATCGGCGGCATCTCGAAGCTGGTGCCGTACTTCCTGCGCGAGGGCGCTCTCGATCTGGAGGTCGCGACCGAGCGGGTCGCCCCGGCACCCGGCACGTCGCAGCTGCGTCTTCAGACGACGGCGCGCGGCACGGCAGCCGGCGGCTCGTTCCAGGGGCAGGTGAACTCCGTCGACGGACGGACCGAGAACCTCAATGTCGCCCTCTCGACGGCCAATACGGGCCGGTGGGTCAACCGCGCCAATTTAGCCTCTCTCAACCGGCCGTCCCAGGTCGAGCTGCGCGGCACCCGCGTCGGATCCGGCCTGTTCAACGTCACCCTCGCGGGCGACATCGGCGGTGTCCAGGTCACGACGACGCGTCCGTTCTCGCTCAGTGCGGACGACGACGTGGTCGACAGCGGCGAGGCCGACATCACCACGGCCGACATCACCCCCTTCCTTCAGCTCCTCGGCGACGGCGCCGGAGTCAGCTCTCCCGTGCCGGTGAAAGGGCGCGTCACGCTCGGTCGCACCCGCGACGCCACGCTCCTCGACGTGTCAGGTCAGGTGTCCAGCAATCCCGTTCAGGCAAAGCTCGCCGTGCGCTCCCGATCCGACATCAGCGGCGAGGTTTCCACACAGACCCTGTCGCTCCCATGGCTCGTGGCCACCCTTGCCCTGAGCACGCCTCCGGGCGATCCCAACGCGACCGCCATCTGGTCCACTGCGTCCTTCGGCCAGAGCGGGCGCCTCGTGTCGGGTGGGCAGGTGCTTTTCCGGGCCGCCAAGCTCGATCTGGGCCGGGGCCTCCAGGGCACCCGGGCAAGCTTCAACGTGGAGGCGATGGGGGATGGAATCGCGATCCGGAACCTCGACGCGACCATCGGAACCGGAAGGCTCACCGGCTCGACGACGATCACCCGTCAGGGCTCTCTCGCGACGATCGTTGGCGACGGGACGATGCGCGACGTACCGCTATGGGCCCTAACCGGACCGACGCCCTTCGAAGCGACCCTTTCGGGCAATCTGCGGTTCGGCTCGGCTGCCGAGAGCCTGGCGGCATTGGTGGCCAATCTGGGTGGCTCCGGCGACTGGCGCCTGACAAACCTGCGCGTGCCGGCCGCCGATCCGTCCGCCTTCGAGCGCGCCCTGAAGCGGGCGCTCGCGGACGAGGATCCGCTCGCCCAGGGGAAGGCGGAAACGCTCCTCGGTGCGGAGCTGGGCCGCGGTCCGCTCACGGCTCAGGCGGTGACCACTACGGCGGCGCTCGTGGGCGGGGCGTTGCGGCTGTCGCCCTTCGTGGTTGAGAGTGGTCCGGCGGTCTGGCAGGGCGCGGTCGGCTACGACCTGAAGACACTAGCCCTCGACACCCGCGGATCGCTGACTGCGCGCACCGCGCCGCCGGACTGGACCGGGGCTCCGCCTTCCATCGGCCTGAACTGGCGCGGGTCCCTGGCGGCGCCCGTTCGCGAGGTCGATGCAGGCCCTCTGCGCAACGGTCTTGCGGCCATCGTGCTCCGTCGCGAACTGGAGAAGATCGAAGCCTTCGAGAAGGCGGCGGCCGAGCGCCAGCGCCAGATCCAGGCGCAGCAGGAAGCGGAGCGTCAGCGGGCAAAGGCCGTGGCCGAGGAGGCTGCGCGGCAGGCCCGGCAGCGGGAGGAGGCCGAGCGTGCCCGGCTCGAAGCGGAGAAGCTGCAGTCGCAGCAACAGAACGCGCCAGCGGACGCGCAGCCGTCACCCCTCACGATGCCGCCCCTGACGCCGCCGGTCGAGCTCAGGCCTCCGCCGACGATTCAAGGGAGTCCGGGCGGCTAGCGGCTTCACGCAGCCGTGTCAGGACGAAGACCCGTATCGCGGAGGAAAGGTTCTGCTCGCCGCGCTCGGCGTCGATCCGACCGATCAGGGCCTGAACCGACAGGGCATCCTGGTCCGCAATTTCACGCAGGACCTCCCAGAACGGTTCTTCCAGGGACACGCTGGTGCGATGGCCTGCAATGGAGACCGAGCGCTTGAGGATACCGTCGCCCATTCAGGACGTCTCGTCGTCGCGCTTGTGGCCTTCGAGCCGGCGCTCGGCCAGCTCCTTCTCGGCCTTGACCTTGTCGCGCTCGGCCTTGGTACGGCCGAACGCGATGCGGTTTTCGGCGGCGCGGGCCGCCTTGTCGGCCCGCGCCTTCTTCTTGCGCGCCTGGCGCAGGTTGATGATCTCGGCCATCGGCCTCGATGCCGGCCTTACTCGCCCGGAGACAGCATGGTCTCGGGACGGACGACCGCGTGGAAGTCCTCCTCCGAGACGCCGGCCTTGAGGGCTTCCTCCTTCAGGGTCGTGCCGTTCTTGTGGGCCGACTTCGCGATGGCGGCCGCCTTGTCGTAGCCGATCTTCGGAGCAAGCGCCGTGACCAGCATCAGCGAGCGCTGCATGAGGTCGCCGATGCGCTCGTGGTTCGGCTCGATGCCGACGACGCAGTGATCCGCGAAGCTGACGGCGCCGTCCGCCAGCAGACGGATCGACTGCAGCACTGCGTTGGCGATCACCGGCTTGAACACGTTGAGCTCGAAATGGCCCTGGCTGCCCGCAAAGGTGACCGTCGTCTGGTTGCCGGCGACTTGGGCGCAGAGCATCGTCATGGCCTCGGCCTGGGTCGGGTTGACCTTGCCGGGCATGATCGACGATCCGGGCTCGTTCTCCGGCAGGGAGATCTCGCCGAGGCCCGAGCGCGGGCCGGAGCCCATCAGGCGGATGTCGTTGGCGATCTTGAACAGGCCGGCCGAGAGGCTCGCCAGCGCGCCGTGGGTGAAGACCAGCGCGTCATGGGAGGCCAGCGCCTCGAACTTATTGACGGCCGAGGTGAAGGGCAGGACGGTCAGCTCCATGACCTTGGCGGCGAAGCGCTCCGCGAATTCCGGGTGCGCGTTCAGGCCGGTGCCGACGGCGGTGCCGCCCTGGGCGAGAGCGTAGACGCCCGGAAGCGTCGCCTCGATGCGGGCGATGCCGAGTTGCACCTGCATCGCGTAGCCGGAGAACTCCTGACCGAGAGTGACGGGCGTTGCGTCCTGAAGGTGCGTGCGGCCGATCTTGACGATGTCCTTGAAGGCCTTGGCCTTGTCGTCCAGCGCCTTGTGCAGGTGCCGCAGGGCCGGCAGCAGGCGATCGTTGACCTCGCGGGCCACCGCGATGTGCATCGCGGTCGGGAAGCTGTCGTTCGACGACTGGCCCATGTTAACGTGGTCGTTCGGGTGAACCGGCTTCTTGCTGCCGCGCTCGCCGCCCAGGCGCTCGATGGCGAGGTTCGACAAGACCTCGTTCATGTTCATGTTGGACTGGGTGCCCGAGCCGGTCTGGTAGACCACCAGCGGAAACTCGTCATCGTGCTTGCCCTGGATCACGTCGGCGGCGGCGCTCGCGATGGCGTCGGCGAGGCGCGGCTCGAGCTTGCCGAGATCCTTGTTCACCAAGGCAGCGGCCTGCTTCACCATGGCCATCGCGTGGACCAGCGGGAGGGGCATCCGGTCCGTGCCGATGCGGAAGTTCTGGATCGAACGCTGCGTCTGGGCACCCCAGAGCTTGTCGGCGGGGACTTCGATGGGGCCGAAGGTATCTGTTTCGATACGGGTTGAGGGCGACATCCTGACCTCTTTCGATGGAGTTTCGTGTTCTTATCTCAAAGTTGAGCGCTCGCAACAGCGAACGAGCATGGAGGCCTTGCAAAATCTCATGACCGAGACCCTCGAAGCGCCTCTTTTCCGACCGCCTGCACCCAAGCCCCGCACCGAGCCCCTGGGAATGATCGCCTTCCTGAGGGAGGTGCGCCGAAATCCCCTAGCCACCTGGATGGAGGATCATTTCGAGGAAATGGTTCTTGCCGGCGACGGCGCCCTCGGACGGCTGACGGTGGTCAACGACCCGGCGATCATCCGTCACATTCTGGTCGACAATGTCGCGAACTACCGCAAAGACGACCTCCAGGTCCGGATCCTCGCGCCCGGCCTCGGCCGCGGCCTCGTGACGGCGGAGGGCGAGGAGTGGCGGCTCCAGCGCCGCACGATCGCACCCCTGTTCACCCCGCGCAACGTGGCAACCTTCTTTCCGCCCATGGCCGAGGCGGCCCAGCGCCTCGTCAGGCGCTGGCTGAGACGCCCGGACGGGCGCGTGGCGGACGTCGCCCTCGACATGACCCGCGTCACCCTCGACGTCCTGGAGCGGACGATCTTCACCACCGGCGTCGCACGGGACCCGGACGCGCTGGGACGCGCCATCACGCGCTTCTTCGAGGGTCAGGGGCGGGTAGACCCGCTCGACATCTTCGGCTTTCCGACCTGGATTCCCAGGATCGGCCGCCTGCGGACCCAGCCCGCCGTCCGGTTCTTCGAGGAAATGGTCCACGACCTAATCGACGCCAGAAAGGCGCTGATCGCCAGCGGCCGGCCCGCGCCTCGCGACCTGCTGACCCTCCTCCTCGAAGCGGCGGATCCCGAGACCGGAAAGGGGCTGACCGACGTCGAGGTGAGGGCCAACATCGTGACCTTCATCGGGGCAGGGCACGAGACCACGGCCAATGCGCTCTCCTGGTCGCTCTACCTGCTGTCGCAGGACGAGAGGGCCCGCGCGCGGATTGAGCAGGAGGTGGACGAGGTGCTGGGCGACGGCCCGGTCGAGCCGCAGCACCTGGAGCGTCTCGTCTATACGCGGGCCGTGATCGACGAGGCGATCCGCCTCTATCCGCCGGCGCCCTACATGAGCCGTGCGGCCATCGCGGACGACCAGATCGGAGATCTGCACATTCCGGCCGGGTCCATGGTGGCGATCTCGCCTTATGTGCTGCACCGTCACCGAAAGCTCTGGGACGAGCCGGACGTCTTCAGGCCCGAGCGCTTTCTCCCTGAAAACCGCGGCCGCATCGACCGCTTCGCCTATCTGCCGTTCGGCGCCGGGCCAAGGGTCTGCATCGGCGCGAGCTTCTCCCTGCAGGAGGCCGTGATCGTTCTGGCGGCCATCGTGCAGTCCGTCAGGTTCGAGCTTGTGGAGGGGCACGAGGTCGCTCCCGTGCAGAGGATCACGCTGAGGCCACAGAACGGGCTTCCGATGCGGCTGAAGCGCCGCGCAAGGACGTGACGACGGGCGGGGCGAAGGCCCGCCGTCCGATCAGTTCTTCTTGCGGAAGGCGTCGAGGCTGACGACTTCGGCGCTGCCCGGCTGCCCTTCGCCAGCGTCGGTCTTCTGCGGAGGAGCCGTTTCGGCCGTGGCCTCGGCGGGGGCGGGCTTCGCCTTGTCGGGTTCCGCCTTCTTCTCGGAAGACTTGCGGGGCTGCTTCAGCTCGACGGGAGCTGTATCGCCGGTGCGGACCGGCGCTGGGGCCGGCGGAGCCTCGACGATCTCCTCCTCGTCTTCATCATCCTGCGTGTCGAACTTCAGCCCGAACTGCACGGATGGGTCGAAGAACCCGGTCAGCGCGTCGAAGGGGATCAGCAGGCGCTCCGGCACGCCCGAGAAGGACAGGCCGATCTCGAAGGTATGCTCCGTGATTCCGAGGTCCCAGAACTGGTGCTGGAGAACGATCGTCATCTCCTGCGGGTACTTCTCGCGCAGGCGATTGGACAACCGGACGCCAGGGAAGTCGGTGCGGAACGAGATGTAGAAATGATGTTCGCCCGGGAGACCGTCCTTCGCGGTATCGATCAGCACCTTGCGCACGACGCCCTTCAAGGCGTCCTGAACCAGGAGATCGTAGCGGATCAGGTCTTTCACGGCCATAGGGAAGCCCTTGAGAAAAGAAAATGGAGACTTCTGTCGCCAGAGGCCTCCGGATGTGTCCGGCGAGGAACCGCCAAGACTTCGAACCGGCTTCGGATCCTGGGAGTTCAGGCTCTGACACCGGAGCGTCAAAACAATTCCGGCCTCGCGGCCGGTCAAGAGAGTATAGGAAACACGGAGGGAATTTGAAAGGGCGGGGGACAAACTCGGCGGTGCGGTCGTCTGTCCGTTGAAAACCCGCAGGGTTCGGTATCCTTCATCCGTCCACGCTGTTATCTAAGCGACTTGGACATGCCCTCGCGACATCCGTGCATGTGCGGAGCATGTCCCGCGTGCACACGGGATTCCTGGAACGGCATGATCATGGAACAGGCAACGACGAGCTTTCACCCAGAGCAGCAGTATCTCGACCTGTTGCGGATCCTGCTCGATCGCGGCGTTCGGCGCGAGGACCGAACCGGGACCGGAACCCTGTCGATCTTCGGTCATCAGATGCGCTTCGACCTGTCGGCCGGCTTTCCCCTGCTCACCACCAAGCGCATCTACTTCAAGGGTTGCGTTCACGAACTGCTCTGGTTCCTGAGCGGGGACACGAACACCCGCTACCTGCGCGAGAACGGCGTCACGATCTGGGACGAATGGGCCGACGAGAACGGCAATCTCGGTCCGGTCTACGGCAAGCAGTGGCGCGCCTGGGAGGCTAAGGACGGCCGTACCATCGACCAGGTCGCGGAGCTCGTCCAGGCCCTGAAGCAGAATCCGACGAGCCGGCGGCTGCTCTTCACGGGATGGAACGTCGGGGAGCTCAATCGCATGGCGCTGCCGCCGTGCCACATGACCTATCAATATTACGTCGCGGATGGCCGCCTGTCGGGCATTCTCTACCAGCGCAGCGCCGATGCCTTTCTGGGTCTGGGCTGGAATTTGTGCGAAGCGGCCCTGCTGATCCACATGCTGGCGCAACAGGTCGGGCTCGAGCCCGGCGAACTGGTCTGGATGGGCGGCGACGTGCACCTCTACCTCAACCATGTCGACCAGGCCCGCATCCAGCTTGAACGGGAGCCTCGGGATCTGCCGACGCTGCGCCTCTTGCGCAAGCCGCCGTCGATCGACGAGTACCGCTACGAGGATTTCGAGCTCGTGGGATATCAGCCCCATCCGTCCATCGCGGCGCCCGTGGCGGTCTGACGGCGTGCGGTCCCGCGGACGGTATCGGGCTGATTGCGAGGCCCGGACAACAACCGGCCGGAGCGCCAAGTCGTGATCCTCAAGCAGCTGCCGCGAGGCTTCTTCGCCAGGGATGCGGTCACGGTGGCGCGTGACATGATCGGGACGACGCTTCTCGTCGATGGCGTCGGCGGCATCATCGTGGAGACCGAGGCGTATACCGGAGACGATCCGGCATCGCACAGCCATCGCGGGCCGACGGCGCGCAACGCGCCGATGTTCGGACCGCCGGGGCACGCCTATGTCTACCGCTCATACGGCATCCATTGGTGCCTGAACGCGGTATGTCTTCCCGGCAGCGCCGTGTTGATCCGGGCACTGGAGCCGACAGCCGGCGTGGAGATCATGGCATCGCGGCGCGCCACCGACGATCCGCGCCTTCTCTGCTCCGGTCCCGGGCGCCTGTGTCAGGCTCTCGGGGTCAGCATCGCTCATAACGAACTGCCCCTCGACGAGCCTCCGTTCGACGTCTTTGACCGGACTTCAGAGCTGCCCGTGGCCATAGGCGCGCGCATCGGCATCACCCGGGCGATCGACATGCCGTGGCGGTTCGGCCATTCCGGGTCCCGCTTCGTCAGCCGGAAGATCTGACGATTTGCCATTCGGGCATCCGCCCGGCGAGGTGTTTCTGCCGCCAGGCGTACCTACATAACGCTCTTGGAGCGGAGGCGTTTTGGTGATGGCCGAGATCATGCCCGTCGAGAACGGGAGCACGCTGCCAGAAGTCGACATGACGGAGGAGGACCGGGAGGCCCTCAGGAAAGCCGTGCAGGTGCTCGAGGGGTCGAGCTATGTCGGGAATCTCTCGCGCCTCGCCGGCCGACCGGTCGAGCTGCTCGGCCAGGCACTTCCGCAGGCAGCCTCCAGCATGGTGTCCCGTGCCACGGAGGTGGCGCTGAAGCGGGCTCTGCACTATGCGCTCAGAACGATTCCGAGGGACACGGCAAGTCCCGAGAAAGGGATCCACAGGGCGCTCGCCGCGATGTCCGGCGCGATGGGCGGTGCGCTCGGCCTTTCGGCCGTGCTGGTCGAGCTGCCCATCTCCACGACCATCATGCTGCGGGCCATCGCCCGCATCGCGCAGAGCGAGGGAGAGGATCTTGCCGATCCGGAAACGGCGCTCGCCTGCATCGAGGTTTTCGCACTCGGCGGCCGGACAGGCTCGCAGCACCTGCACGAGAGCGGGTATTTCGCCGTGCGGGCCGCGCTGGCACGATCGGTGACGGGTGCCATCCATCAGGTGGCCGGGCGCGGGGTCATCGACGAAAGCGCCTCGGCGATCGTTCGCCTTCTGAGCCAGATCGGTTCCCGCTTCGGCATGGTGGTTTCGCAGAAGGTCGCGGCCCAGGCCGTGCCGGTGCTGGGCGCACTCGGCGGCGCAGCAGTCAACACGGCCTTCATCGATCATTTCCAGGCGCTCGCGCGAGGTCATTTCACCGTGCGTCGTCTCGAGCGGACCTATGGCAAGGTTCCCGTACGTGTTGCATACGACCGGATTCGATCCGGCGAGAGGGGTTGACGCCCGACGAATGCGGCAGGATGCTCGACTGACATCGAGAAGACTCCTGCAGGCGAGGAACATTTTCTGGCTTCGGGCGTTTTGCGATTTCCATTTCTCTATTCCGAATCTCGCCCATGCAATCCGATTTGATTGAACCCGGCAGGAAGAGACGTGAGACCATCACTTTTCTAATCCTTGCCGTCCTGATCTGGCCCTTCATTGCGGTCGGGGTCGTGGCAGGGTGGGGGTTCATCGTCTGGATGTACTACCTTTTCACGGGTCCTCCGGGGCCCGTGTGAGGAGACCTCACGATGGCGGAGGGGCCGGATCTCACGCGTCGCAACTTGTTTCTGGGTCGGGCTGCCGCCGAGCCTCGGGCTGTTGAACCCATCATCGCCGTCATTTCGCGATCCTGTCTTGCCTTGAGCGGCGTCGCCTGCATGAGCTGCCGGGATTCCTGTCCATCGGGCGCCGTGCGTTTCGAACTTGCACTGGGAGGTGCGCGTCCGCGCATCGATGCCCATGGCTGCACCGGCTGCGGCGAGTGCGTCCGAACCTGCCCCGCCGACGCCATCCGCATCGGACCCGACGAGGAGGCATCATGAGCCGCGAATGTCACATCTCCAGCCTCGTGGTCCACAGCCGGCCGGAGCGGATCCCGGCGATCATCGAGCGGATCGCCGGGATCGAAGGCGCCGAGATTCATGGCGGCCAAGAGACCGGCAAGCTGATCGTTACCCTCGAAACCGAGACCGAGAATCAGGTCGTGGAACGCATCAACGCGATCCAGCTTCTCGACGGCGTCCTCGCCGCCACACTCGTGTTCCATCACTTCGAGCCTGTCCAGGAGCGGGAATAAAGCCATGGATCTCACACGCCGGACCCTTCTCAAGACCCAGGCCGCCACAGCCGCTGCCGCGGCCGCGAATGTCGTGCTTCCCGCAAGCGCGCAGAACATCCCCACCGGAGAGGACATCCAGCTGCAATGGTCGAAGGCCCCTTGCCGGTTCTGCGGCACGGGCTGCGGCGTCATGGTCGGCGTGAAGGATGGCCGTGTCGTCGCCACGCACGGCGACATGAAGGCGGAGGTCAACCGAGGCCTCAACTGCGTGAAAGGCTACTTCCTGTCCAAGATCATGTATGGCAGCGATCGGCTCACCCAGCCGCTCATGCGCATGAAGAACGGGCAGTACGCGAAGGACGGCGAGTTCCAGCCGGTGTCCTGGGACCAGGCCTTCGACGAGATGGCCAGGCAGTGGAAGCGCATCCTCAAGGAGAAGGGACCTGAGGCTGTCGGCATGTTCGGCTCCGGTCAATGGACGATCTGGGAGGGTTACGCGGCGTCCAAGCTGATGCGGGCGGGCTTCCGCACCAACAATCTCGACCCTAACGCCCGCCACTGTATGGCCTCGGCGGCCGTCACCTTCATCCGCACCTTCGGCATGGACGAGCCCATGGGGTGCTATGACGATTTCGAGAATGCCGACGCTTTCGTGCTGTGGGGCTCGAACATGGCCGAGATGCACCCGATCCTCTGGACGCGGGTGACTGACCGGCGCCTCAGCCATCCTCATGTGAGGATCGCGACGCTGTCGACCTACGAGCACCGCACCACCGATCTGTCCGACATGGCCCTGATCTTCAAGCCGGGCACGGATCTCGCGATCCTGAACTACATCGCGAACTATCTCATCCAGAACAACGCGGTGAACCGCGAGTTCATGGACAAGCACGTCAACATCCGGATGGCCAACACGGACATCGGCTACGGCTTGCGACCGGACCACGTCCTGGAGCAGCGGGCGCAGCACGCCAATGACGCGCAGGTCTCCCAGCCATCGAACTTCGAGGCCTACGCGAAGCTGATGAGCGAATACACGCTCGAGCGCGTGTCCGAGCTGTCGGGCGTTTCGAAGGAGAAGCTGGAAGCTCTCGCCAAGCTCTATGCCGATCCGAAAACGAAGGTGATGTCGCTCTGGACCATGGGCTTCAACCAGCACGTTCGCGGCGTCTGGGCCAATCACATGGTCTACAATCTGCACCTGATGACGGGGAAGATCTCGGAACCCGGCAACAGCCCGTTCTCGCTCACCGGCCAGCCGTCCGCCTGCGGCACGGCGCGCGAGGTCGGCACCTTCGCCCACCGCTTGCCGGCCGACATGCAGGTCAACAATCCCGAGCACCGCAAGCACGCGGAGGAAATCTGGAAGCTTCCGCACGGATTGTTGCCGGAGAAGGTGGGATATCACGCCGTGCAGCAGGACCGCATGCTCAAGGACGGCAAGCTCAACGCCTACTGGATCATGTGCAACAACAACCTCCAGACGGCACCCAACACCAACAACGAGACTTATCCGGGCTACCGCAATCCGTCGAACTTCGTGGTGGTGTCCGATGCCTACCCGACCGTGACCGCCATGGCGGCAGATTTGATCCTGCCGGCCGCCATGTGGGTGGAGAAGGAGGGGGCTTATGGGAACGCGGAGCGCCGCACCCATTTCTGGCACCAACTCGTCAACGCACCGGGCGATGCCCGCTCCGACCTGTGGCAGCTGATGGAGTTCTCCAAGCACTTCACCACCGACGAGGTCTGGACCAAGGACATCCTCGATGCCAACCCGGAATATAAGGGAAAGAGCTTGTTCGACGTGCTCTTCGCCAACGGGGAGGTGAACAAGTTTCCCGTCTCCGAGACCGATCCGGCCTACGAGAACCGAGAGTCGAAAGCCTTCGGCTTCTACGTCCAGAAGGGACTGTTCGAGGAGTATGCCGCCTTCGGTCGCGGGCACGGCCACGACCTCGCGCCTTTCGAAACTTACCATCAGGTCCGGGGGCTCCGCTGGCCGGTGGTGGACGGCAAGGAAACGCTCTGGCGCTACCGCGAAGGCCTCGACCCCTACGTGGAGAAGGGCGCGGGAATCCAGTTCTACGGCAACCCCGACAAGAAGGCGAACCTCGTCGCTGCGCCCTACGAGCCGCCGGCCGAGTCCCCGGATGGCGAGTACGACCTCTGGCTCGTGACCGGGCGCGTGCTGGAGCACTGGCACTCAGGCTCCATGACCCTGCGTGTTCCCGAACTCTACAAGGCATTCTCGGGTGCGGTTCTGTTCATGCACCCCGACGATGCCGCCAAGCGCAATCTCCGGCGCGGGCAGGAAGTTCGCATCGTCTCCCGGCGCGGAGAGATCCGTAGCCGGGTCGAAACGAGGGGGCGGAACAAGATGCCGCCAGGCGTGGTCTTCGTGCCTTTCTTCGATGCGAGCCAGCTCATCAACAAGGTCACACTCGACGCGACGGACCCGATCTCGAAACAGACCGATTTCAAAAAGTGCGCCGTCAAGGTCGTCCTTGCGGCCACCGCCGATGCGGGAGAGCGCCCATGAGACGTCTTGCCTTCGCGTCCCTGCTCAGTCTCGTGCCGTGCCTGGCGGCCGGCGTGATCCTTGCGCAGGAAGCTCCCCGCCTGCGCGGTCCGGATCCCTTCACCAAGGAGATTCCGGCGCCGCCCATGCAGCGTCAGGTCACGAACGACGTTCGCGTCCGCCGGAACTACCCGGATCAGCCCCCCGTGATTCCTCATGCCATCGAGGGCTATGCGGTCGACCTGAATGCCAACAAGTGCATGTCCTGCCATGCGCGCAAGTTCACGGAGCAGAGCCAGGCCCCGATGATCAGCGTCACCCATTACCAGGACCGAGACGGCAACACCCTCGGCGGGCTTGCGCCGCGCCGCTATGTCTGCGTCTCCTGCCACGTGCCGCAGACGACGGCGAGCCCGCTGGTGGAGAACAGGTTTACCGATATGGACGCTCTTGCCGAACCCGAGCGTCAGCCTGCACGGGGGCGTTGAAATGGCTGCCGGAATCGCGCGCGCATGGGATTGGTTCTGGGCGAACCCGTGGATCAAGACCGCCACCCGGCCACCGGTCTATTTGAGCCTCGCTTTCCTCACGCTTGGCGGCTTCGTGGCGGGCGTCGCCTTCTGGGGAGCGTTCAACACGGCGTTGGAGGCCACGAACACGGAGAAGTTCTGCACCAGCTGCCACGAGATGGAGTCCAACGTCTTCGAGGAGCTGAAGGGCACGATCCACTTCACCAATCGGTCCGGCGTGCGGGCAACCTGCCCCGACTGTCACGTGCCGCACCAGTGGACGAACAAGATCGCCCGCAAGATGCAGGCGTCGAAGGAGGTCTGGGGACATATCTTCGGCTCGATCGACACGAGAGAGAAGTTCCTTGCCCTTCGCAGGCACCTTGCCGATCGGGAGTGGGCCCGTATGAAGGCGAACGACTCCCTCGAATGCCGAAACTGTCACAGCTCCGAGTCCATGGACCTGACGAAGCAGAATCCGCGGGCGGCTTCCGCTCACGAGCGCTTCCTCTTCACGGGAGAGAAAACGTGCATCGACTGCCACAAGGGCATCGCCCACCGTCTGCCCGATATGTCGGGCGTTCCAGGCTGGCAGTAGTCCCATGAAGCCTCGCACCCTTCTTGCGACCTCTTGCGTCGGCATTGCCCTTGGCTTGGCCATCCCGCCGGCTTTCGCGCAGGGGCAGGGCGCTCCGGCGGCCTCTGCACAGACCCGCACCATCGAGCCTCAGGAGTTTCTGAGGCTCGCCTACAGCTCCGCAAGCCTTCAGGGGCAGATCGCCCAGCTGGCGGCAAGCCGGGACACGCGTCCCGAGGTCAAGAGTTTCGCGACGGCCGCAACCGAGTTCCGGACGGGGCTCCTGAAGAGGATCGAGACCTTCGCTGGGGAGCAGAAGCTCTCATTGCCGAACGTCAAGGAGTTCGAGCATCAGGTGATCGTGGAGAACCTGGAACCCCTCGACTACCTCGCCCTGAGCCGACGCTACGCGGAGGTCCAGATGCAGGCGCTCGACCAGGAAGTCACAATCTATCAGGCCGCCAGCCGAAGCCCCGATCAAGGAGTCAAGAGTTTCGCCGATCAGGTGCTGCCCGAGCTGCAACAGCAGCAGGCCGGAGCCCGGAAGATGTTCGACGCCGTCAAACCGTGAGCGCGGCTGGGGCGCGCCCTACGAAGCGCCTCGATCCGTCAAATCGAGGTTCCGGGCGCGAAGCATATCGTCGGCCCCGCGGGCGGCCGCGATCTTGATGTCCTCGAACAGCAGCGCAATCTCCTCGAATACGCTGAGATCCCTCTCGTCCGAGGTCACCGTATCGAGTTCTCCGACGAGCTCGAGGAGCGCCGCAATGCGTTCCGCCTGGTGCCGAGCATCGAGAATGAGGCCGCGGATCTGGCGCCGTGCTTCCAGGGACTCGAAACGCTGCAAGGCGGCATCGAGCTTGCCACGGCAGCTGCAATCAAGATCGAGCGATCCCACGACGGCGCGTACGCGCGTCAGAAGACTAGAAGACGCAGCATTGTGAGCCGTCTCCTCCCGACCGCCAGCCTCTTTCATCCTACGCTCCTTCCACGGCGACGTCGCAAAAAGCCCGGGCGTGCCCGGGCTTTGTCTTTTGCGGTTCTTCTCGCGGTTCAGTGGCCTGCGCTCTGAGCCGAGCGTTGGGGATTGTAGTCCTTGAACACCGTCGGGTTGTCCTGGCCTTCCACCTTCAGGATTCCGGCCAGTCCACGCTCCACGCGGCTCAAGGCGTGATCCACCAGAATGTAGTTGCCGGGCACCTCGACCTTGAAGTCCACCACGCTGGCCCCTCCCGGAGGAGTCGTGATCGTCTGCACGTCCTTCAGGGGCGCTGCGGTCAGCGAGCCCATGGTGTAGACCTTGTCGAAGATCTCTCCGATCACGTGGAACGACGAGGTATAGTTCGGGCCTCCGACGCCGAAGTAGACGCGCACTGTCTCGCCGACCTTCGCCTTGAGCGGGTTCTTCTTCAGGGCTTCCGTGGTGCCGTTGAAGATGAAGTACTCGGGACGCTCGCTGACGAGCTTGTCGTAGCTCTCGTCCAGATGGCCCTTGGTGCCGAATGCCTGCTCCGTGTAGATCTCGCCCTGCATGACATAGAACTCCCGGTCCACCTTCGGCAGTCCTTCCTCCGGCTCGACGAGGATCATCCCGTACATGCCGTTGGCGATGTGCTGGGCCACGGTAGGCGTGGCGCAGTGATAGACATAGAGGCCGGGGTTGAGCGCCTTGAACTCGAAGCCGCGGCTTTCGCCCGGAGCGGCCTCGGTGGCCTTGGCGCCGCCGCCGGGGCCGGTGACCGCATGGAAGTCGACATTGTGCATCATCACGCTGTCGTCGTGGTTCTTGAGCGCGACCTCGACGGTGTCGCCGACCTTGACCCGGATGAACGGGCCCGGAACCTTGTTGTTGAAGGTCCAGTAATGATAGGTGGTGCCGTCGGCGAGCTGTCCGGTGACCTCCGTGGTCTCCAGGTTGACCTTGATGCGCTCGGGACCGCGCTTGCCGATCGGACCCGGCAGGTCGGTGGGATCGCGCACCACGTTGACGGGAGCCTCCGGCGTGGCGGTGATGGCGGTATGGTTGTGAGCCGGAGCGGAGGCTGCGGCCATCTTGGCTTGTGCGAATGCCGGCAGGGGCTGTGCGAGCAGAGCGGCGGCGGTCAGTGCCAGGGTGGCGGCGCTGGCAAGCAAGGGCCGGCGGGCCAAGATCTTCAGGGCGGTCATCGTACTCTCCTTTCAGGCGACCGGCGGGCGGACCGCTTCCGTCCGTCTGCGGTATGACGATCTTGTACGATGCCACTGGGCCTCGTTATTTGTCGCAGTGCAAATAACTCGTCGAAACCGGATGGAAGTCGAAAGAATTGCGGGGTTTTGATGCAGATCAAATCTGGGACTGATTTGCATGACCTCGGCATGGTTTTTGAGAGAGGTCAAAGACCTTGCGAGCACGTCCGTCTAAGCAACCTCCATGTGTCGTTCAGAAAGGCGCGACCCGTCCGTCGCGCCGAACCGCTCTACGAGGAATTCCAATGAGAGATGACCTAAGGGAACGCTATGGCGAGGAGAGGCTCCCCCGCTACACGAGCTACCCGACGGCGCCTCAGTTCTCCAATGCCGTCGGACATGAGTCCTACGCTGATTGGCTCGGTGCGCTCCCGTCTGGAAAGAGCGCTTCGCTCTACCTGCATGTGCCGTTCTGCCGGTCCATGTGTTGGTACTGCGGGTGTCATACGACCATCACGCAACGAGACCAGCCGATCGTCGACTATATTGCCGTCCTTCGGCGAGAGATCGGCCTGGTAGCCGACCGCTTGAGCGCGCCTCTGCCCGTCCGCCATATCCATTTCGGCGGGGGAACGCCGACCATCATGGAACCGTCCGAACTGCTTGATCTCGTCGAGCTCATGAGGCGGCGGTTCGTGATCGACGGCACGGCGGAGATCGCCGTCGAAATCGACCCTCGCACCTTGACGCGTACGATGACCACCGCGCTCGGCGCGGCGGGCGTGACCCGCGCGAGCCTCGGGGTCCAGAGCTTCGATCCGGTCGTGCAGCGTGCGATCAACCGCATTCAGACGTTCGAACAGACTGCCAGGGCGACGGAAGGTCTGCGACAGGCAGGCGTGCGGGGCATCAATTTCGATCTGATCTACGGCCTCCCACACCAGACGGTGGAGTCCTGCGTCGAGTCCGTTCGGCGTAGCATCGAGCTCCGGCCTGAGCGGTTCTCCGTCTTCGGCTATGCGCACGTGCCCTCTTTCAAGAAGCACCAGCGCAAAATCGACGAAGCCGCGCTTCCCGATGGCGCTGCGCGTTACGCCCAGGCCGAGGCGATCGCAGAGGCTCTGACCGCGGCCGGATATCGGCGGATCGGGCTCGATCACTATGCGTTGCCGGACGACACGATGGTGCAGGCGCAGGACGATGGTGTCCTTCATCGCAATTTCCAGGGTTACACCAACGATCCGAGCGATGTGCTGATCGGCTTCGGCGCCTCCGCCATCGGGCGTCTCACGCAAGGATATGCGCAGAACGAAGTCGTCATCGGGCGTTATGCCGAGCGAATTCTGCAAGGCGAACTTGCAACCATGAAGGGCTACGCACTTACCCCCGACGACCGGCTCAGAGCCGACTTGATCGAGCGTGTGATGTGCGATTTCAAGGTCGACGTGCAGGAGGTCTGCGCCAAGCATGGTGCGGCGCCCGAGTCGATCCTGCAGTCCATTCCCCGCCTTCGCATGCTGGAGCAGGATGGGATTATCAGGCTCGATGGGAATGTGCTGTCCGTGAACGACGATACGCGATTCCTGGTGAGGAGCGTCGCATCGGTCTTCGACGCCTATCTCGGGATGTCGGGCAGAACCCACAGCCGCGCCGTATAGGGCTGGCTCTTTTCAGCGGGCGATGGAGCGAGCCGCTCATATGAGCGGCTCGCTTCGCTTCAGCGGACGAGGTGGCGGTAAATCGCCGGGAGGGCAGCCGGGAGCTTCGCCACTTGGCTCACGATGGCATATCCGCCGCGGCCGAAGAGGGTCGGGAAGTAGGACTGCGCCTCCCGGTCGACCGTCACGCCGAATACCGTGACGCCGGCGCGGCGCGCCTCCATCACGGCACGGCGCGTATCCTCGATGCCGAAGCGGCCTTCGTAATGGTCGATATCGTTCGGCTTGCCGTCGGTGAGCACCAGCAGGAGGCGCTGGCGGTTCGGGCGCTCGGTCAGCTTCGCCGCTGCGTGGCGGATGCCGGCGCCGATACGGGTGTAATACCCTGGCTTCAAAGCCGAGATTCGCCGCACGACCGGCTCGCCGAACGGCTCGTCGAAGTCCTTCAGGGTCTCCACCCGCACCCAGGAGCGCCGGCGGGACGTGAAGGTCAGGATCGAGTGGGAGTCGCCGCAGGCTGCGAGTCCATGCGTCAGAACCAGAAGAGCTTCCTTCTCCACATCCAGGATTCTGCGGTCGTCCACCCACGCATCCGTTGAGAGCGATACGTCGACCAGAAGCGTCACGGCAAGATCATGGGCCTGGCGTCTGCTGGCGAGGTAGACACGATCCGATCCGCAGCCGCCCGAGCGCAGATCGGTTGTTGCGCGCACTGCCGCGTCGACATCTATCTCCTCGCCGTCGGCTTGTGCTCGCAGGATTTCGTGCTTTGGCCTCAGGGCTTCGAACTGCCGACGAACCCGGCGGATGCGCCGCCGGGCCTCCTCGTCCGGCTGCCAGACCTCTCCCTGCTCATTGGCTCGCGCGGCGAGCACGCGGCAGTGGTTCGGGAGGTACGCCCGCCGGGTGTAGTCCCATTCCGGATAGGTCAGGTCGGCCGTCAACGACGAGGTATCGACCGCCTCGGGTGGTAGATCGAGATC
This sequence comes from Pseudomonadota bacterium, assembly GCA_023426505.1. GTDB lineage: Bacteria > Pseudomonadota > Alphaproteobacteria > Rhizobiales > Beijerinckiaceae > Microvirga. The sequence continues at coordinate 44,883 of JAFAAP010000243.1, forward strand.
GAACTTGAGCTTGGTTGCCGGCTTGCCGTGGTGCTTCGAGAGCGGGATCTCCTCCGTGTCGTCGAGAGCCTTCTCGGCATTCTCGTCCTCGTCGTCATCGGAAGGTCGGTTGACGTTGACCATCTCGGCCATGGCCAGGATCTTCTCGAAACGGTTCAGTACGAAGGGGTCCTTGCGCTGAGCCTGGTCCGCCTCGCGTCGCGCGGCGAAACGCCTGCGGGTGTCTGAACCTGCGAGATCGCCGGACCCGGCCGGTTCGTCGCTGCTGCGGGTCGATGCGTCTGCAATGCGGGCCCACGTGTCTCCCCAGAGCGGGACGGGGAGAAAAGCCTGGTACCCGGCGGGGGCCGACTGGCTCATCGTGTCGCTGGCATGGGAATCCCAGAGGGCAGGAGGTATGGCGCCCTCGTCGCCCAGGAGCGACAGCACGATCTGCTCCACCCGGCTTTCCGCCGGAGGAAGGCTGCGGAACGGGCGGGCGGCGAGGAGGGCGCGGCATAGATCGCGGTAGGGATTTTCCAGTCCAGGACATGCGCCGAGCACAGCCTCAACGGTGTCACGCACCCGCCTCAGCACAAGGATGTCACGACGGAGGGGATCGGGCTCCCTGATCGGCTCCACTGGCACATGGGCAAAGTAGGCTGCGAGCCAGAGATAGAGGGTCCTGTTCAGCTCGTTCGAGGGAAACAGCTCGATCTTCGGCGGCAGGAAGAGGGTCGCGAGATCGCGTCCGGGCTGATCGAGCCGCTCCTCCGTGATGCCGATGCGCTGGCGCAGGCTCAGGCGATGGCTGGACGCGCGGGCGGCCGTGCCGGCAAGCTGCACGCCTGGCTCGCCGCCAAGGCCTCGGAAGTACACGGCAAGCGGGCCCCGAACCTCGTCGAGGGAGACAGCGAAATCAGGATGGCGCGGATAGGTAGCTGCGCGGCCGACGAGCCGGTGCCAGAACTGGCCGACGGTCTCCTCGAGTTCCAGAAAGTCGAGCATGATGCTCTCCCGATCAGCCGAGGGTTGCCCGTGCGACTTCGATCAAGGCCTTCTTGACGTCGACATCGTCCGTCAGGGGCTCAATCATCGTTGCGGTGATTGCTTCTTCGGGTGAAACGCCGGCTGCTATGAGGGAGGCGCAGTAGACCAGGAGGCGGGTCGAGACGCCTTCCTCCAAATCCTGACCTTTCAAAGCGCGCAGGCGTCGCGCGAGTAGCAGAAGGGGGCGGACACGGTCCGCGGACAGGCCGCTTTCGGCTGCCACGACCGCAACCTCATGATCGATTGGAAGGAAGTCGAACTCGATGGCGACGAAGCGCTGCCGCGTCGACGGCTTGAGAGATTTCAGGAGCGTTTGATAGCCCGGGTTGTAGGACACCACGAGCATGAAGGAATCCGGGGCCTGAAGCTCTTCGCCGGTCCGGTCGAGCGGCAGGATGCGCCGGTCGTCGGTCAGCGGGTGCAGCACCACGGTCACGTCCTTGCGGGCCTCCACGATTTCGTCGAGGTAGCAGATGCCGCCTTCGCGCACGGCGCGGGTGAGCGGCCCGTCCGCCCATACGGTGTCGCCGCCCTTCAGGAGATAGCGGCCCGTAAGATCCGCCGCGGTCAGGTCGTCATGGCACGACACCGTGTGGAGCGGCAGGCCAAGCCGCGACGCCATATGGGCAACGAAACGGGTCTTGCCGCAACCCGTCGGCCCTTTGAGCAGAAGCGGCAGGCGCTTGCGCCAGGCGAGTTCGAAGAGCGCGCATTCGTTTCCGGCCGGAACATAATAGGGAAGGTCGACGGCACGTTCGGGAAGGGCTTGAAGGAGGGGCTTCATCTTGGTTGCCTTTCAAGGCTGGAAATGTCGAGGCGGGGCGGGCGCTGGGACCGCCCCGATCATGACTCATTCGGCAGGCTGGAGCCCTGCGGTCGTCAGACGTGGTGCCTTCTCGCGGCCGGGAACGAACACCGCGTAGATGAACATCAGTGCGGAGATCAGCACGAAGATGCCCGAGCCGAGACGGATCCAGTAGAACAGGGCGAGCTGGTCCTGAACCTCCATGTAGGACTGACCGAGCACACGCTGCAGGTGGACCTGGATCACGCCCGCGAAGGTAAGCGCGAAGGTCATCACCGACATGGCCGTGCACATGATCCAGAAGCTCACGATGCTGAGCAGCTGGTTGTACGGGGCGCGGCCGAGGATCTGCGGCATCGCGTAGGCCATCACGGCGAGGTTCAGCA
>JAFAAP010000197.1 GCA_023426505.1 Pseudomonadota bacterium
TCACGCGGGGCGACCTCAACGCGGCCAATTTCATCGTGGCGGAGAAATACATCGATGCGATCCGGGCGCTCGCCTCGGCGCCGAACCAGAAAGTGGTGATCGTGCCCATCGAGGCGGCAGGACTGGCCGGAGCCCTGGGAGGCATCGCCGAGCTGACCCGGTCCGTGTTCGGCGAGGGCGGCGTGGGAACCAAGCCCGTGCGCAGCGTTCCCACGGTCGGCGGAGGGGCCGAGCGCTCATGATCGCGGACGCGTTCGTCGGCCTGGGAGCCTGGGCCTGGATCATCCTCGGCGTCGTCCTGATCGGCGTCGAGCTCGTCGCGCCGGGCTCGTTCTTCCTCTGGCTCGGTCTGGCCGCCATCGCGACGGGATTGCTGGACGCCCTGCTCGGCCTGTCCTGGCAGACCGCGGCGCTCCTCTTCGCCCTGCTGTCCGTGGGAGCGGTGGTCCTCGGACGCTACGTCACCCGTTCGAAGACCCAGCCCGACACCGATGCCGCGCCGCTCAACCAGCGCGGCCAGTCCCTTGTCGGGCGGGTCTTCACCCTCGAGACGCCGATCAAGGACGGTGAGGGGCGCATCCGGGTCGACGACAGCTCCTGGCGCGTGACCGGCGCCGACCGGTTCGCCGGCGCCAAGGTGCGGGTCGTGCGTGTCGAAGGCGCGACGCTCGTTGTCGACGATCCGTGAGGCAACCTCCTTCAGGGTGGGGTTGCATGCGATTTACATAACAATATAAAGTTTCTAATGCTGCGTCGATCACCGAGGCTCGAAACCCGGTGGCGGCATTCCTGATGAACTTAGCGGAACATTACAGCATGGCTTTTATTGTTAACAGCCCTCGCTTTACAAACGAAGGCACGATCTATGGCGGCCTAACCATGGGTGAGGGGCGCAACTACCTCGATACGCGGAAGGGTTACATTTCCGGCAAGATCAGCATGCTTGGCGGCAACGATACCGTTCTCGGGGGGAAGCGATCCGAATACATCGACGGCGGTGACGGAAACGATACGCTGTCGGGTGGTGCGGGCAACGACAAACTCATCGGCGGGGCCGGGAGCAATACCCTGACGGGCGGTGAGGGAAAGGACAGCTTCATCTTCGCGGTTGCGCCTCTTGCGGGCAACAGGGACATCATACGGGACTTCAACCCGATCGACGACACGCTCAAGTTCAAGCAGGAAGCCTTCGCCAATATCGGAGGAAAAGGAAAGCTCGCCCGCGATGCTCTTCGCTTCGGTTCGATGGCCGCAGATGCGGAGGACCGCATCATCTATCACAAGTCTACCGGCAATCTGTATTACGATCCCGACGGGACAGGCGCCGAGGCACAGATCCTCATTGCGAAGTTGAGCAACAAGGCCAAGCTCGCTCTCAGCGATTTCGTCGTGATCTGACGCCTATCGGAAAGAGCAGGACCCTGCTCTTTCCCTTGCCCTGAATCAGGCCGCGCCTGCCCGCAGGAGGTCGAGGTAATGCACCAGGCCGATGGGCCGGTTGTTCTCGACCACGATCAGGGCCGTGATGCGGGAGGCCTCTTCCATTTCCAGGGCGGTCGCCACGAGGGCATCGGGCGCGATGGTGCGCGGCGTCCTGGTCATGATGGCCGTCACCGGCAGGGTCATGAGATCGGGCTTCAGGTTGCGGCGCAGGTCGCCGTCGGTGACGATGCCCGCGAGCGTGCCGTCGCCGTTGACCACGATCACGGCGCCGAAGCCCTTGCGGCCGATCTCGCCGATGGCCTCGTCCATGCGCGCCTCGAGGCCGACGACCGGCAGCCGCTCGCCCATGTGCATGATGTCGCGCACGAGCTTGAGGCGGGCGCCGAGCTTGCCGCCGGGGTGGAACACCTTGAAATGCTCCGCCGTGAAACCGCGCTTCTCCAGGAGGGCGACGGCGAGGGCGTCGCCGAGCGCGAGCTGGATCGTGGTCGAGGTGGTGGGCGCCAGCCCGTTGGGGCAGGCCTCCTTGGCCCTCGGCAGGGTCAGGCAGATGTCGGAGGCGCGCCCGAGGGTCGATTCCGCGTTCGACGTCAGGGCGATCAGGGGCACCCGGAAGCGCCGGGAATAGCCGATGATGTCCGCGAGTTCGGCCGTCTCCCCCGACCAGGACAAGGCAATGATCACGTCGTCGGTCTGGATCATGCCCAGGTCGCCGTGGCTCGCCTCCGCCGGGTGGACGTAGTGGGCGGGCGTGCCGGTCGAGGCGAAGGTGGCGGTGATCTTGCGGCCCACATGGCCGGATTTGCCCATGCCGGTCACGATGACCCGGCCCCTGGCGGCCGACAATGTCTCGACGGCCGCCGTGAAGACGGGGCCGAGGCCGTTGCCGATGGCGTCCATCAGGATCGTCAGGCCGTCCCGCTCCGTCTCGAGCGTGCGCAGGGCCGAGGCGATGGTGGGATCGGGCGACAGGGGGCTTGGCTTTGCAAGTGTCATGGCCGCCCCTCTAGCACGGAGGAGCGGCCATGAGGAACCCTCGCCATTGCTTACTTCTGCCGCAGCAGGGCCTCGAGCTCCCGGCGAAACTCGGCGGAGAGCTCATCGCGCTCCAGGGCATAGGCCACGTTGGCCATGAGGAAGCCGATCTTGGAGCCCGTGTCGTAGGTCTTGCCCTGGTACTTCATGCCGAAGAACTGCTGGTCCTTCATCAGGCGGATCATGGAATCCGTGAGCTGGATCTCGTTGCCGGCGCCGCGCTCCTGGGTGGAGAGCAGGTCGAAGATCTCGGGCTGGAGGATGTAGCGGCCCGAAATGATGTAGTTCGAGGGGGCGGTGCCTTTCGGGGGCTTCTCCACCATGCCGGTGATCTCGAAGGTCTGGCCGAATTCCTGGCCCACGGACACGATGCCGTATTGGTGGGTCTGATCCTCGGGCACCTCCTCGACCGCGATGATGTTGCCGCCGTGCTTCTCGTAGGCGGCGATCATCTGCTCCATGGAGCCCCGGCTCAGCATGTCGGGGAGCAGGACCGCAAAGGGCTCGTCGCCGACGAGCTCGCGGGCGCACCAGACCGCATGACCGAGCCCGAGGGGCTCCTGCTGGCGGGTGAAGCTGGTCTGGCCGGCCTGGGGCTGGTCCTTCGTGAGGGCTTCGAGCTCCTTGGTCTTGTTTCGCTCCTGGAGAGTGCGGTTCAGCTCGTAGGCGATGTCGAAGTGGTCCTCGATCACCGCCTTGTTGCGGCCGGTGACGAAGATGAAGTGCTCGATGCCGGCCGCGCGGGCCTCGTCGACCACGTGCTGGACCACCGGACGGTCGACGACGCACAGCATCTCCTTCGGAACGGCCTTGGTGGCCGGAAGGAACCGGGTTCCGAGGCCGGCGACGGGGAGGACTGCTTTGCGGATGCGCTTCATGGAAGGGGCCATTGTGAGCAGGGATGCGTCAGGAAAAGGATGGAGGCGGGAAGGAGGAAACTGTCAAGGTTCGATCCCTATAACGCTTGTGCGACGACCTTGTTGCATCGCATCACGCCCAACTAGCGTCCTGGGACCTGAATTGGAGCTGAAGCGTTGTGGTTAACCTGCTAAGAACGGCGCGAAGGAGGACGAAACATGGCGGTTTTGGTGACGGGCGGAGCCGGCTATATCGGCAGCCACATGGTGCTCGAGCTCGTCGATGCCGGTGAGAAGGTGGTCGTCCTGGACGATCTCTCCACAGGTTTTCGCTGGTCCGTGCCCCCTGAGGCGACCCTGGTCGTGGGCGACGTGGGCGACCAGGACCTGGTGACCCGCCTCATCGACGAGCACGGCATCGACAGCATCCTGCATTTCGCCGCCAAGATAGTCGTGCCGGAATCGGTCGCCGATCCGCTGACCTACTACCTGAACAACACGGTCAAATCCCGGGCCCTGATCGAGACCGCGGTGACGACCGGCATCAGGAACTTCATCTTCTCCTCGACAGCGGCCGTCTACGGCAACGCCCAGGCCGATCTCCTGTCCGAGGATACGCCCCTCAACCCGATCAACCCTTATGGGCGCACCAAGCTCATGACGGAGTGGATGCTGGAGGACGCTTCCAAGGCCCACGGCCTCCGTTATGCGGTCCTGCGCTACTTCAACGTGGCGGGCGCCGACCCGAAGGGACGTTCGGGCCAGTCGACGCCCCAGGCCACCCACCTGATCAAGGTGGCGGCCCAGGCGGCTCTCGGCCAGCGGCCCCATCTCGACGTGTACGGCACCGACTATGAGACCCCGGACGGCACTTGCGTCCGGGACTACATCCAGGTCACGGACCTCGCCCGCGCGCATCTGGCGGCCCTGCGGCATTTGCGCCACGACGGCGACTGCATCACGATGAATTGCGGCTACGGCCACGGCGCGTCGGTGCGCGAGGTCGTGAACGTGGTCAAAAAGGTGTCCGGCGTCGATTTCGAGGTCCGCTACAGCCCGCGCCGCCCTGGAGATCCCGCGGCCCTCGTGGCCAAGGTGAGCCGGATCCGCAGCCTCGGCTGGGAGCCTCAATACGACGATCTCGAGGAAATCGTCGACCAGGCCCTGCGGTGGGAGCGGGCTCTGGCGGAACGGAAAGCCGCATAAAGTCCCACTATCAACCGGCTGTTAACCCCCGTAATGTCGCATGGCGGGACGAGACCATTGTCCTGTCCGTGAGCGACTCATATGCAGCAGCCGATTCGCGTGGCGCGCAGCCTCTGCAGCGCCCTCATTCTTGGTCTGAGCCTCAACCTGGGCCTGGGGGCGGCCGGGACCGCCCCCGTCATGGCCCAAGAGGCCTCGGAGGCGGGATTCCAGCGGTTCGTGGAAAGCCTCTGGCCGGCCGCCCGCGCCCGTGGCGTCTCCCGTGCGACCTTCGACGAAGCCTTCCGTGGGGTCGGGCCGGATCCGAAGATCGTCGCGCTCACCAAGAAGCAGTCGGAGTTCGTCCGGCCGATCTGGGACTACGTCAACGGGGCGATTTCGGCCCAGCGGCTGGAGCGCGGCCGGCAGATGGCGGCCGAATGGTCCAAGACGCTCGCGGCGGTCGAGCGGGCCTATGGGGTGCCGCGGTCCGTCGTCCTCGGCGTCTGGGGCATGGAGACCAATTTCGGCAGCTTCACGGGCTCGATCTATGCGGTCCGGGCGCTGGCGACCTTGGCCTATACGGGCTATCGCGGCGATTTCTTCAGGGACGAGCTGCTGACGGCGCTCCAGATCCTGGAAGCAGAGCACATCGACCGAGACAAGATGCTGGGCTCCTGGGCCGGTGCCATGGGGCACACCCAGTTCATGCCGTCGAGCTACATGAAGTTCGCCGTTGACGGCAACCGGGACGGCGTGCGCGACATCTGGGGTTCGGTCCCGGATGCCCTGGCCTCCACGGCCAACTACCTGCGCCAGCACGGCTGGAAGCCGGGCCTGCCCTGGGGCTTCGAGGTGAAGCTTCCGCGCGGGTTCGATTTCCGAAACCTCCGCCAGGGCTTCGCGAGCTGGGAGGGCCTCGGGCTGCGCCGGGCCGATGGAAAGCCGATGCCGCGATCGGGAGAGGCGAGCCTTTTCCTGCCCGGCGGGGCGAGGGGACCGGCCTTCCTGGTCACCGACAACTATGCGGTGATCAAGGCGTACAACTCCTCCGACGCCTATGCCATGGGCGTCGCCCATCTAGGGGACCGGCTTATGGGCGGCCTGCCGATCCAGGGGGCCTGGCCCAAGGACGAGCCGATGCTGGACAAGGACCAGCGGCAAGAACTCCAGGAGCGCCTCGCGGCCCTCGGCCTGTATGAGGGGGAGACCGACGGCAAGCTCGGGTCCAAGACCCGCGATGCGGTCAGGAACTTCCAGCTCAAGCGCGGCTTGATCCCGGACGGCTACGCCGACGTCGCGGTTCTGCGTGAATTGCGCGCGGTGCGCTGACGAAGGTCCGGCAACGCGCTATCCTTGAGCAGGCCGGGCCCATCTGGAGTTGCCCATGCGTTTGACGCTGATCCTTCGCCTGCTCTTCCTGACCCTCCTGCTCGCCGCAGGAGGCAGCGATGCCGTGCTGGCCCAGGGGTACTATTACCAGCAGGGGCCGCAGCCCGGCTATCGCGACCCGCGCGCCTATCCGCCCGGCTATTATCCCGGAAAGCTGGTCCAGCCGGCCCAACCGCAACAGGGATTCAGCCTTCGGCGCTTCTTCGGGGTGCAGGACGAGCCGGCGCCGCCGATCCGCAGGCCGGTGGCCAAGCCGCGCAAGCCCGCGCCTCAGCCCGCGGTTGCGGCCAAGCCCGAGAAGCCCAAGGCCAACCCGACCACCCATGTGGTGGTCTTCGGCGACGTGCTGGCGGACTTCGCCGGCCAGGGCCTCGATGACATGTTCTCGGAGAACCCGGACGTGGCGGTGGTCCGCAAGGTCAAGGCGGAGGGCGGGCTCGCTCGCTCGGAGCCGGGCGACTGGCCGGCCTTCATTCGCGAGACCCTCGACGGCGGCCAGAAGGCCACGCTCGCCGTCGTGATGATCGGAGCCAACGACCGCCAGGCCATCAAGGACAAGGAGGACAGCGTCGAACTCCTGTCCGACCGGTGGAAGGACCTCTACGGCCAGAGGATCGACGAGGTGCTGCGCACGTTCCAGGAGCGCGGCGTCCCGGTCGTCTGGATCGGCCTGCCGCCCATGAAGAACAGCAAGCTCACCGAAGACCTCGTGGCCATGAACGAGATCTACCGCGACAAGGCGGAACGCGCCGGTGCCGCCTATGTGGACATCTGGCCCGGCTTCGTCGACGAGGACAACCGCTACACCTCGACCGGACCGGACGTGGACGGCGAACCGGCAAGGCTGCGGACCAACGACGGCGTGCTGTTCACCAAGGCGGGCGCGCGCAAGATCGCCCATTTCACCGACACCGAGATCAAGCGTATTCTTGACGCCAAGCAGTCCGGAGCCGTCGCGACGCTGCCGCGCCCGGCGGACGGCCAGGTCGCGCCGGCCTCCATCGAGGCCGCCCTCCCGCCGCCGCCCGATCCGGCCGTGCCCGTGCCCCTTCCCAGCAAGCCGCTGGTCGGGCCCGTTCTGCCGCTCACCAAGCCCGATGTGACGCCCGGAGGCACCCTGGCGTCCAGCCCGCCGAAGCTGACCGGCGACCATGCCTACCCGGTCCAGCGCGCCCTCAGGGCCGGCATCGCGCCGAGCGCCCGTCCGGGACGGGCGGATGATTTCCGCTGGCCGGCACAGTAGGCCGGAAGGAGGCAGCAGAGCCTGCGACTGCAGTGACGGAGCGCACGTGCGTTCGAGGAAAATCGTGTAACATCGTGTATGACAGTTTTCCTCGGACATGATGAACTATGCCGCGATCGAAGCTCTTTCTCTGCTTGGCCGTTCTGACCATTCTGCCCGTCTCGGCCAGGGCCGATTTCTGGACCGAGAACGGGTGCACGCTCGATAAGCCCCAGCCCTTGTTCAAGAACGCAGGCTTCCGGCTCGACCCGAAGAAGGGGACGGCCCAGGAAACCCTCAAGCTCAGCGACGGTGTGACCCTGCGGCTGGAGCAGTCCCAGTGCGAGTACCAGACGCGGACCTACACCTTCGTCCTCAAGGAGGCGCCGGGCGACATGGATCAGGTCGGGTGGCAATACCGTAAAGCGGTCGAACTGCTGACATTGCTCGAGAGCAAGTCCACGCCCAAGCTCAAGTTCACCGACGAGAAGAAGGCGCTGACAAGCTATGCCAGGCTCTTGGCCGATCCGAAGCCGGAGGTGGAGATCAAGGTCACGCCTCCGGATGCGGAGACTCCCGAGCTCATCACCGTCGCCGACCAGGTCGGGCAGCAGGACACGCGCATTGCGGTGAAGATCTGGAGCGGGCCGTACTGATCCTTTCGCGGAACGATACTGCACAAAAAGAGAGCCCGGCCGAAGCGGTGGCCGGGCTCGTTTCATGGAAAGTCCTGGCTTCTCAGCGGGGCAGCACGCTGGAGCCGGTGAGATAGGTGTCGATCGACCGCGCCGCCTGACGGCCCTCGCGGATCGCCCACACCACCAGGGACTGGCCGCGGCGCATGTCGCCTGCGACGAATACCTTCTCGCTCGACGTGCGGTAATCGCGGTCGTTGGCGACCACGTTGCCGCGCCGGTCCATCTCGACGCCCGACTGCTCCAGCAGCCCTTCCTTGACCGAGCCGGCGAAGCCGATGGCCAGGAAGACGAGATCGGCCTTGAGGATGAACTCGGTGCCGGGAATCGGCTGGCGCTTCTCGTCCACGCGGGCGCAGCGCACGCCCACGACGCGGCCCTTCTTGCCTTCGATGCCCAGCGTCGCCGCTTGGAACTCGCGCTCGGCACCTTCGGCCTGGCTCGAGGAGGTGCGCATCTTGGTCGGCCAGTAGGGCCACACGGTCAGCTTATCCTCGCGCTCCGGCGGCTTCGGCCGGATGTCGAGTTGCGTGACGGAGAGCGCGCCCTGCCGGAAGGCCGTGCCGACGCAGTCGGAGGCCGTGTCGCCGCCGCCGATCACCACCACGTGCTTGCCGCCGGCCAGGACCGGCTCCTCCGTTACCTCCTCGCTGTTCACCCGCTTGTTGGACTGGGTGAGGTAGGGCATCGCGAAATGCACGCCCGCGAGGTCCTGTCCCGGCAGGTTCGGGTTGCGCGGGTCCTCCGCGCCGCCGGCGAAGAGCACGGCGTCGAACTCGTTGTGCAGGGACGCGAAGGTCTTGTTCACGCCGATATTGACGCCGCAATGGAAGGTGACTCCCTCGGCCTCCATCTGCTTCACGCGCCGGTCGATGTGGTACTTCTCCATCTTGAAGTCCGGGATGCCGTAGCGCAGCAGACCGCCGGGCCTCGCCTGACGCTCGAACACATGCACCTCGTGGCCGGCGCGGGCGAGCTGCTGGGCCGCCGCGAGGCCCGCGGGGCCCGAGCCGATGACGGCGACGCGCTTGCCCGTCGAGACCTCCGCCGGCTCCGGCTTGATCCAGCCCATTTCCCAGGCCTTGTCGGCGATGGCCTGCTCGATGGTCTTGATCGTGACCGGCTGGTTCTCGAGATTGAGCGTGCACGCCTCCTCGCAGGGAGCCGGGCAGATGCGGCCGGTGAATTCCGGGAAGTTGTTGGTGGAGTGGAGGTTGCGCGAAGCCTCCTCCCAGTCGTTCTGCCAGACGAGATCGTTCCAGTCCGGGATCTGGTTGTGCACCGGACAACCCGTCGGCCCGTGGCAGAACGGGATGCCGCAATCCATGCAGCGCCCGGCCTGCTTCTTCAGGTCGTTGTCGTCGAGCGGCAGCGTGAACTCGCGGAAGTGGCGCACGCGCTCGCCGGCGAGCTGATACTTCTGCTCCTGGCGGTCGTATTCGAGAAAGCCTGTGACCTTGCCCATGGATCTGCCCCTTGTCCTTACTCTGCCGCCTGCAACGTTCTGAGGCGATCCATCTCCTGAAGCGCCCGGCGGTACTCGACCGGCATGACCTTCACGAATTTCGTGCGGTAGGTCGTCCAGTTGTCGAGGATCTCCTTGGCGCGCGCGGAGCCCGTATAGGTGTGATGGTTGGTGATGAGCTGCATCAGCCGCTCTTCGTCGGGGCCCGACATATTGGCCATGATGTCGATGCGTCCCTTGGTCTCAAGGTCGCCGCCGTGATGGTGAAGGCGGCGCATGAGGTCCTCCTCCTCCTCGACGGGTTCGAGATCAACCATGGAGAGGTTGCAGCGCTTGGCGAAGGTGCCGTCCTCGTCGAGCACGTAGGCGATGCCGCCCGACATGCCCGCCGCGAAGTTGCGGCCGGTCTGGCCGAGCACGACCACGAGGCCGCCGGTCATGTACTCGCAGCCGTGATCGCCCGTGCCCTCGACCACCGCGATGGCGCCCGAGTTGCGCACGGCGAAGCGCTCGCCGGCGACGCCGCGGAAATAGGCCTCGCCCGCGATCGCGCCGTACATCACCGTGTTGCCGACGACGATCGAGCGCTCCGGAACGGCCTTGGAGTCCGGCGACGGCCTGATGATGAGCTTGCCGCCCGACAGGCCCTTGCCGACATAGTCGTTGGCCTCGCCTTCGAGGGCGAGCGTCACGCCGGCAGCCAGCCAGGCGCCGAAGCTCTGGCCCGCGGTGCCCTTCAGCCTCACGGTGATCGTGTCGTCCGGCAGACCTTCGTGGCCGTAGCGCTTGGCGACCTCGCCGGAGAGCATGGCGCCCACCGCGCGATCGGCGCTGCGCACCCGCGCCTCGATCGTGACGGCCTCGCCCTGCTCCAGGGCCGGTCCCGCCTGCGCAATCAGGCTTCGGTCGAGCACCTCGGCGATCGGGTGGACCTGGCGCTCAACGTGGCGGACCGGGACGTCCGGCCCGACTTCGGGCTTGTGGAAGATGCGGGTGAAGTCGAGGCCCTTCGCCTTCCAGTGATCGATGGCGCCGTTCTTGTCGAGGAGTTCGGAGCGGCCGATCATCTCGTCGATGGTCCTGAAGCCCATGGCGGCCATCATCTCGCGCACTTCCTCGGCGACGAAGAAGAAGTAGTTGATGACGTGCTCGGGCAGCCCCTTGAAGCGCTTGCGCAGAACAGGGTCCTGCGTGGCGACGCCCACCGGGCAGGTGTTGAGATGGCACTTGCGCATCATGATGCAGCCGGCGGCGATCAGGGGCGCGGTCGAGAAGCCGTATTCGTCGGCGCCGAGCAGCGCAGCGATCACCACGTCCCGCCCCGTGCGCAGGCCGCCGTCCGCCTGAAGGGCCACGCGGCCGCGCAGGCGGTTCAGCACGAGAGTCTGCTGCGTCTCCGCAAGGCCGATCTCCCACGGGGAGCCGGCATGCTTGAGCGAGGTCAGCGGCGAGGCGCCGGTGCCGCCCTCGAAGCCCGAGATCGTGATGTGATCCGCACGCGCCTTGGCGACACCCGCCGCCACGGTGCCGACGCCCACTTCCGACACGAGCTTCACCGACACGTCCGCCGACGGGTTCACGTTCTTCAGGTCGAAGACGAGCTGCGCCAGGTCCTCGATCGAGTAGATGTCGTGGTGCGGCGGCGGCGAGATCAGGCCGACGCCGGGCGTCGAGTGGCGCACGCGGGCGATCTTCGCATCGACCTTGTGGCCGGGCAGCTGCCCGCCCTCGCCGGGCTTGGCGCCCTGCGCGATCTTGATCTGCATCATGTCCGCATTGACGAGGTATTCCGTCGTCACGCCGAAGCGGCCGGAGGCCACCTGCTTGATGGCGGAGCGCTTCGAGCGCCCGTCGGGCAGCTGACGGAAACGCTCCGGCTCCTCGCCGCCTTCGCCGGTGTTGGACTTGCCGCCGATGGCGTTCATGGCGAGCGCAAGCGTCTCGTGCGCCTCCTTCGAGATCGACCCGAACGACATGGCGCCCGTCGAGAAGCGCCGCACGATCTCAGCTGCCGGCTCGACCTCGTCGAGGGAGACGGGCGCGCGGTCGGCTTCCTCGGCCATCTTGATGCGGAACATGCCGCGAATGGTCTTGAGCTCGTGCTCCTGCTCGTTCACGAGGCGCGCATACTCTCGGTAGCGGTCCTGCGCGTTGAGGCGCACCGCATGCTGCAGGGTCGCAACCGTGTCGGGATTCCAGGCATGGACCTCGCCGCGCGTGCGGTAGGCGTATTCGCCGCCGACGTCGAGGGCGTCACGGTAGACCGGCGCGTCGCCGAAGGCGTCGCGGTGGCGGCGCACGGTCTCTTCCGAGACCTCGTCCATGCCGATGCCCTCGATGGTGGTCGCCGTGCCGAAGAAGTCCCGGTTCACGAAGTCGGAGCGTAGGCCGACCGCGTCGAAGATCTGCGCGCCGCAATAGGACTGGTAGGTGGAGATGCCCATCTTGGACATCACCTTCAG
>JAFAAP010000018.1 GCA_023426505.1 Pseudomonadota bacterium
ACATGTAGTCGTGCACCTTGATGGCGCCCGACTTGATGTCGGCGGCGGCCTTGTCGGCGGCGGCCTTCATGTCGGCGGTGACGAGCGACTTGTTGTTGTCGTCGAGCGCCCAGGCCACGCCGTCCTCGGCGAGGCCGAGCACGGAGACGCCGGCCTTGAAGGTGCCCTTCTTGGCCTGGTCGAAGGCGTTGTAGGTGGCCACGTCCACGCGCTTGACCATCGAGGTCAGCACCTTGCCGGGATGCAGGTTGTTCTGGTTGGAGTCGACGCCGATCCCGAGCTTGCCGGCGTCGGCCGCCGCGCGCAGGACGCCTACGCCCGTGCCGCCGGCCGCGTGGTAGATCACGTCGGCGCCGCGGTCGATCTGGCTCTTGGCGAGCTCGCCGCCCTTCACCGGATCGTTCCAGGCAGCGCCCGTGGTGCCGGTCATGTTCTGGAACACCTCAGCGTCCTTCTTGGCGTACTTCACGCCCTGGACGTAGCCGCAGGCGAACTTGCGGATGAGCGGGATGTCCATGCCGCCGACGAAGCCAACCTTGCCGGTCTTCGAGGCCTGAGCCGCCAGCAGGCCGACCAGGAACGAGCCCTCGTGCTCCTTGAACACGATGGACTGCACGTTCGGCTTCTCGACCACCGCGTCAATGATGGCGAACTGGGTCTTCGGGAACTCGTCGGCCACCTTCTTCAGGGCCGATTCCTGGCTGAAGCCGACCGCCACGATCGGCGAGAAGCCGTCGCGGGCGAAGCGGCGCAGGGCCTGCTCGCGCTGCGCGTCGTTCTGCGGCTCGAAGTCACGGTAATCGGTCCCGGTGTCCTTCTTGTACTTCTCGGCGCCCGTGTGGACGCCCTCGTTGAAGGACTTGTCGAACTTTCCGCCCAGATCGTAGACGACGGCGGGCTTGAACGCGGCCTGCTGCGCAAAGGCTGCCGTAGCGGAAAAGGCAAGACCTGCGAGTGCGAGACCGAACTTGGTGACTGTCATCGGCAAAGTTCCCTGTTTGGCGCGGGCTTTGTTACCCGGTTGCGCTCAGACGATGGCACGGGATGGGCCACGACGCCAAGCGCCCTGTCAAGCCGATCGCGCCATTTCCACCCAGAATGGTTGATAGCGTGGAGCATGTCGATAAGGTCGGAACATGACCCTGAGCTCCGACGAGATCGACCGCTACGCCCGCCACCTGGTTCTCCGTGATATCGGAGGGCCGGGACAGCTCAAACTCAAGGCGGCTCGCGTACTCGTGATCGGCGCCGGCGGGCTCGGCGCGCCGCTCATCCAGTACCTCGCCGCGGCCGGGATCGGCACCATCGGCATCGTGGACGACGACGCGGTCTCCCTGTCGAACCTGCAGCGGCAGGTAATCCACGGAGTCGACGACTTGGGCCGCCCGAAGACGGACAGCGCCGCCGATGCGGTGCGGCGGCTCAACCCGCATGTGACGGTCGAGCCCCATGCCCTGCGGATCACCGTCGGGAACGCCCGGGAGCTGGTTCGCGCCTACGACCTCGTGGCGGACGGATCGGACAACTTCGACACCCGCTATGCGGTCTCGGACGCCTGCTTCTTCGAAAGGAAGCCCCTGGTCACGGCGGCCCTCGGCCAGTTCGACGGCTCCCTCACGACGATCCGGGCGCACGAGACCGGAGCAGACGGACGGCCGAACCCGACCTATCGGTGCCTTTTCCCCTCCCCGCCCCCGCCCGGCGCCATCCCGACCTGCGCGGAGGCCGGCGTCCTGGGGGCGCTCGCGGGCGTCATGGGCAGCCTGATGGCCATGGAGGTGGTGCGGGAGATCGTCCGCTTCGGCGAGAGCCTCGTCGGCCGGCTTCTGATGGTGGATGCCCGCGCGATGCGCTTCGACACGGTGCGTTACGGGTGGGACGAGGGCAATCCGCTGAGCGGCACTCTACCAGCGTCGTCCCGGACGCGGCATAACCGCGATCCGGGACCGTGGGACGAGTAAAGTGCCCTATTCTGAAGGCGATCCCGGGTTCCGCTGCGCGGCCCCGGAATGACTGTGAGGGCTCACCCGCGCAGCACCGCGCCAGTCTTCTTCGACACCTCGCCGACGATCTTGGCCGAGACGGCTTCGATCTCGGTGTCGGTCAGGGTCTTCTCGGTCGGCTGGAGCGTGACGGCGATCGCGACGGACTTCTTGTCCGGGTCGATGCCGGTGCCCTCATAGACGTCGAACACGTCGACCCCGACGACGAGCTGACGCTCGGCCGCTTGCGCCGCCTTGACGATGTCGCCGGCCGCCACCTGGCGCCCCACCACGAAGGCGAAGTCGCGGGTGATGGGCTGGAAGTCGGACAGCGCCAGCTTCGGCTTCATCTTGGTGGGCTTCGCCTTCGGGGGCGGAAGCGCGTCGAGGTTCAGCTCGAACGCCACGAGCGGCCCCTTGAGGTCGAGGGCCTTCAGCACCTTCGGGTGGATCTCGCCGAACGCCCCGACCACGTTCTTCGGGCCGAACTGCAGGGTGGCCGAGCGGCCCGGATGGAACCAGGCCGGCCCGCCGGGCACGACCTGGAGGCCGCCGGCCGGGATGCCGAGGGTTCCGAGAAGCGCCATGACGTCCGCCTTGGCGTCAAAGGCGTCAACGGTCTCACCGCCGCCGTCCCAGTGCCGTCCGACCCCCTCGGCCCGCGCCATGCCGCGGCGCACGGCCGCCGCCTTGATGCTCTGGCCCTCGGGCTCGTCCGACGCGAAGGTCTGGCCGACCTCGAACAGGGCCACGTCGCCGAAGCCGCGGTCGGCATTGCGCTGCGCGGCCTTGAGCAGGCCCGGCAACAGGCTCGGACGCATGTCGGAGAGGTCCGACGCGATCGGGTTGGCGAGCGCCAGGCGCGCGTCGCCGCCGCCGAACAGCTCCGCCTCGCTTTTC
The DNA here is from genome assembly GCA_023426505.1 of Pseudomonadota bacterium. Lineage (GTDB taxonomy): Bacteria > Pseudomonadota > Alphaproteobacteria > Rhizobiales > Beijerinckiaceae > Microvirga. The sequence continues at coordinate 2,883 of JAFAAP010000018.1, forward strand.
GCGATAAAGGACCAGGTCACGGCCTCGACCAGCCCGCGCACGGCCAGCGAGCGCCGGGCGAGCCGGGTGCGCTTCTGGATCAGGGTCAGGATCGGCTTGGCGACCGTCGCCTCGATGCGCGGCAGGGGCTGCGGCTCGATGCGGTCGACGCCGGCGATGCGGATGACCTCCTCGACGAGGTCCGCCTTGCCGTCGATGTCGGGGCGCCAGGACGGCGCCGTGACGCTGACTCGCTCGCCGGAGCCCTCGACCTCGAACCCAAGCTTCCTGAGGATCGCTTCGGATTCGGCGGGCTTCACGTCGAGGCCCGACAGGCGCGGAACCTCGGACCAGGGGAACTCCACCACGAGCCGGTTGTCCGGAACCTTGCCGGCGACCACGGCCTCGCTCGGCTCGCCGCCGCACAGATCGATGACGAGCTTGGTCGCGAAATCGAGCCCCGGCACCGTGAAGGCCGGGTCGACGCCGCGCTCGAAGCGGTAGCGCGCGTCGGTGATGATCCCTAAGCGGCGGCCCGACTGCGCGATGTTGAGCGGGTCCCAGAGGGCCGACTCGATCAGCACGTCGGTCGTTCCCTCGTCGCAGCCCGAATGCTCGCCGCCCATGATGCCGGCGATGGACTCGACGCCGCTCTCGTCGGCGATCACCACGTTGCCCGGGTCGAGCTTGTAGGTGCGCCCGTCGAGAGCCAGCACCTCCTCGCCGTCCCTGGCGCGGCGGACGGTGAGGTTGCCCTTCACCTTCGCGGCGTCGAAGACGTGGAGCGGACGGCCCCGGTCGAAGGTCATGTAGTTGGTGATGTCGACGAGGGCGTTGATGGGGCGCAGACCGATGGAGAGCAGGCGGCGCTGCATCCACTCCGGCGACGGGCCGTTCTTCACGCCGCGCACGAGGCGCAGCGCGAAGGCCGGGCAGAGCTTCTCGTCGCCCGGCGCGAAATCGAGCGTCACCGAGACCGGGCATGCGCCCTTGCCCGCGACGGACGGCACCGCGTCGCCCTTGAGCGTTCCGAGGCCGGCCGCCGCGAGATCGCGGGCGATGCCGTGGATCGACGTGCAGTCGGGGCGGTTCGGCGTGAGGTTGATCTCGATCACCGGGTCGTCGAGGCCCTCATAGGCCGCGTAAGGAACGCCTACCGGCGCATCGGCCGGAAGGTCGATGATGCCGTCATGATCGTCCGAGATCTCGAGCTCCGCCGCCGAGCACAGCATGCCGGCGCTCTCGACGCCGCGGATGGTGCCGACGCCCAACGTGATGTTCTTGCCCGGTATGTAGGTGCCGGGAGGCGCGAAGACGCTCTTCATGCCGGTGCGGGCGTTCGGCGCGCCGCAGACGACCTGGATGGGCGCGCCCTCGCCCGTATCGACCATGCAGACGCGCAGGCGATCGGCGTTCGGGTGCTGCTCGGCGGAGATCACGTAGGCGACCTTGTAGGGCGCCAGCGTCTTCGCCTTGTCCTCCACGCCCTCGACCTCGAGGCCGATGCGGGTCAGCGTCTCGACGATCTCGTCGAGGGACGCGGTGGTCTCCAGGTGATCCTTGAGCCAGGAGAGGGTGAATTTCATGATTGCTCTCCTCTTACGCCGTCAGGCCGCCGACGAGGCTGGGAATGTCGAGCGGGCGGAAGCCGTAATGGTTCAGCCAGCGCACATCGGCCTCGAAGAAGGGACGCAGATCCGGCATGCCGTATTTGAGCATGGCGATGCGGTCGATCCCCATACCCCAGGCGAAGCCCTGGTACTCATCGGGGTCGAGGCCGCAGTTCCTCAGAACGTTCGGGTGGACCATGCCGCAGCCGAGGATCTCGAGCCAGTCCGTGCCTTCGCCGAAGCGGATCTCGCCGCCTTTCCGCGAGCACTGAATGTCGACCTCCGCGGACGGCTCCGTGAAGGGGAAGAAGGATGGGCGGAACCTCATCTTCACCTGGTCGACCTCGAAGAAGGCCTTGCAGAACTCCTCCAGGATCCACTTCAGGTGCGCAATGTTCGCCTGTTTGTCGATGACGAGGCCCTCGACCTGATGGAACATCGGCGTGTGGGTCTGGTCCGAGTCGTGACGATAGGTGCGGCCCGGGATGATCACGCGGATCGGCGGCGCCTTCGAGGTCATCGTGCGGATCTGCACCGGCGAGGTGTGCGTGCGCAGCACCTTGCGCGCGCCCTTCTCGTCGGGAGCGAGGAAGAAGGTGTCGTGCATCTCGCGGGCCGGATGGCCCTCGGGGAAGTTCAGGGCCGTGAAGTTGAGGTAGTCGGTCTCGATGTCCGGCCCCTCGGCCACGGAGAAGCCCATGTCGGCGAAGATCGCCGTGAGCTCCTCGATCACCTGGCTGATCGGGTGGATGCGCCCGCGGGTCTCCGGCGCCTCCGGGACGGGAAGCGTCACGTCGATGCGCTCGGCGGAAAGCCGCGCCTCGAGAGCGGCCTCGGCGAGCGTCTCCTTGCGGGCCGCGATGGCGCCCTGCACCTTGTCGCGCAGGCCGTTGATGAGCGGGCCGCGCTCCTTGCGCTCCTCCGGCGTCATGGCGCCGAGGGTCTTGAGCAGTTCGGAGACGGAGCCCTTCTTGCCGAGCGCCGACACGCGCACGGTTTCGAGAGCCGCTTCGTCGCCGGCGGCTTCGACCTGGATCAGCAGGTCACGTTCGAGTTGGTTGAGGTCAGTCATCGGTCCCTTGCCAGATGCAAGCGCTTGAGTGAGGCGCGGCGCGGGAACCGTCAAGTCTTCCGAGCCGCGGAGTGGCAACCGACAGCCTGTTAAGCCGTCAGCGCGGATGGTCTCGGAGAAGGGGGCATAAGGCGGCGCGGCTGAACGATCAGCCGCACCGGAAGCTTAGTCTGTCCTTTAGGCGGCCTGCTGCGGCAGGGAAGCCTTGGCGCGCTCCACGTAAGCGGCGAAAGCAGCCGGCTCATGGATGGCCATTTCGGACAGGACCTTGCGATCGACCTCGATCCCAGCCTTGCCGAGACCGTCGATAAATCGGGAATAGGTCAGGCCGTGCAGGCGGACGGCAGCGTTGAGACGCTGGATCCACAGAGCGCGGAAGGCGCGCTTCTTGTTCTTACGGTCGCGATAAGCATACTGCATGCTCTTCTCGACCGCCTGCTTGGCGATGCGGATGGTGTTCTTGCGGCGGCCGTAGAAACCCTTGGCGGCCTTCAGAACCTTCTTGTGCTTGGCGTGGGCGGTAACGCCCCGTTTGACGCGGGCCATTTAAAAAACTCCTTCAAAATCTCGGGATGTAAGAGACCGCCTTAGCCGTTCGGCAGGAAGTACTTCTTCACGTTGTACGCGTCGCCCTCGAACATGGTCGTGGTGCCGCGCAGGTTGCGGATCTGCTTGTTGGTCCGCTTGATCATCCCGTGGCGCTTGCCGGACTGGGCGTAAACAACCTTGCCGGTGCCAGTGATCTTGAAGCGCTTTTTCGCGCCCGACTTCGTCTTCAGCTTGGGCATTTTGCTCTCCTTGGGTCAGGCCTCAGGGCGGCGAAACCGCCTTTTGGCCTTTTCATTGCTGCATGAGCAAAACAAACCGCCACGGCAGCCCTTAATCAGCCGGGCGGTTCGATGAAGGGCGGCTTATGGCAGAAGGCCGCCCGAAAATCAATGGCCGCCGGTTGCCCGACGGCCAAGAATTTCGCCTTGCCGGCAACCTTTTAGCGCGGCGCCAGGACCATGACGACCTGACGACCCTCGAAGTTCGGCTCCTGCTCGACCTTGGCCAGATCGCCCACGTCGGACTTGACCCGGTCCAGGACCTTCAGGCCGAGATCCTGGTGCGCCATCTCGCGGCCGCGGAAGCGCAGGGTGATCTTGACCTTGTTGCCTTCCTCGAAGAAGCCCTTCATGGCGCGCATCTTGACGTCGTAGTCGTGGTCATCGATGCCTGGACGGAGCTTGACCTCCTTCACCTCGACGGTCTTCTGCTTCTTGCGCGCCTCGGCGGCCTTCTTCTGCTCCAGGAAGCGGTACTTGCCGTAATCGAGGATCTTGCAGACCGGCGGAGCCGAGTTCGGAGCGATCTCGACCAGATCCAGCCCTGATTCCTCGGCCAGGCGCAACGCGTCAAGGAAGGGCATCACACCCTTATTCTGGCCGGATTCATCGATCAGCTGCACTTCGCGGACGCCGCGAATGTCTCGGTTGGCGCGCGGCCCGTCCTTCTGCGGCACCGGCATAGCTCTCATTGGTCGGCGAATGGCTCGTATCTCCTGTTTCAAGGGCTCAGTCGGGGGCGGCGGCCCCGGAATGGGGTCAGCTGACGGCTCGACTTTTTGCCACGGATAATCTGACATTTCGCGCAAATGCGCGGGAAGTCAACTCGTTCTGCGCGGGAAACGCCCTTCCAGCAGGTCGGAATACACCTCAAGAGTGCTCTCGACCATGCGCTCCAGCGAAAAATGGCGCTCCACGTGCTCCCTCGCCCGCACGCCCATGGCGATTCGGGCGCTGGCGCCGAGTCCCAGGGCGGCCCCGAGCGCATCGGCGAGCGCGTCCGGATCGGAGGGCGGGATCCGCCAGCCCGTCCGCGCATGCGGCTGGACCGCCGGCGGGGACAGCACCGTCTCCGGCACGGCCCCAAGATCGGACACCACCACCGGCGTGCCCATGGCCTGAGCCTCCACGGCGGAGCGGCCGAAGGCCTCGGGCTCCGTCGACGGCACGGTCACGACCGACGCCGCCAGGAAGGCCGCCGGCATGTCGGTGCAGTGACCGACCCGGCGGACGATGCCGGTGAGCTTGCGCGCCTCGATGAGGCCGTCGAGCTCCTTCACGTAGGAATCGCGCCCCTGCGGGTCCCCGGCCAGGATGTAGGCCACGTCCCGCACGCCTGCGTCGCGCAGCTTGGCGGCGGCCTCGATCAGCACCTTCTGGCCCTTCCAGCCGGTCAGGCGTGCCGCCAGCAGCACCACCCGCTCATGGGGCGCCACGTTCCAGGCCTTGCGCAGGTTCTCGACCCGCTCCGGCGCGACCGCCATCGGCGAGAAGGTGGAGAAGTCCGTTCCGCGGTGGATGACCGTGATCTTCTCCGCCGCCTGCGGGTAGAGCGAGCGGATCAGCTCGCCCGTGTAATGCGAATTGGCGATGACCGCGTCGCCCCGCGCCATGACGGAATTGTAGAGCACCTTCACGGAGGAACGGCCGGCATAGCTGCCGTGATAGGTGGTCACGAACGGAATGTTGAGCGAGCGTGCCGCCCCGAGAGCCACCCAGGCCGGCGCCCGCGAGCGGGCATGGATCAGCGCCACGCGCTCGTTGTAGCAGATCCGCGCCAGGCGCCGCACGTTGACCAGCATGGAGAACGGGTTCTTGGTGGCGGCCCGGAACGGGATCCAGACGCCGCCCTTGGCCTGAAGCTCGCCGACGAGGCGGCCGCCCTCCGTGGCCACGAGCGCCCGGGCACCCGCATGGGCGAGCCCCTCGGCGATGTCCACGGTGGTGCGCTCGGCGCCGCCGGCCTCGAGCTCGGGAATGATCTGGAGGATCGTCCGCCCCGCCAGCGGATGAAACTGGGAGGTCGGAAAGGCCATCCCTCCGCCGGGTCGCGTTGAAAAACTCACAGATGCAGGTGCCTTTTCGGGAGAATCATGCGCAAAGCGTTGCGTCAAAGCAGTTGAGGACAGGTTAACCATGCCGCAAAGTCATAACGTCGGCCAGGGGGCCGAGGCGCGTCAGATTGCTGTGCTGGTCCGGGACGGCAAGGGCCCGCCCGTCGTGTGGCTCGGCGGCTTCAAGTCCGACATGCAATCGACCAAGGGCGAATATCTCGATGCCTGGGCGGCGCGGACGGGCCGCGCGCTCCTGCGCTTCGACTATAGCGGCCATGGCCAGTCCGTCGGGGACTTCGAAGCCGGGACGATCTCGCGCTGGCTGGAGGAGACCCTCTCGGTGCTCGCCCATTACCTGAGCGAGCGTCCGATCCTCGTCGGCTCCTCGATGGGCGGCTGGATCGCCCTTCTGGCGGCCCGGAGCCTCCACGAGACCCGGCCGGACCTGGCCCCCATCGGCATCGTGCTGATCGCGCCGGCCGTGGACATGACCGAACGGCTGATGTGGGAGCGGTTCCCGGAGGATATCAAGCGGGCCGTGGCAGAGACCGGGGTCTATTATCGACCCTCGGCCTATTCGCCCGACGATCCCTACCCGATCACCAAGGGCCTGATCGAGGACGGCCGGAACCATCTTCTCCTCGGCGCGCCGATCCAGACCGGCTGCCCCGTTCACGTTCTGCAGGGGATGGAGGATCCCGACGTGCCTTGGCAGCACGCCCTGGAACTTGTCGAGCATCTGCCGGGAGACAGCGTCTCGCTGACGCTGATCAAGGACGGCGATCACCGCCTGTCCCGGCCCGAGGATCTGGAACGCCTGATCGGGGCGATCGAGGCGATCGCGTAGCGGATCTGGCGGTGAGCCTTAATGGAGGCTCACCGTCTCGAGATCGTGCGCCCAGGCATTGGCGACGGCGGCATCGCGGCTGTCGGTCAGGACGATCGGCTCGCCGCTGGCAGACAGGAGGGCGAAGAGCTGCAGGCCTGGCTGGATCTTCGGGGCCTGGGGGAAGAGCTTGGCCACGTCGTCCGACTGCAGGGGCTTCACATAGGCCATCTGGCCTTCGCCCAGGGTGGCGAGCTCCGCCACGTTCAGGGGAATGTCGGGGTGGATCTTGGTGTTGTGGTTCATGGTCCTCATCCTTTTTCGGGCGCCGTCACGCCTTGTCCTGGCTGATGATGTCGATCTTTCGGATGATCCGCTCCGGCTCGGGCCGGGCCAGATCGATCGACAGCAGCCCGTTGGACAGGTCGGCCCCGAGAACCTCCATGCCATCGACGAGCAGGAAGGCGCGCTGGAACTGACGGGCGGCGATGCCGCGGTGCAGGAAGTGCCTTGCCTTGTCGTCGGTTTGCCGACCCCGGATGACGAGCTGGTTCTCCTCCAGGGTCACTTCGAGCTGTTCCCGGGTGAAACCCGCGACCGCCAGGGTGATCCGGAGGCGCTCAGGGGCGCTCTCGGTGCGGGCCAGACGCTCGATGTTGTAGGGTGGGTACCCATCCCCGGCTGCCTTCGCGACGCGGTCGAGAGCCTGCTCGATCTCATCGAAGCCTAACAGAAACGGATGCCCGAAGGGCGACTGACGCGACATATTCGAAGCCCAAGGTTAGAGGCACTTCGGTTGGTTTTTGAGCCCGCTTCTCACGGCACTCAAGCGACCATGACAGGCCCGCTGTCAGCAATATGGAGATGCCCGCCGGGGCGATCAAGACCCGCGCCCGGGCCGCCGCCAGGCCGCCCGGACGTTATGGCTAAGATTGGGTTTCCGAGGGTCTGGGCGTCAGACCTGAGTCTTCCACCAGGCGACCTGCTCCGCCACCCGGACGGGCGAGGTGCCGCCGAAGCTCGTCCGGGACCGGACCGAGTTCTCGACGCCGAGCACGTCGTAGATGCTCTGGTGGATGCGCGGCTCGACCGCCTGCATGGCGTCGAGGGGCAGTTCCTCGAGGCTGCAGCCGCGCCGCTCGGCCTCGGACACGATCCGGCCCGTGACGTGGTGGGCGTCGCGGAACGGGATGCCGAGGCTGCGCACCAGCCAGTCGGCAAGATCCGTCGCGGTGGAGAACCCGGCCCCTGCCACTGCCGCCATGCGCTCCGGCACCGGCTCCAGGTCCTGGATCATGCCGGTCGTGGCCGCGAGCACGATCTCGATCGTGTCCGCCGCGTCGAAGAGCTGCTCCTTGTCCTCCTGCATGTCCTTGGAATAGGCCAGCGGCAGGCCCTTCATGACGGTGAGGAGGGACACCAGGGAGCCGATCACGCGTCCGGTCTTGCCGCGCACCAGCTCCGCCGCGTCGGGATTGCGCTTCTGCGGCATCATGCTGGACCCGGTGGTCCAGCGGTCGGGCAGCCGCACGAAGCCGAAGGGCGCCGACATCCACACGATGATCTCTTCCGCCAGGCGCGACAGGTGCACGGCGCAGATCGAGGCGGCGGCCATGAACTCCAGCAGGCTGTCCCGGTCCGATACGCTGTCGAGCGAATTCCGGGTCGGGCCGTCGAAGCCGAGGGCCTTCGCGGTCATGTGCCGGTCGATCGGGAACGATGTCCCGGCGAGCGCACCGGCGCCGAGCGGGCACTCGTTCAGCCGCCGGCGGGAATCGCGGATGCGGCCGCGGTCGCGCCCGAACATCTCCACATAGGCCATGAGGTGGTGCCCGAAGGTCACCGGCTGGGCGCTCTGGAGATGGGTGAAGCCCGGCATGACTGTGGCGGCATGCTGTTCCGCCTTGTCGAGGAGGGCCTTGATGAGATGGGTGAGCTGCTCGTCGGTCCGGTCGTGCGCCTCGCGCACCCAGAGGCGCGCGTCGGTGGCGACCTGGTCGTTGCGGCTGCGGGCCGTGTGCAGGCGCGCCGCCGGATCGCCGACGATCTCGCGCAGCCGGCTCTCCACGTTCATGTGAATGTCTTCCAGCGCGGTCGAGAAGGTGAAGCTGCCGGACTCGATCTCGGCCAGCACCCGCTGCAATCCCGCATGGATAGCGTCGCGGTCGCTGTCGGCGATAATGCCCTGCTTCGCCAGCATGGCGCTGTGCGCGATGGAGCCCTGGATGTCCTGCGAGGCCAGGCGCCTGTCGAAGTCGATCGAGGCGTTGATCGCCTCCATCAGGGCGCTCGGGGACGAGGAGAAACGTCCTCCCCACATGGTGTTGGCGGCGGGTTTCTTGGCTTCGTCAGACACGTTGTTTCATCCAGCTTCGGGGCCCAGGAGCCTTTGCCACAGGAAGCCCGGGAGGCCAAGCGGCATCGGCGCTGCTCGCGGTTTAATCATGCTGCAAAAGGTTTGCCAGTTTAAAACCAGTTGATAGACTCGACAGAGCCTGTGCGATCTGCATTCTTACCGATGCACAGTCGGCGCATCTTCAGCGCCGCAAGGGAACTGGCCAATGAAGCGACTTCCGAAATTCCTCCTATCCGCCGCCATGGTCGCCACCATGGCGACCTCCTTCGCCGCCGTTCAGGCCGCGACGCCGCCGGACACCCTCGTCCAGGCCTGGCAGAGCGACGACATCATCTCGCTCGATCCGGCCGAGGTGTTCGAGTTCAGCGCCTCCGAGATCATCGGCAACACCTACGAGCGCCTGATCCAGTACGACATCAAGGACGTGTCCAAGATCTCCGGACAGGTCGCCGAGTCCTGGACCGTGTCGGACGACGGAAAGACCTACACGTTCAAGATCCGCCCGAACAAGAAGTTCGCGTCCGGCAACCCGATCACCGCGGAAGACGTGGTGTATTCGATCCACCGCGCCGTGGCGCTCGACAAGTCCCCGGCCTTCATCCTCGGCCAGTTCGGCCTGACGAAGGACAACGTGAAGGACAAGGTCAAGCAGACCGGCCCGCTGGAGATGACCTTCGAGGTCGACAAGCCCTACGCGCCGACCCTGGTCCTCTACTGCCTCGGCAACTCCGTCGCGTCGATCGTCGACAAGAAGCTGCTCGTGCAGAACGAGAAGGACGGCGACTGGGGCTATAACTGGCTGAAGACCAAGTATGCCGGCTCCGGCCCGTATATCATGCGCGACTGGAAGGCGAACGAGGTACTCGTCCTCGAGCGCAACCCGAACTACGAGCAGAAGACCCCGCTCGCCCGCGTGATCTTCCGCCACATCAAGGAAACTGCCAGCCAGCGCCTGCTGCTCGAGAAGGGCGACATCGACGTGGCCCGCAACCTGAACCCGGAGGAGATCGCCGCCGTCTCCAAGAACCCGGACATTCAGATCCAGAGCGCCCCGAAGGGAACGGTCTATTATCTGGGCTTGAACCAGAAGAACCCGAACCTGGCGAAGCCCGAGGTCCGCAAGGCCCTGAAGTACCTCGTCGACTACGCGGCCATCGCCGACACGATCATGAAGTACAAGGGCGACGTTCACCAGAACTTCCTGCCCAAGGGCTTCCTCGGCGCCGAGACGGACAATCCCTACAAGCTCGACGTCGCCAAGGCGAAGGAGCTCCTCGCCCAGGCCGGCCTGAAGGACGGCTTCACGGTGACGATGGACACCCGCTCGACGTCCGATATCACCGGCATCGCCCAGGCGATGCAGTCGACCTTCGCGCAGGCCGGCATCAAGCTCGAGATCCTGCCGATGGACTCGAAGCAGGCCCTCACCAAGTACCGCGCCCGCCAGCACGACATCTACATCGGCAACTGGGGCTCGGACTATCAGGACCCGAACTCCAATGCCGACACCTTCGCGGCGAACGACGACAACTCGGACAACGCGAAGGCCAAGCCCCTGGCATGGCGCAACGCGTGGGATCCGGGCCCGCTGACCGCGAAGACCCGCGCCGCCGTCATGGAGCGTGATGCGGAGAAGCGCGCGCAGATGTACAAGGAGCTCCAGAAGGCGGTCCTCGACGACGGCCCGTTCGTGATCTTCCTGCAGCAGACGGAAGTCGCGGCCGTGCGCAAGAACGTGAAGGACTTCGTCCTCGGCCCGTCCTTCAGCGACAACGACTCCTCCAAGGCGAAGAAGAACTGACGATTCAATGGCATCTGCAGTCATGAACCGGGGCGGAGGGCACGTCATTGCCCTCCGCTCCTTCCTTAAGAGTACGGCGCAGTTCGTCATCGTCCTGATGACGACCCTCCTGGGTCTTGCCGCCGTGACCTTCTTCATCGGCCGGGTCGTTCCGATCGATCCGGTGATCGCCATCGTGGGCGACCGCGCCCCGCCCCAGGTCTACGAGCGGGCGCGCGCCGAACTCGGCCTCGACAGACCGCTGGCCGAACAGTTCGTGATCTACGTGAAGAAGGCCGTGACCGGCGATTTCGGCAATTCGGTCCTCACCACGAACCCGGTGCTGACGGACATCGCCAACGTGTTTCCCGCGACGCTGGAGCTCGCCACCCTCGGCACGCTCATCGGCACGCTCTTCGGCATCCCGCTCGGCGTCCTCGCCGCCGTGAAGCGCGGCAGCCTTCTCGACCAGTTCGTCCGCCTCGTCGGCCTCGTCGGCTATTCCGTACCGATCTTCTGGCTCGGGCTGATGGGCCTCCTGCTGTTCTACGCCAAGCTCGGCTGGGTCGCAGGCCCCGGGCGCATCGACGTGACCTATTCCTATCTCTACACCCCCGTCACGGGCATCGTGCTCCTCGACACGGCCATGCAGGGCCAGTGGGACGCGTTCTGGGACGCGGTCTCGCACGTCATCCTGCCGGCCTGCCTGCTGGGCTATTTCTCGCTCGCCTATATCAGCCGCATGACGCGCTCCTTCATGCTCAACGAGCTCGCGCAGGAATACGTGATCGCCGCGCGTGTGAAGGGCCTGTCCGAAATGCGCGTGATCTGGCGACACGCCCTGCGCAACGCGGCCGTGCCGCTCGTGACGGTGATCGCCCTCTCTTACGCGAACCTGCTCGAAGGCTCCGTGCTGACCGAGACGGTCTTCGCCTGGCCGGGACTCGGCCAGTACATCACCAATTCGCTCCAGAACGCGGACATGAACGCGGTGCTCGGCGGCACCCTCGTGATCGGCGCAGTCTTCGTGCTGCTCAATCTCGTGTCCGACCTGCTCTACCGCCTTCTCGATCCGAGGACACGCTGATGGCCGGCGCCCCTCCCCTTCCCCAACCCTCCGGCCTGCGCGCATGGCTGCTCTCGCCGGAGCCCGGCTCGCGCTCGCAGGCGCGGCTCGGCCGCTTCTATCTCGGCTGGCGCGCCTTCAGCAGGAATCCGCTCGCCGTGGTCGGCCTCGGCGTCGTCGTCCTGCTGATCCTCGTGGCGATCTTCGCCGACGTGATCGCGCCCTACTCGCCGATCGCCGGCGGCGACCTGCGCACGCAACGCCTGCTGCCGCCGAGCGAGACCTACTGGTTCGGCACAGACGACCAGGCGCGGGACATCTTCTCGCGCGTGGTCTACGGCTCGCGCATCACCCTGTTCGTCGTCGTGCTCGTGGCGCTGATCGCCACGCCCATCGGCCTGCTGGTCGGCACGGTCTCCGGGTATCTCGGCGGCTGGGTCGATACGGTGCTGATGCGCATCACCGACATCTTCCTGGCCTTCCCGCGCCTGATCCTCGCGCTCGCCTTCGTGGCGGCGTTGGGTCCGGGCATCGAGAACGCCATCATCGCGATCGCGATCACCTCGTGGCCGCCCTACGCCCGCATCGCGCGCGCCGAGACGCTCACGATCCGCAACAGCGACTTCATCGCGGCCGTGAAGCTCCAGGGCGCCTCCACGCCGCGGATCATCCTCGGCCACGTGGTGCCCCTGTGCATCTCGTCACTCATCGTCCGCGTGACGCTGGACATGGCGGGCATCATCCTGACCGCCGCCGGCCTCGGCTTCCTCGGCCTCGGCGCGCAGCCCCCCATGCCCGAATGGGGCGCCATGGTGGCGACGGGCCGCAACTACCTCATCGACCAATGGTGGGTCGCCGCCATGCCGGGCCTGGCCATCTTCGTGGTGAGCCTCGGCTTCAACCTGCTGGGCGACGGCCTGCGCGACGTCCTCGATCCGAAGGCTGCCAAATGACGAAGCCGCTTCTCGAAGTCGAAGACCTGCGCGTGCGCTTCCACCTGCGCACCGGCACCGTCGAGGCGGTGCGGGGCGTGTCCTTCCAGCTCGGCCGCGAGCGCCTCGGCATCGTGGGCGAATCCGGCTCCGGCAAGTCGCAGACCGGCCGTGCGATCCTCGGGCTCACCCCGCCGCCCGGCGAGGTCACGGCCGGGCGCCTGGCCTTCGACGGCATCGACCTCCTCACCGCCTCGAAGCGTACCCTGCGCACCTTGCGCGGCGGGCGCATCAGCATGGTGATGCAGGACCCGAAATACTCGCTGAACCCGGTCATGACCATCGGCGAGCAGATCATCGAGGCCTACCAGGCGCACGCGAAGGCCGGACGGGGCGAGGCCCGCGACCGGGCGCTCGCCATGCTGGAGGCCGTGAAGATGCGCGATCCCGGCCGCGTGTTCGCGCTCTACCCGCACGAGGTCTCGGGCGGCATGGGCCAGCGCGCCATGATCGCGATGATGCTCGTGACCGAGCCCGACCTGCTCATCGCGGATGAGCCGACCTCGGCGCTGGACGTGACGGTCTCCATGGAGATCCTGCGCATCCTGGACGAGCTCGTGTCGGAGCGCGGCATGGGGCTCATCTTCATCTCGCACGACTTGAAGCTGGTCTCGTCGTTCTGCGACCGGGTGCTCGTGATGTATGCCGGGCGCGTGGTCGAGGAGCTCGAGGCCAAGCATCTGCGGGAGGCCAAGCACCCCTATACGCAAGGGCTGATGAGCTGCCTGCCGACGCTGGCGAACGACGTCCGCCCGCTTCCCACCCTGAACCGTGATCCTGCCTGGGCACAGTGACAGAGCCGATGCTCGATATTCAAAATCTTCACGTCGTCTTCGGAACCGGCCGCCTCCGGGTCGAAGCGGTCAAGAACGTCAGCTTCCACGTCGCGGCGGGCGAATCCTACGGTCTCGTGGGCGAATCCGGCTCCGGCAAGTCTACGGTCCTGCGCGCCATCTGCGGCCTTGCGCCGATCTCCGACGGGCGCGTCTCCGTCGATGGCAAGGAGGTCACGACGCCTCGCGGCAAGGACTTCTACCGTACCGTGCAGATGGTGTTCCAGGATCCCTACGCGTCGCTCCACCCGCGCCATACGGTCGACCGAATCCTGTCCGAGCCTCTCGCCATCCACGGCGAGAAGGACGCGGAAGCCCGCATCCTCCAGGCCCTGCGCGAAGTCGGGCTCGGCTCCTCGTTCCGCTTCCGCTATCCGCACCAGCTCTCCGGCGGACAGCGGCAGCGCATCGCCATCGCACGCGCGCTGATCCTGCGCCCGAAGGTCCTGCTCCTCGACGAGCCGACCTCGGCGCTCGACGCGTCGGTTCAGGCGGAGATCCTGAACCTCCTCGACGAGCTGCGGCGCAAGATGGGGCTGACCTATATCCTGGTGAGCCACGACCTTGCCGTGGTGGCGCATCTGTGCGAGCGGCTGCTCGTGATGCGCCATGGCGAGGCCATCGAGGAGACGAGTGCGGCCGCCCTGAGGACCAGTCAGGCCTCCAACAGCTACACCCAGTCGCTGATCCAGGCCAGCCAGGGCTATTCGCGCGCCGCGCCCGATCCGACCTCCATCGCCGTTTGAGTTCTTCAATCCGCCCCAACCCGGTCACATAAAACCATGCCTCGCACATCCCTGATGCCGGTCTTCGACGGCCACAACGACGTTCTCCTCCGCCTCGTCCGCGGCAAGGCCGAGCCGGAGCGCGCCTTTCTGGAAGGCGACAACATCGGCCATCTCGACTGGCCGCGCATGAAGGAAGGCGGCTTCGTCGGCGGGTTCTTCGCCGTCTACGTGCCGTCGGACGCGACAGGCGGCGTCGACGTCGACGCCCTGATGGCACGCCCGCAATACGACGTGCCGCTGCCGCCGCAGCTCGATCTCGGGCCGAGCCAGCGCGTCACCGTGCAGATGGCCTCCCTGCTGATCCGGATCGAGCGCGCCTCGAACGGCGAGGTGAAGATCTGCCGCAGTGCCGCCGACATCCGCCACTGCATCGACAACGGCATCCTGGCCGCCATCCTGCACATCGAGGGCGCGGAGGGCATCGACCCCGACCTCGCCATGCTGGACGTGCTCTACGAGAGCGGCCTGCGCTCCATCGGACCGGTCTGGAGCCGGTCCAACATCTTCGGCCACGGCGTCCCGTTCCGCTATCCGTCCTCGCCCGACACCGGCCCCGGCCTGACCGATCGCGGGATCGAGCTGGTCAAGGCCTGCAACCGCCTCAAGATCATGCTCGACCTCTCGCACCTCAACGAGAAGGGCTTCTGGGACGTGGTCCGGCTGTCGGACGCGCCGCTGGTCGCGACCCACTCGAACGCGCACGCGGTCTGCCCGCATTCGCGCAACCTCACGGACAAGCAGCTGGCGGCGATCCGCGAGAGCCGCGGCATGGTGGGCGTGAACTTCGCCACCTCGTTCATCAGGCCCGACGGCATGCGCAACGACGACACGCCGCTCGAGGAGATGATCCGCCACATGGACCACCTGATCGAGCATGTGGGCGTCGACGGCGTCGGCCTCGGCTCGGACTTCGACGGCGCCACGATCCCGGCCGAGATCGGCGACGTGCGCGGCCTGCCCCGTCTCGTCGACGCCATGCGCCGGCACGGCTACGACGAGGCGACCGTGCGCAAGATCTGCTACGAGAACTGGGTCAACGTTCTGGAGCGCACCTGGGGGCGCTGACCCCTCAGGTCTTCCTCAGGCCTGCGCCTTCGACGTGAGGGCGAAGAGGCTCGCGATCCCGCCGACCGCCAGCATCAAGAACAGGCTGACGGCGTTGATCGCCGGCGAGGCGCCTTCGCGCATCTGGCCGTACATGGTGATCGGCAGCGGCGCGTCGGAGCCCACCAGCATCAGGGTCGTGTTGAAGTTCTCGAACGACATGAGAAGCGCCACGAGCCCGGCGCCGATCAGGGCCGGCCGCAGGAAAGGCACCGTGACGGTGCGCAGCACCCGTACGCGGCTGGCCCCGAGATCGAACGCCGCCTCCTCCAGGGAGCGGTCGAACTTGCGCAGGCGCGCCGCGATGATCAGCGTCGAGATCGTCAGGATGAACGAGAGCTGCCCGAGCACCACCAGGGGCAGCCCCGGCCGCAGGAAGTCGAGATCGGTCTGGAGCCATTCCTCGAGACCGTTCGCCACGCGCGAGAAGAAGGCTAGGATCGAGATGCCGAGTACCACACCCGGGATGACGAGCGGCCAGAGCATCATCATGGCGAGCAACGTCTTGCCGCGGAACTCCGCGCGCTCCAGCACCCATGCGTTCACCGTGCCCAGGAGCACGGCGAGGAGCGCCACCGGCACCGCCACCTTCAGGCTGTTGACGATGCTGTCGAGCCAGATCGGATCCATCAGCACGCCGGGCTTGCCGAAGGTCGAGCCGTCGCCGGTGAACCACGCAAGGGTGAAGCCCCGCCACGGCGGCGACGGGAACGGGCTGGCGTTGAAGGCAAAGATCGCCACGACCAGGAGCGGCGCGAAGAGAAACAGGTAGAACGCCGCGATGTAGAGCTTCCAGAGAATGGACGGACGGTTCATGTCAGGCCTGCCTCAAGGTGGTGCCGAGGCTCTGGCCGGTCAGGCGCATGCCCGCCCAGACGATAGCGGAGGAGAGAAGCAGCAGGAGCATGCCAAAGGCCGAGCCCTGCGGCCAGTTGAACCGGGTGATGAACTGGGCGTAGATCTGTTCCGTGAACCACAGGCCGTTCTTGCCGCCAAGAAGGACCGGCGTCGCGAAATTGCCGACCGTCAGCATGAAGACGATGATCGAGCCGGCGACGATGCCCGGCATGGCGTGGGGAATGACGATGCGGCGCAGAACCGTCCAGCGGCTGCCGCCGAGATCGAACCCTGACTCGACGACGGCGGGCTCCAGGCTCTCCAGCGCATTGGCGAGCGGCACGATCATGAAGAGCAGGCCGCCATAGACGAGGCCGAGGATCACCGCGCCGTCGTTGTAGAGCAGCTCCACCGGCTGGTCCGCCAGGCCCATTGCGCGCAGGAGATAGGATATGACGCCGGTCTCCCGCAGCAGGATCATCCAGCCGAGCGTGCGCACCAGCTCCGACACCCAGAACGGCAGGAGGCACAGCAGCAGCAGCATGGCCTTGAGCCGCCCCTGCGCCACGCGCGCGATGTAGAGCGCGATGGGGAAGGCCAGGACGAGGGTGATCGCCGTCACGGCGATCGACATGATGGCCGTGCGCGCGAAGGTGCGCCAGTAGAGCGGCTCGGTGAAGAATTCGAGATAGTTGCCCGCGCCGAATGCGTAGACCCGCGGCGCCACGCGCTCGCTGAAGGAGAGGATCAGGATCTCCACATGCGGCAGGACAATCAGCAGTCCGAGCCACAGGATGGCCGGCGCCAGCAGGACGAACAGAGCGAGGCGCTGCGTCGGGTTCATGCGGCGAAGACCTTCATGGCGTCCGCCGTCCAGCCCACATGGATCGGCGCGCCGACCTCGATTCCCGCGAGCGGCCCGGCCTGGGGCAGCACCGCGCGCACGGGCTGATCGAAGCCCCGCGTGTCGATGAGCAGGCTCGAATTGGCGCCATCGAACAGCACGGCCGACACCCGTCCCTCGAAGCGGTTGGGAAGATCGCGCAATGCCGGCTGGCTCTGAGCCAGGGCGACCGCCTCCGGCCGCACGAATGCGACGGCGGATTTCTGCAGGGAGCGTCCCGTTCCCTGGGTCACCATTCCCGAAGGCAGTTGCAGGGCGACGGTTCCACCCGACGAGGACACGACCTCGCCCTGCCAGCGGTTCGTCTCGCCCACGAAGCTCGCCACGAAGGGCGTCGCCGGGTTGTGGTAGAGCTCGCGCGGGCTTCCCACCTGCTCGAAGCGCCCCTGGTTCATCACGGCGATCCGGTCCGACATCACGAGCGCTTCGGACTGGTCGTGCGTGATGTACGCGAAGGTAGTGTTGAAGGTCGCCTGCAGCTGCTTGAGCTCGATCTTCATGTGCTCGCGCAGCTTGAGGTCGAGGGCGCCGAGCGGCTCGTCGAGCAGCACGAGGGTCGGCTCCAGCACGAGGCAGCGGGCGATCGCCACGCGCTGACGCTGGCCGCCGGAGAGAGCCGTCACCCGGCGCTCGCCGAACCCTTTCAGGCCGACGCGCTCCAGCATGCGGTTCGCCCGCTCCTCCGCCTCGCTGCGCGAAACGCCGCGGCAGACCAGGCCGTAGGCGACGTTCTCGCCCACGTTCATCATCGGGAAGAGCGCGAGGCTCTGGAACACCATGTTGACCGGCCGGCGGTTGGCCGGAACGCCGACCATCGACTTGCCGCGGATGCGGATGTCGCCGGAGGTCGGGTTCTCGAAGCCGGCGATCATGCGCATGAGCGTGGTCTTGCCGCAGCCGGAGGGGCCGAGGATCGAGAAGAATTCGCCGGGGGCGACGCTGAAGGTCACGTCATCGACGGCCGCATGGGAGCCGAAGCGCTTCGTGACGTTGACGAGGTCGAGATCGGAGGTGGTTGCCATGGACGCTGAGCACGCAAAAAGTCGTCCCCCGGGACGAGCCGGGGGACGATGAACATCGGGTGAGGCGATTACGAGCCGGCCTTCAGGCGGTCGAGGATCTTGCCCTCGATCTCCTCGATGCCGGCCGGCACGGCCGGGTACCACTTGATGTTGTCGATGGCGGCCTTCGGGAAGCTTTCGGCGAACTGGTCCTTCAGCTTGCCCTGCATGAGCTTGTCGGCGCCGTTCGAGGCCGTGAAGTTGCCGGCGGAGGCGGCGACCTTCGCGGCGATCTCGGGCCGCATGTTGAAATTGATCCACTTGTAGGCGGCGTCGTCATTGCGGCCCTTGGCGGGAATCGCGAAGGTGTCGACCCAGCCGAGCGCGCCGGACTTCGGAGCGATGAACTTGATGTCCGGGTTCTCGGAGTTGAGCTTCCAGCCGCCTGTGTCCCAGGCCATGGCGGCGACGATCTCGCCCGAGCGGATGGCGTTCAGGAGCTGGTCCTTGCCGTCCCAGAAGAACTTCACGTTCTTCTTGCACTCGGCGAGCTTCGCTCCGACCTTCTCCATCATGGCCGTGTAGGCCTTCGGGTCCTTGTAGGACGCGAAGGGATCCATGCCGTTGGCGAACGCGAAGGCGATGAGCGTCGGACGCTTGGCGCGGAAGCTCGCCTTGCCGGCGACGGCCTGGCTGCACAGGTCGTTGTAGTCGGCGACGGCGGGAGCCGCCTTGGTGTTCACGATCAGACCGTCGGTGCCCCAGATGTGGGGAACGCCGTAAACCTTGCCTTCGATGGTGGTGTTCTTCTTCGTGGCCTCGAGCATCGAGCCGATGAAGAGATCGGACTTGAGCTTCGACAAGTCGAGCGGCTTGTAGATGCCGAATTCCGTCTGCGGGCCGGCGATGCGGTCCTGGCTCGGCTGGACGAGATCGAAGCCCGCGCCCTGAGTCGCACGCAGCTTCGAGATCATTTCCTCGTTGTTCGAGAGGGTAACCTCAACCTCGATGCCGGTTTCCTTGGTGAATTGCTGGATGACGTCTGCCGGTGCGTAATCAGCCCAGGTCAGGAGCCGCAGCTTCTCGGCGGCATGTGCCGTGCCTGCGACCATGAGTGCGGCAAGAGCCGTGGCCAGCTTCAGGCTGGCGCGTTTGGTCAACATCATATTCCTCCATTGTGGTCCGGGTTCGGCCCGTGTTCCCCAGTTGCAAAACTATATGACACTGCGACGACGCGCCACTGTTTTGCGATTGTGCACCAAGGGTCGTGAGCCGGCTCGGCAATTCCGGAGGCGCGGCTGACATGACGGCTGCACCCGGCTATGAAGGGCTTCCCTTCCTGGAGTCCTCCCGATGCGCACGCTTTACCCGGAAATCGAACCCTACGAACACGGCATGCTCGATGTGGGCGACGGCCATCGCGTCTATTGGGAGCTCTGTGGAAATCCGCGTGGAAAACCTGTGGTCTTCCTTCATGGCGGCCCCGGCGGCGGCTGCACGCCGACCCAGCGGCGCTACTTCGATCCGGACAAGTACCGCATCCTGCTCTTCGATCAGCGCGGCTGCGGGCGCTCCACGCCCTATGCCAGCCTCGAGGCCAACACCACCTGGCACCTCGTGGCCGATATCGAGCGCCTGCGCGAGATGCTGGGTGTGGACAAGTGGATGGTCTTCGGCGGCTCCTGGGGCAGCACCCTGGCGCTGGCCTACGCGGAAACGCACCCGGACCGGGTGAGCGAGATCATCCTGCGGGGCATCTTCACCCTGCGCCGAGCGGAACTGCTCTGGTATTACCAGGAGGGCGCGTCGTGGATCTTTCCCGACAAGTGGGAACGCTTCCTGGCGCCGATCCCGGAGGAGGAGCGCAGCGACCTGATGGCCGCCTACCGCAAGCGCCTCATCCATGAGGATCCGGCCGTCCGGCAGGAGGCCGCGCAGGCCTGGAGCCTCTGGGAGGGCGAGACGATCACGCTCCTCCCCGACCAGAACTACAGCGACCAGTTCGGCGACGGGCACTACGCGCTCGCCTTCGCGCGCATCGAGAACCACTACTTCGTCAACGAGGGCTTCCTCGAGGAGGGGCAGCTCATCCGCGACGCCCACAAGCTCAGGAACATTCCGGCCGTGATCATCCAGGGCCGCTACGATGTCGCGACCCCGGCCAAGACCGCTTGGGACCTGCACAAGGCGTGGCCCGAGGCCAAGTTCATCATGGTGCCGGATGCGGGCCATGCGGCCACCGAACCCGGCATCGCGCATCACCTCGTTGAGGCGACAGACGCCTTCGCGAGGGCCGGAGGCCCGCGCGGGGATCGCTTCG
>JAFAAP010000029.1 GCA_023426505.1 Pseudomonadota bacterium
CGGTGGTCATGTTGGCGCCGTAGAGCGTCTGGAGGGAGGCGATGTCGAACGCGCCCAACCCGCCCTGGTTGCCCCATTTGAGCCCGCCGTCGGGCGTCGTGGAGAGCCCGTTGTTGGACGACAGGACCGTATAGACGGACTGGTTGAAGCCGTAGGCGCCGAGATCGTCGGCCCCGTTCACGCCGGGGAACTTGGTCGCGTCCGACCGGGTGCCGCCGTCATAGGGGTGGGCCAGGCCGAACCCGATGGCGAGCTCCTGGATCATGGTCGCGCGCCCAGCGCCGCCGAACTGCTTCTCCCTCCAGGCATCGGCAAAGAAGCTGTTGAAGATGCCCCAGCGCTGGTGGGATTGCTGTTCCGTCGGATGGATGGTGTCGGGGGACTCGTGCCAGCCGCTGACGCCGAACTCCAGCGGATACCACCACAAGGCGATGTTGGCGTCGCTGACCGTCGCCGCCTCGGCCAACCGGATATTGGCGACGCTGGTGAAGAGCCCCAGGACGTCCACCATCAGGGCCGTCGTTTCAGGATACCACACGCCTCGCGCCGCGCTCGAGTGCAGGTAGTTGATCTCCCCGTGGACCTGAACGGCCTCGTCGTAGTCGTTCTCCCCTGCAAGGGAGATCAGGATCGGTTCCTGCGACTGATCCCACATGTTGCCGCCCCAGATGAGGGAATCGACGTAAGGATTGCCGTAACCCGAGCCGGGAATGTTCTTGAACGTAGCCATGGTTTCACTCCACTCCTTAACGATGAAGGGCAATCTGGTTCGCCACGTTGTAACGTAAATAGGCCACCTTGCCGCTGCGTGCGGTGTCGCACCCGGGCATGTCCGGCAGGGGGCGGAACCCGCCGGATGTGACGTATCGTAAGGAGCGTAGGATGAGCGGGACCGCGACGGACCCATTGCCCAGCGTACCCTCTTTGTTCTAAGGTCACGCCCCTGGAATCATTGGCCGCATGTTGTCACGGCCGGTGAGACGTCACATATCCGGGAGCCGGCCGCTTCCTTAGGCCGGCACTCCTCACTTCAAGGCTCAGGCAGGCCCATGGCTAAGCTCGACGAACTGTTCAACCGCGCCAAGGCGGGCGACCCGAATGCGCGTGTCATCACCGTGCGCGGGGCGCGGGAGCACAACCTCAAGAACGTCGACCTCATGGTCCCGCGGGACAAGTTCGTGGTCTTCACGGGACTGTCGGGCTCCGGCAAGTCCTCCCTCGCGTTCGACACTATCTATGCCGAGGGCCAGCGCCGCTACGTCGAGTCGCTGTCGGCCTATGCCCGCCAGTTCCTAGAGATGATGCAGAAGCCGGACGTGGACCAGATCGACGGCCTCTCGCCCGCCATCTCCATCGAGCAGAAGACCACCTCCAAGAACCCGCGCTCGACCGTCGGCACCGTTACCGAGATCTACGACTACATGCGCCTGCTCTGGGCGCGCGTCGGCATCCCCTATTCGCCCGCCACAGGCCTGCCGATCGAGAGCCAGACCGTGAGCCAGATGGTCGACCGGGTGCTGGACCTGCCCGAGAAGACAAGGCTTTACCTTCTGGCTCCCGTGGTGCGCGGCCGCAAGGGCGAGTACCGCAAGGAGATCGCCGAGTTCCAGAAGAAGGGCTTCCAGCGCCTGAAGATCGACGGCGAATACTACGCCATCGACGAGGCCCCTGCCCTCGACAAGAAGTTCAAGCACGACATCGACGTGGTGGTGGACCGGATCGTGGTGCGCGCCGACATCGCCGCGCGCCTAGCGGAATCCTTCGAGACGGCGCTCGAGCTGACCGACGGCATCGCGGTGATCGAGTACGCCGACGAGAAGGACGACAAGGGCGCTCCGAAGCGCATCGTCTTCTCGTCAAAGTTCGCCTGCCCGGTCTCCGGCTTCACGATCCCCGAGATCGAGCCGCGCCTGTTCTCGTTCAACAACCCGTTCGGCGCCTGCCCCACCTGCGGCGGCATCGGCCACGAGATGCGCATCGACCCGGACCTCGTGATTGACGAGACCGTGTCCCTCAAGCGCGGCGCCGTGATGCCGTGGGCCAAATCCTCCTCGCCCTATTACGGCCAGACGCTGGAAGCCATCACGAAGCACTACAAGGCCTCGATGACGAAGCCGTGGACGGAGCTGCCCGAGAAGGTGCGCGACGTGATCCTCTACGGCTCGGACGGCGAGTCGATCCGCATGGCCTATGACGACGGGCTTCGCGCCTACGAGGTGAGGAAGCCGTTCGAGGGTGTGATCCCGAACCTGGAGCGCCGCTACAAGGAGACCGAGAGCGACTGGGCCCGTGAGGAGATCGGCCGCTTCATGGGCGAGACGCCCTGCGAGGCCTGCGGCGGCAAGCGCCTCAAGCCCGAGGCCCTGGCGGTGAAGATCGCCGGCTCCGACATCGGCGACGCCACGGCGCTGTCCGTCAAGGACGCGCACGAATGGTTCGGCGCGCTGTCGAAGAAGCTTACCAAGAAGCAGAACGAGATCGCCGGCCGCATCCTCAAGGAGATCCGCGAGCGCCTGACGTTCCTGGTGGATGTCGGCCTCGAATACCTGACGCTCGCCCGCTCCTCCGGCACGCTCTCCGGCGGCGAGAGCCAGCGCATCCGCCTCGCTTCGCAGATCGGCTCCGGCCTCACGGGCGTTCTCTACGTGCTCGACGAGCCGTCGATCGGCCTGCACCAGCGCGACAACGAGCGCCTGCTCGTCACGCTCAAGCGCCTGCGCGACCTCGGCAACACGGTGATCGTGGTGGAGCACGACGAGGACGCGATCCTGCAGGCGGATTACGTGTTCGACGTCGGTCCCGGCGCGGGCATCCATGGCGGCCAGATCGTCGCCGAGGGCACGCCCGACGAGATCATGACGAACCCGAAGTCCCTCACCGGCAAGTACCTCACGGGCGAGATGACCGTGAAGGTGCCCTCCAGCCGCCGCAAGCCCGACCGGAAGCGCATGCTGAAGGTCGTGGGCGCCAGGGGCAACAACCTCAAGGACGTGACGGCGGAGATCCCGCTCGGGACCTTCACGTGCATCACCGGCGTGTCCGGCGGCGGCAAGTCGACCCTCGTGATCGACACGCTCTACAAGGCGGTGGCGCGCAAGCTCAACGGCGCGCTGGAGCACCCGGCGCCGCACGAGCGCATCGAGGGGCTGGAGCACCTCGACAAGGTCATCGACATCGACCAGTCGCCCATCGGCCGCACGCCGCGCTCGAACCCGGCCACTTACGTCGGCGCCTTCACGCCGATCCGCGAATGGTTCGCGAACCTGCCTGAGGCGAAGGCGCGCGGTTACCAGGCGGGGCGCTTCTCGTTCAACGTGAAGGGCGGCCGCTGCGAGGCCTGCTCCGGCGACGGCGTCATCAAGATCGAGATGCACTTCCTGCCCGACGTCTACGTCACCTGCGACGTGTGCAAGGGCAAGCGCTACGACCGCGAGACGCTGGAGGTGAAGTACCGCGAGAAGTCCATCGCTGACGTGCTCGACATGACCGTGGAAGAGGCGCGCGAGCTGTTCAAGGCCGTGCCGTCGATCCGCGAGAAGATGCAGACGCTCGCCCGCGTCGGCCTCGACTACGTGCATGTGGGCCAGCAGGCCACCACGCTCTCCGGAGGCGAGGCGCAGCGCGTGAAGCTCTCGAAGGAGCTGTCCAAGCGCGCCACCGGCCGCACCCTCTACATCCTCGACGAGCCCACCACCGGCCTGCACTTCCACGACGTGGCGAAGCTGCTCGAGGTGCTGCACGAGCTCGTCGACCAAGGCAACTCGGTGGTCGTGATCGAGCACAACCTCGAGGTCATCAAGACCGCCGACTGGATCATCGACATGGGCCCCGAAGGCGGCGACGGCGGCGGACAGATCGTGGCGCAGGGCACGCCCGAGGACGTGGTGAAGGTGAAGGAAAGCTACACCGGCCGCTTCCTTAAGGAGGTGCTGGAGCGCCGTCCGCTCAAGAAGGAACCGGCCAAGAAGGACGGCGCGAAGAAGGACGCCGCAAAGAAGGCGAACGGCAAGGGCAAGGTGACGCGCGAGGCGGCGGAGTAAGGCGCGAGCCTACCCGCGTCCCAGACGCGTCAGCGCCTCCTCGGCGAGGCGGCGCGTCAGCTCGCCCGCCGACATCTCCCGGCACAGCGGCGCGGCCTGTCCCGACCAGAGGGACATGAAGTCGCCGGAGCCGTTCGGCTCCGTGGCCTGGCGCAGGGGCACGAGCGCGCCGCCCGCGAGCGGGAACGGCGGCGCGAGATCGGAGAGCGGCCCGACCTCCCGCACCATCCGGTTGACGATGCTGCGCGCCGGGCGCCCGGTGAACACGTTGGTGATCGCCGTCCGGTCGTCGCGGGCACTTTTCAGCGCGGCGCGGTGCGCCGGCGCGACGGTCGCTTCGGGCGTAAACAGATAGGCGGTGCCGATCTGTGCGGCCGACGCGCCGAGCGCGAAGGCCGCCGCGACGCCGCGCCCGTCGGCGATGCCGCCGGCGGCGATGACCGGCACCTGCACGGCATCCACGATCTGCGGCACCAGCGCCATGGTGCCGACCTGCGTCGAGACGTCGTCGGAGAGAAAGATGCCGCGATGCCCGCCGGCCTCGAAGCCTTGCGCGATGACGGCGTCGCATCCTTCCCGCTCGAGGAAACGGGCCTCTTCCACCGTGGTGGCCGACGAGATCACCTTCGCGCCCGTCCGCTTGACCCGCGCGAGCAACTCGGCGTGCGGCAAGCCGAAATGGAAGCTCACCACCCCGGGCCGGAACTCCTCCACGAGCGCGAGATAGGTCTCGTCGAAGGGCGCGCGGCTCGAGGAGGGCGCCGGCGCCTCGGGATCGAGCCCGAACTCCACGTAATAGGAGGCGAGCCGCCGCTTCCAGGCGGCCTCCCACCCCTCCCCGGCCTCGGGCTGCCGGTGGCTGAAGAAGTTCACGTTGATGGGCTTCGCCGTGGCCCGCCGGATCTTCGCCAGCTCCTCCCTGGCCCGCTCCGGCGTGAGCAGGGCGCAGGGCAGCGAGCCCAGCCCGCCGGCCTCGGACACGGCGATCGCCATCTCGGCGAGGTTCGCTCCGGCCATGGGGGCCTGGACGAGCGGGAGTTCGATGCCGAACAGGTCGAGGATGCGTCGATCGGGCCACATGCGAGCCGCCTTTCCGGTGCCTTGGAACGACAGAGCTAAGGCGGGATTAAGCTGATGCGCAAGGGCGCAGACAGACAGGCGAGCCATGGCATCGGAACCGGACGTGACCTACCCTCCCGTGGACGTGCTCAAGCCCGTCGCGGAGAACGTCTGGATCGTGGACAGCGGACCGCAGCAGGCGGCAGGGCTGTCCCTGCCGGTGCGGATGACCGTGGTGCGCCTCCCCTCCGGCGACGTGTGGCTCCATTCGCCGACCCGGTTCATTCCCGAGCTGCGGCGCGAGATCGAGACCATCGGGCCGATCCGGCACATCGTGGCGCCCAGCATCGCCCACTGGACGCACCTGAAGGAGTGGCAGAAAGCCTGCCCGGCCGCCGTCATCTCGGCCGCGCCCGGCCTGCGCGACCGGGCGCAGGTGAAGGCCGCAGGGCTTCGCCTCGACCGGGACCTCGGCGTGGCGCCGCCGCCGGAATGGGCGGACGCGTTCGAGCAGACCATCGTCCAGGGCGGCGCGGGCTTCCGCGAGGTCGCCTTCTTCCACCGGCCGACCCGCACCCTGATCCTCACCGATCTGATCCAGAACCTGGAGCCGGAAAAGATGCCCTTCGGCACCAGGATGTTCGCGAAGGTCACCGGCGTGCAGGCGCCGGATGGAAAGGCCCCGGCCTATCTTCGCCTCGTCGTGCGCATGCACCGCCGCGAGGCGCGGCGCGCCGTCTCCCGCATCATCGCCCGCGCGCCCATCCGCGTGATCTTCAGCCATGGAAAGTGGTTCGACCGCGACGGGACGGAGCAGCTGCGCCGGGCGTTCCGGTGGCTGCTGAAATAGGGCCGGAGCGGCCCTCCCCTCATCCGTCTGCCCGCTTCGGGCCGCCGCGCCTTGCCGCTATAGTTGCCCCGACATCGACCGCGAAGCCTGGGAGGGCCGCCATGTCGCTCGTGCTCTACACGTTCTGGCGCTCGCAGGCCGCCTACCGGGTGCGGATCGGGCTTCACCTCAAGGGCCTTCGGGCCGAGCCGGTCGTCGTCAACCTCATGGCGGGCGAGCAGCACGCCCCGGAGTACCGCCGCCTGAACCCGGCCATGGCGCTGCCGACCCTGCTCGACGGGGACGGCCCGCCCCTGATCGAGTCCCTCGCCATCCTGGAATATCTCGACGAGACCCACCCCGAGCCGCCGCTCCTGCCCCGGGACCCGCGCCTGCGGGCGCATGCGCGTGCGGTCGCCCAGATGGTCGCGGCCGACGCGCACCCGCTCATCGTGCCGCGCGTGCGCCACTATCTCGAACGGGAGATGGGACTCGACGAGGCCGCGCGCACGAAATGGCTCCGGCACTGGCTCGACACCGCCGCGCAGGCCGTCGAGGAGCTTTTGGCCGACGACCCCCGCACCGGCCGCTTCTGCGTCGGAGACGCTCCCACCATCGCCGACATCTGCCTCTTCGCCCACGTGACGAGCGCCAAGATGCTCTACGACTTCGACCTCACGCGCTACCCGACGGTGGCCCGCATCTGCGCGGCGTGCGAAGCGCTGGAGGCGTTTTCGGTCACGCATCCGCTGAGGCAGCCGGATGGGCCGGGCTGACTATGCCGCTTCGTCTTCGCCAACGGCGCTGAGTTGCGCGTCCTGCCACTCCTTCAGGGTCTGGCCGGTGCTTGCGATACGCCACGACGTTCGGCCATTCGTGTTCCGGTTTCGGATAACCCCTGCCGCTGCGCTCGGAGTTGCGAAGGCAACATCTTCTGCAAACTCCAGAAGTTCCGGGCTTTCACTCGGGACTAAGCGTCCATCCTTGATGAGCTGCTCACGGAGAGAGGCATAGCTATTCTCGACGAAATCGTCCTTCGCTGTCGCCCGAGAGCCTTTGAGGACGGTGATCTCGCTGTCGGTCTCGATTGCCTTCGCCTCAAACCCATACTTCCCGCTCGAGAGGACGAGTTCCAGCTGGGGAGCAGACTTTCCGAGATTGTTCTCAGTCTCAGACAAACTTGCTGAACTCTTTGCGCGCGGACGCAGAAAATCAAACCCGACGACTGGGAGGATTACCTGAACCTGGGAGATGAAGAACTCCATGTCGGCGATGTCGCTTTCAGGTAGCGCCTTGCGGCTTGGCTCGTTGCCATTCGCGACATTCGCGCGATCCGCACCCTTCGTGAGCTCAACGAAGCGGCTTTCGAGGTAACGGACATGGGCCTTGGTGAGGTTCATGTCCTTTGACGTAACGAGACATGCCCGCGTCCAAAAGTCTTTTGACGGATCCTTCGCGTGAGACTTGATGCGGTCGACGACGCTGTCGCCCTCACCGACATAAACACGTGATTTCGTTGGCTGGTCCGGATCGTCGCCGACGAGGAAGTAAACGCCTGTCCGGCCGGCCTCGTCTCTCTGCAACGCCTCTGCCAACCGGGATCGTGGCGTGACGAGGGCGTGGCCCGTCCAGTTCATGATTTCGGCTGTGAGGATACCGGTCGGTGAACCATCAACGAGATAAAGTCTTACGCTTCGACCTTGCACGGGAGCCCCAGTATTTATTCATCTGCCGTTTTGGCTGACAATGACAAAAGCTCTTTTGCGGAATTGCCGTCAAGTACACCACCTATTGATACGAACAATTCAACACGTCATGGCCGGGCTTGTCCCGGCC
>JAFAAP010000047.1 GCA_023426505.1 Pseudomonadota bacterium
GGCCGGGAAGGGGATCCAGGACCTGCGCCGGAGAGTGGATCCCCTTCCCTCGCTTCGCTCGCCGGGGATGACACGGAGGGTGGCCGAATGCGGCACCGGCGAGGGTGACGTTTCGGGCCGGAACTGCCATATACGGCCCATGATCGAGCATCCGACGCGCGATGCGGGCTTCGGCGTCTACGTCCACTGGCCCTTCTGCGCCTCCAAGTGTCCCTATTGCGACTTCAACAGCCATGTCCGCCATCAGCCAGTGGACCAGGAGCGGTTTCTGGCGGCCTTCCGGCGGGAGATCGCCCACACGGCTGCGCGCATTCCGGGCCGGACGGTGACCAGCATCTTCTTCGGCGGCGGCACGCCCTCGCTGATGAAGCCCGAAACGGTCGGGGCGATTCTCGACGCCATCGGGGGCGCCTGGAGCGTCGATCCGGGCGCCGAGGTGACGCTCGAGGCCAACCCGACCAGCGTCGAGGCCGAACGCTTCCGCGGCTACCGGACGGCCGGCATCAACCGGGTCTCGCTGGGCGTGCAGGCGCTCAATGATCCGGACCTGCGCCGCCTGGGCCGCATGCATTCGGTCGATGAGGCGCTGGCAGCGGTGAAGATCGCGGCCTCGATCTTCGAGCGCTATTCCTTCGATCTGATCTATGCCCGTCCGAACCAGACGCCAGAGGATTGGTGCGCGGAGCTGAAGCAGGCGATCGGCCATGCGGTCGAGCACCTGTCGCTCTACCAGCTCACCATCGAGCCCGGCACCTGGTTCCAACGCCTCTACGATGCCGGCAAGATCACGACTCCCGACGAGGAGACGGGGCGCGCGCTCTACGACGTCACGCAGGAGGTCTGCGAGGCTCATGGTCTGCCGGCCTACGAGATCTCGAACCACGCGCGGCCCGGCGCGGAATCGCGCCACAACCTCGTTTACTGGCGCTACGGCGAATATGCGGGCATTGGGCCCGGCGCCCACGGACGCCTCGTCACCGGCAATGCACGCCTCGCCACCGCCACGGAGAAGCACCCCGAGACCTGGCTCGAACAGGTGGAGCGCGAGGGTCACGGCGTCGTCGAGGAGGAGATCCTCACGTCCGAAGCCGAGGGCGACGAGTTCCTGCTCATGGGGCTTCGCCTGAAGGAGGGCATCGATCCCCGGCGCTTCACGGCTTTCACAGGACACGAGCTCAGCCCTCGCAGGCTGCGGACGCTCGAAGAGGAAGGCCTGATCCGCATGGACGGCACGCGGCTCGCCGTGACGCCGAGGGGCTTTCCGGTGCTGAACGCGGTGATCGCGGAGCTGGCGGCGTAAACCTCGACCGTCATCCCGGCGAAGGCCGGGACCCAGAAACACCACGAACTCCATTTTGGCGAAGGTCGTGGTTATGGGTTCCGGGCTACGCTGCGCGGCCCGGAATGACGCAGCAAATTACCCCTGCACCTTCCCCTCGATCACGTCCCACACCTGGCCCGTGAGGTCCGGTCCGCCGAGGCGCTTGATGGCGCGCAGGCCCGTGGGAGCCGTGACGTTGATCTCGGTGAGGTTGCCGTCGATCACGTCGATGCCCACGAGGATCAGGCCCATGCGCTTCAGGTCGGGCCCGATGGTCTCGCAGATCTCCCGCTCGCGCGGGCTCAGGTCCGTGGGTTTCGCGGCGCCGCCGCGCACCATGTTGGAGCGGATGTCATTGGCGGCCGGAACGCGGTTGACGGCGCCCGCCGCCTCGCCGTCGATGAGGATGATGCGCTTGTCGCCTTCCGTCACCTTCGGCAGGAACTTCTGGATCACCCAGGGCTCACGGAAGGTGGCGGCGAAGAGATCGTAGAGCGAGCCGAAGTTCGGATCCTCACGACCGATCTTGAACACGCTCGCGCCGCCGTGGCCGTAGAGCGGCTTCATCACCACGTCCCCGTGCTCGCGCCGGAACTCCTCGATCTCCGCCTTGTCGCGGGAGATCAGGGTCGTGGGCATGAGATGCGGGAAATGCGTCACGAAGAGCTTTTCGGGCGCGTTGCGCACATGGGCGGGATCGTTGACCACCAGCGTCTTCGGGTGGATCCGCTCCAGCATGTGGGTCGCCGTGATGTAGGCGAGGTCGAAGGGCGGGTCCTGGCGCATGAGCACCACGTCGACGCCCGAGAGATCCACGCGCTGGGCCTCGCCCAGCGTGTAGTGGTCGCCCTCGACGTCGCGCGCCTCGACGGGTTCGGCCATCGCGGTCACGGCGCCGTCGCGCATGGACAGGCGGTCGGGGGTGTAGTGCAGGAGGCGGTGACCGCGCCGCTGCGCCTCGAGCATCAACCCGAAGCCCGTATCGCCCGCGATCTTGATGGTTCGGATGTGGTCCATCTGGACCGCGACGGTCAGGGTCATGCGTGTGCCTCCATGGGAACGGCGGTTATTGGCCCGAAATCGGCCCTTGGCAACAGGGCAGTCATGTCCGGTGAACGAAAAGGCGCGGGGCCGCGTTGTTTCCTGCCCCGCTTCGGGGTTCCGCCACCTTGCCGTCAGGCTTCATCGTCCACATGTCATCATCCATGCAGCGCCGCGCCCTTCTCATCGTCAATTCCAAGAGCCGCAGCGGCGAAGCCCAGTGCAAGACCGCCATCGAGCGCCTGAAGGCGCACGGCATCGAGCCATTCCACGTGGAATGCGGCCGTCGCGAGGACCTGTCGCCCCTGATCGTCAAGAACGCCCACAAGGTGAACTGCGTCGTCGTGGGCGGCGGGGACGGCACCATCAACGCGGCGGCGCTTGGGGTGATCGAGGCGGGACTGCCGCTCGGCATCCTGCCGCTCGGCACGGCGAACGACCTCGCCCGCACTCTGGATATCCCGTTCGACCTCGACGGCGCGGCCGACATCATCGCGGCGGGGAAGACACGCAGGATCGACCTCGGCCTCGTCAATGGCGAGCCCTTCTTCAACGTGGCGAGCATCGGCCTCTCGGCGGAGCTGGCGCAGAAGCTCACGCGCGACATCAAGCGCCGCTGGGGTCGGCTCGGCTACGCGCTGGTGGCCATCAAGGTGCTGATGCAGGCGCGTCCCTTCGGCGCGACCATCACGAGCGAGACGGAATCGGTGCACGTGAGGACGCTGCAGATCGCGGTGGGCAACGGGCGCTTCTACGGCGGCGGCAACGCCGTCGAGAAGAACGCGGCCATCGACGACCAGCACCTCGATCTCTACAGCCTCGAGCTGGAAAAGGCCTGGAAGCTCGCCCTGATGGCCAAGTCCTTCCGCTATGGCGAGCACGGCGCCTGGGACGAGGTACGCGCGGTGCGCGCCAGGGAATTCGACATCCGCACCCGGCGTCCGCGCTCCGTCAACGCCGATGGCGAGATCGTCACGCAGACGCCGGCGCATTTTTCCATCAAACCCTGCGCGGTCACTGTCTTCGCCCCTTAAGGCGCAGACTGGACGCAAGGGCGTCACCGCCACTCGACGAGGGAGTGCGGCAGGGGCGCCGAGGAAACCTCGTCGCTGGCCGGCCGAATCCGTTCGTCCGACCGGCCGTAACGCAGGGCGCCCTCTGCGCTGCCGCGCGTGAGGCCGATATCGTGCAGGGCCGCGTCGTCCAGGGAGGCCAGCGCCCGCATGTCGCGACGGACGCGGAATTCCCGGGCGACGACCTCGACGATCCGGGCCAGCAGGGGGCGGGTCTCCCGCGAGGTCAGGGGCTGGCGGACGGTGGTGCAGGTGGTCATGGTCGCGGACATGGATTCCTCCATCATTTGGATGCCGGAGGCTTCGTCAGGCGTTCCTCAGCGGCGATGAGAAGACTTTAGAACTGCCGCTTGCATAACGGAAACGAATGTTCATTATATCGAAGATAATTGACCGTTATGGAGGCGATTCATGCCGCACAACCTCGACATCAGCCAGATCAGAGCGTTCGTGACCGTGGTGGATTCCGGCGGCATGACGGCCGCCGGGAACGTTCTCAACCTCACCCAGGCGGCGGTCAGCCAGCAGGTCAAGCGGCTCGAGGAGATGCTGGGCGAGGAACTCATCACCCGCGACCGGCGCGGCATGAAGCTCACGAGCGCGGGCGAGCGCCTGTTCGGACGCGCCAAGCGGCTGCTCGCCCTTAACGATGAGATCTGGACCGAGATGACGACGCCGGTCTACGAGGGCGAGGTGCGGCTCGGCATCCCGAGCGACATCATCACGACCTATCTGCCGACCTTCCTGAAGAACTTCGCCCGCAGCTACCCCAAGGTGCAGGTGTGCCTGCGCAGCGGGTCGAGCGCGAAGCTGCGCTCGGAACTCGCCGCCGGCAAGGTCGACATGGTGCTCGCGACCGAGCTCGCCTGCGATCCCGACGGCGAGAACCTGATCATGGACCGGCTCGTCTGGGTCGGCGCCCCGGGCGGCGAGGCCGCCTACCAGCGGCCGTTGCCCGTCTCCATCGGCTGCTCCGACTGCGCCTTCCGCGCGCCCGTTCGCGATGCGCTGCAGCAGGCCGGCATCGAATGGCGCTCGGTGTCGGAGGTGACGAACACCACCGCCCAGGTGGCGACGGTGGCGGCCGACATCGCCGTCATGGCCTGGATGGCGTCGACGGTTCCCGAAGGTCTGGAGGTGCTGGGGCGCGACTCCGGCCTGCCGCCGCTCCCGCCCTTCACGGTCAACCTCTACCTGCCGAAGGCCGGCGGCAGCGCCATCGTGCAGGAGCTGGCGCGCCATGTCCGCCAGGCGCTGTCCGCCCCGCGGCGCATGGTGGCCTAACCCATCTCCAGCTCGAACGCCGCCGGCAGGTGCTTCGGCCAGCGGCGGGGCGCGACGAAGACCGCGTCGGCGCGCCAGGTCTTGGTAGCGGCCCAGGGATGGCGCGATAGCCATGCCCGCGCCGCGCGCGAGAAGCGGCGGCGCTTGGCGGGCGTGATGGCGGTCAGTGCGTCGTCCATGAGGCCGCGCGCCTTCACCTCGACGAACGCGATGGTGCCGCCGCGCATGACGATGAGGTCGATTTCGCCGCCGGCGGCCGCATAGCGGCGGGCAAGGGGGCGATAGCCCTTCATGAGCAGGAACAGCAGCGCGACCCGCTCGGCCCCGAGGCCGCGCAGGAAGGTGGCGCGCCGCCGTTCGAGAGCGTTCCTCATCCGTCCTTCTTGGCGAGCGCCAGGGCGCGCGCATAGACGTCGCGCTTGGGGATGTCGAGCTCGGCCGCCACGAGGGCCGCCGCATCCTTGATCGAATGATGCTTCAGCGCCGCCTCCAGCTTGCCGTCGAGGGCCGCGTCGGCCTCGGCCGCATGCATCTCCTTCGAGGCCTCGCCGATCAGCACCACGATCTCGCCCTTGGGCGGTCCCTCCTCGGCGAATTGCCGGGCGAGTTCCGGAAGGGTGCCGCGCCGGATCGTCTCGAACATCTTGGTGAGCTCGCGCGCCACCACGGCCTGGCGCTCGCCCAGCACCTCGGCGGCGTCCGCCAGCATCTCGGGCAGGCGGTGCGGGCCCTCGAACAGCATCAGCGTGCCGGGGATCGCGCCGATCTCGGAAAGCCGCGCGCGCCGTGCGGCGCTCTTTGCCGGCAGGAAGCCCTCGAAGAAGAAGCGGTCGGTGGGCAGGCCCGACACCACGAGCGCCGTGAGGATCGCCGAGGGGCCGGGGATCGGCGTCACCGGCAGGCCTTCCTCGATGGCGGCCTGCACCAGCTTGTAGCCGGGGTCCGACACCAGCGGCGTGCCGGCATCCGACACCAGCGCCAGCGCCTGTCCCTCGCGGACGCGCTGCACCATGCGCTCCCGGACCGCCTCGCTCGAATGCTCGTGATAGGCCAGGAGCGGCGTCGTGATGCCGTAATGGGCGAGGAGCGTCTTGGTCACCCGCGTGTCCTCGGCCAGCACCGCGTCGGCGGCCGCGAGCACGTTCAGGCCGCGAAGGGAAATGTCCTTCAGGTTGCCGATGGGGGTCGCCACCACGTAGAGGCCGGGAGAGAGCGGTTCCGCCTCGGCCGCGAGGCCGAAGGCCGTGAAGGAATGGACCCGCGTCGGAGCTTCCCGCCGCCTGGTCCTGTTGTCGATTCTCTGCGTCATCGCCGTCCAGTCTCGCATGAAGGACCGCCCGGGCGAAAGCCGGAGGCGGGGCCGAAGGCCTGAAGGATGGAAACAATGTTTACTTTTGCCTGCCAGGATGAAGCCCATTGTCGAGGGCTGCTTCCATGGGGGCTTGGGAGATGGCGCGATTTGTGACCGGTTCGAAACGCCGCGCCTGGGCCGCGGCCCTGATGGCCAGCCTGACGCTCGCCGGCTGCGTCGGCTCGGGCAGCCTGGTTCCGCCACGATCCGTCGGCAGGACGGCGGCGGCCGCGCCGCCCCCGCCGCCCCAGGTCGAGGAGATCGATCCCGCCGGGCCGGTCGGGTCGATCACGCCGACGTCTCCCGTCGCATCCGCACCGCTCGGGGTTCCCGGCGGCGCGACGGTCGGGAACGGTCCGGTCCGGATCGCCCTCATCCTCCCGCTCACCGGCCAGGGCCAGAGCGCGGTCGCGGCGCAGAGCCTGAAGAACGCCGCCGATCTGGCGCTTTCCGAGTCGCAAGGGACCGACATCACCCTCCTGGTCAAGGACGACCGCGGCACCCCGGAGGGCGCGCGGGAGGCCGCGAGCCAGGCGGTCGCGGAAGGCGCGGAGCTGATCCTGGGCCCGCTCTTCGCCGGCTCGGTGCAGGCGGCCGGCCAGGTGGCGCGTCAGGCGGGCAGGCCGGTCGTCGCCCTCTCGACCGACACCGCGGTCGCCGGGCCGGGCGTCTATCTCCTGAGCTTCCTGGTCCAGGCCGAGGTCGACCGCATCGTCGCTTACGCGGCCCAGCAGGGCCGCCGCTCGGTCGCGGCGCTCGTGCCTGAAAGCACTTACGGCCGCGTGGCCGAGGCGCAGTTCCAGCAGGCGGCCGCCCGCCACGGGCTTCGCGTCGTCGCCGTCGAGCGCTATCCGGCCGGGCAGCCCCAAGGCGCCGTGCAGCGGCTCGGGCGCGTGATCGCGGGACCGGCGCCGCAGGCGGATTCGGTGTTCATTCCGGAAAGCGGCGACGGGTTGCCGGCGGTCGCGCAGGCGCTTCAGATGGCCGGGTTCGATGCCCAGCGCGTCAAGCCGCTCGGCACGGGCATCTGGAACGAGCAGCGGGTCCATGCCCTGCCGGCGCTCCAGGGCGGCTGGTTCGCCGCGCCCGACAACCGCGGCTTCCAGGCCTTCGCGGCGCGTTACCGGGCGCGGTACAACACGGACCCGATCCGCCTCGCGACGCTCTCCTACGACGCGGTGACGCTCGCGGTGGCGCTCAACCGGGCGCGCGGTCCGCAGCGCTACACGGAAGGCGTGCTCACCGACCCGGCGGGGTTCGCCGGAGCGGACGGGGTGTTCCGCTTCAAGCCCGACGGCACCAACGACCGGGCGCTCGCCGTGCAGGAGATCCGCGACGGCGCCGCCGTGATGGTCAGCAGCGCGCCGCGTGCGCTCATGGCGAGCAACTAGAACTGTCACGCGCGTGACAGGGTCGCGCTCAAGTTGGGCTTGTTGTTGAGGGTCTGGAACACCACGCAATAGCGCTCGGTCAGCTTGAGGAGCTGGTCGACCTTCTCCTGCGGCGCGTCCGTGTCGACCTCGAAGGTGAGGCGGATGTCCTTGAAGCCGACCGGCGCGGTCTTGTCGACGCCCAGCGTGCCGCGGAAATCGAGGTCGCCCTCCGCCTTCACGGCGCCGTGGCGCAGGTCGATCTCGAGCGCCGTCGCCACCGCCTTTAGGGTCACGCCCGCGCAGGCCACGAGAGCTTCGAGCAGCATGTCGCCCGAGCACAGCTCCGCGCCCGATCCGCCTGTCGCCGGATGCAGGCCCGCGACGGCCAGTGCGCGGCCGGTCTCGACCTTGCAGGCGATGTGCTGGTCGTCGAGAGTCCCTTGTGCCTTCAGGGTGATGACGGCGGCATTCGGGTCGCTGCGGTATTGGTCCTTCAGCGGCGCCTGCAGGGCGCGCAGTTCGGTTGAGTCCATGAGCGTCGGTCCTTGGGTTCAAGTCACCACCAGAGCGCGGCGGCCTGGCGGTCCTTCTCGCGCTGAGGCTGTTTGTGCGGCGTATTGAGCGATTGGTCCAGAGCCGTCAGCACGCGGCGAACCGACGATTCGAACGGCAGCCCCGTTTTGTCACGGGGACGGGCGAGGCTCAAGGACAGCTCGTCGAAGATGCGGCCGGGCTTCGGCTGCATGACGATGGCCCGGTCGGCCAATGTCACCGCCTCCTGCACGTCGTGCGTCACGAGCACGACCGTGGGGCGCGTCTCCTCCCACAGGCCGAGGAGATGCTCGTGCAGGCTCGCACGGGTGAAGGCGTCGAGCGCCGAGAACGGCTCGTCGAGGAGCAGGACCTTCGGGTTCGTGACAAAAGCGCGGGCGATCGCCACGCGCTGCTGCTGTCCGCCGGAGAGGTCGCGGGGCCAGCGGTCCGCATGCTCGACGAGGCCGATCTTCTCGAGCGCGTGGTGCACGCGGGCCTTGCGCTCGGCGGCGCTCACGCCGTCGAGGCCGAATGCGATGTTGTCAAAGACCGTCAGCCACGGCAGGAGCCGCGGTTCCTGAAACACGATGCCGACGGCCGGGTGCGGGCCGGAAAGCGGTTCGTCGTCGAGGCGGATCGCGCCCGCACTGGCGCGGTCGAGGCCGGCGATGAGGCGCAGCAACGTGGTCTTGCCGCAGCCCGATCCGCCGATCAGCGCGACGATCTCGCCCTCGTGGACCGAGAGGTTGATATCGGAAAGCGCCCGCGTGCCGTCCGCGTAGGTCTTGGAGAGGTGCTCGAGGTTCAGCATGTCAAAGCCTCTCCCGCACGGTGTCCTGCCAGCGCACCATCGGCCTGGTGCCGTAGACCAGGAGGCTGTCGGCGATCTTGCCGAGAAGCGCGAAGGCGATGATCGCCGCGAGGATCTGGTCGGGCTTGCCCATCTGCTGACCATCGACGAGCAAGTAGCCGAGGCCTTCCGAGGCGCCCATGAACTCCGCCGCGACCACGAACATGAAGCCGAGACCGAGGCCCGAGCGCAGGGCGATCAGAGCCTCTGGCAGAACGGCCGGCAAGAGGATGCGCCGGGCGAGCTTGACGCGCGAGAGGCGAAAGACGTGGCCGACCTCGACGAGCTTGCGGTCGACGGACAGGATCGCGCCCGCGATGCCGAGATAAACGGGGAAGAATACGCCCACCGCGATCAGCGCCACCTTGGAGGCCTCGAAGATGCCGAGCCACAGGATGAAGAGCGGCACCCAGGCGATGGACGGAATCGCGCGCAGCGACTGGAGGGTCGGGTCGAGCAGGTAGCGCGCGGTCCTGATCGAGCCCGAGAGGGCGCCGAAGACGATTCCCGCCGCGGCGCCGATCACGAAGCCGACGATCACGCGCCAGAGCGTCGCCCAGACATGGGTCCACAATTCGCCGGTCTCGGAGAGCGCCAGAAGCGTCGCGACGATGCGGCTCGGCGGCGGCACGAGGCGGCCCTGCGCGAGGCCGAAATAAACGGCCGCCTCCCACAGGAGGGCGATCACGACAGGCAATAAGAAGCCGAGAAGAAGACGCCAGTCGAAGGACCGGCGCTTCCTCTCGGCAAGGGGAGGGGCCGCGAGAGCGGCGGCACCCTTGAGGGAGGACCAGGCTTGGCTTTCGGCTTGGCCTGTCACGGCGCTCTCCCGTGATGAAGCTTCTTAGCGCGACGCGGTCGCGAAGCTGCGGTCGATGAGGGAAACGACAGCGGCCTTCACGTCGGTCTCGGGCGTGATGACGCCCGCCTGCTGGAGCGCGAGGCCGGCGGCCAGGATCGTGTCGACCTGCGGCTGGCCGATGGTCGAGTGCGTCAGCTCCGTGCGTTCGAGTTGGCGCTCGATCACCGGCTCGGGCAGCTTGGTGTAGGTCACGAGGGTCTTCTTCAGCTCAGCCGGGTTGGCGAGCGAATAGGTGCGCGCCTCCTCGTAGGCCTTCAGGACCCGCTTTACGAGGGCGGGGTTCTCCTTGGCGAAGGCTTCGCTGACGTTGAGCACGCCCCAGGTGTTGGCGCCCGCATTGCGGTAGAAGAGCTGCGCGCCGCTTTCGACCTCGGCGGCCGCCATCAGCGGGTCGAGACCGGCCCAGGCGTCCACGTCGCCGCGCTCGAGCGCCGTGCGGCCGTCGGGATGCTGCAGCAGGACGAGCTTCACGTCCTTCTCGGTGAGCTTGGCCTCCTGCAGGGCGCGCACCAGGAAGATGTGCGGGTCGGTGCCGCGGGTGACGGCGACGCGCTTGCCCTTCAGATCCTCGACCTTGGCGATGCCGGTGTCCTTGCGGGTGACGAGCGCGGTCCATTCCGGGCGCGAATAGACGTAGATCGACTTGATCGGGTTGCCGTTGATCTTGCCGATCAGCGCGGCGGCGCCCGCCGTCGAGCCGAAGTCGATGGAGCCCGCGTTGAGGAATTCGAGGGCCTTGTTGGAGCCGAGCGACTGCACCCAGCGGACCTTGATGCCGTCCTTCTCCAGCTCCTTCTCGAGAAAGCCCTTGTCCTTGAGGACGAGGCTGACCGGGTTGTAGGTGGCGAAGTCGATGCGGATCTCCTTCGGCTGGGCGAGGGCGCCCGCGGCGAAGGAGGTCAGGCCCGTGGCGAGGCAGGCGGCGAGGAGGAGACGGCGGGTGAGGCTCATCGTGTCGGGTCCCATGGTGTGCGCATGGGACCTCGGATCTTGGGATCCTGGCACCCGGCGCTTTAGCTGCACTTGTTTCGCGCCCGCAAGCTGCTTGCTCAAATCGGCGCGTGTCCTTTTTGTAGGACGATCTGTTTCTTATGTCAAACGAAGTTTTGTATAAAGAACAAATCTGCCGCTGCGACGAATGTCCATGGCCCTGCCCATGGGCGGGGCTCGGCGAAAGTGCTAATCCGGGCAGAACCTGCGAAAATGGTCGCTCCGAGAACGGTCGCCGATGTCCACTCTCCTGCCCGAGACGATCCTGAAGAACCTGGGCGACGAGCCTCTGCGCGACCCCACGCTCCTGCGCTCCCGGCTGGTTCCCGACCTGAAGCTCTACCTCGATCAGGGGCGGGAGGCCGCGGAGGCGCTGCTGCTCAAGTCGCAGAACGGCCTCGACTGCGCCCGCTACCTATCGGCCCGCATGGACGGCCTTGTCCGCTGCGTGCGCGACGCGGTGGTGCGCCACCTCTACCCGGCCGCCAACCCGTCCAGCGGCGAGCGCCTCGCGGTCGTGGCCACGGGAGGCTACGGGCGCGGGACGCTCGCGCCGGGCTCCGACGTCGATCTCCTGTTTCTGCTGCCCTACAAGCAGACCGCCTGGAGCGAGAGCGTGGTGGAGGCCATGCTCTACGTGCTCTGGGACCTCAAGCTGAAGGTCGGCCACGCCACCCGCTCGGTGGAGGACTGCATCCGCGAGGCCGGGGCCGACATGACGATCCGCACGTCGCTCCTCGAGGCGCGCTTCCTGTTCGGCGACCGAGACCTCTACGACACGCTGACCGTGCGCTTCGACGCCGAGATCGTCGCGACCTCCGCGCCCGACTTCGTCGACGCGAAGCTCAAAGAGCGCGACGCGCGCGTCGCCAAGGCCGGCGCGTCGCGCTACCTCGTCGAGCCCAACGTCAAGGACGGCAAGGGCGGTCTGCGCGACCTCAACACCCTGTTCTGGATCGCCAAGTACGTCTATCGGGTGCGCAAGCCCGAGGAGCTGGTGAAGGCCGGGCTCTTCACCCCCGACGAGTTCAAGCTCTTCGCCCGCTGCGAGGAGTTCCTGTGGCGCGTGCGCTGCCACCTGCATTTCGTCACGGGACGCGCGGAGGAGCGGCTCACCTTCGATCTCCAGCGCGTCATCGCGGAGCGCATCGGCTCCACAGGCCGCAGCGGCCTGTCCGGCGTCGAGCGCTTCATGAAGTCCTATTTCCGCATCGCCAAGGACGTAGGCGACCTGACCGCCATCGTGTGCGCGGAGCTCGAGGGGCGACAGGCGAAGCGCCGCCCGGTGCTCGACCGCATGTTCGGCCGTTTCCGCCGCCGCCGCGGCGGCGCGCTCACGGGCAGCGACTTCATCATCGACAACGACCGCATCAACGTCAGCGGCGAGACCGCGTTCGTGCGCGATCCGGTCAACCTCATCCGCCTGTTCTGGATGGCCGACCGGCACAACATGCCGATCCATCCCGACGCCACGCGGCTCGCCACGCGCTCGCTGACGCTGATCGGCCCGGGGCTGCGCAACGACCCGGAGGCGAACCGGCTCTTCCTCGACATCCTCACGTCGAAGAATGTGCCCGAGGTGGTGCTGCGCCGCATGAACGAGGCGGGCGTCCTCGGTCGCTTCATCCCGGATTTCGGCCGCATCGTCGCGATGATGCAGTTCAACATGTACCACCACTACACGGTGGACGAGCACCTGCTGCGCTCCATCGGCGTCCTGACCGAGATCGAGACCGGGCAGTACGGCCACGAGCATCCGCTCGTGAACCAGATCTTCCCGTCGATCCAGAACCGCCGCGCCCTCTACGTGGCGGTGTTCCTGCACGACATCGCCAAGGGCCGACCGCAGGACCATTCGGAGGCGGGCGCCGTTATCGCCCGCAAGCTCGGACCGCGCTTCGGCTTGACGAAGGCCGAGACGAACACGGTGGCATGGCTCGTCGAGCACCACCTCCTGATGTCGAACACGGCGCAGAGCCGCGATCTCTCGGATCCGGCGACGATCAAGAGCTTCGCCGAGGTCGTGCAGACCATGGAGCGCCTGAAGCTGCTCCTCGTGCTGACGGTCGCGGACATCCGCGCCGTCGGGCCCGGCGTCTGGACCGGCTGGAAGGGCCAGCTCCTGCGCAACCTCTATCACGAGACCGAGGTGGTGCTGGGCGGCGGCGCGACCGACATGGCGCGCTCCGAGCGGGTGCGCCTCGCCCAGGAGCAGCTGCGCGCCGAGCTTCCCGACTGGACGGAAAGCGAGTTCGAGTCCTACGCGGCGCGCCACATGCCCGCCTACTGGCTCAAGACCGACGAGACCCGGCGCGCCAAGCAGGCCCGCTTCGTGCGGGAGGCCGAGAAGGCTGGGCGCACGGTCACCACCTGCTTCGCGACAGACCACTTCCGCGGCGTGACCGAGCTCACGGTCCTGTCCCCGGACCATCCGCGGCTTCTCGCCATCATCACCGGGGCCTGCGCGGCGGCGGGCGGCAACATCGTGGACGCGCAGATCTTCACCACGACGGACGGCATGGCGCTCGACACCATCGTGCTCTCCCGTGCCTTCGACCGAGACGAGGACGAGCTTCGCCGGGCCGAGCGGGTCGCCAAGGGCATCGAGCGGGCCCTGAAGGGGGAGGTGAAGATCGCCGACCTGGTGGACGGCAAGCGCCCGGTGAAGGAGCGGTCCAGGACCTTCCACGTGCCCCCGGAGATCTCCATCGACAACTCCCTGTCGAGCCGCCAGACCGTGATCGAGATCTCGGGCCTCGACCGGCCGGGCCTGCTCTACGACCTCACGACGGCCTTGGGGAAGCTCAACCTCAACATCGCCTCGGCCCACATCGTGACCTTCGGCGAAAAGGCCGTGGACGTGTTCTACGTGACGGACCTGACCGGCACCAAGGTGACCCATGCGGGCCGGCAGGCCACCATCCGCCGGACCCTGCTCGATGTGTTCAAGGCCGAGGAAACCGCCCCGCCGCAGCGGCGCAGCGCTTGATTTGTGCCGCCCGGGACGCGATATGTGGCCCGACCCCTTTCAAACCCACCTCAGTTGATCGACGATGAAGCCGAACGACACGGAAAACCAGAACACGACCCCGCAGGCCGAGCCGGCCGAGGCCACCGCCGGTGCTCCCGGCGCCGCCGCGAACGACGCCCAGCCGCAAGGCGCGTCGGATCCGGTCGCCGCTCTCCAGGCTGAGAACGCGGATCTGAAGGACAAGCTCCTGCGCCTGATAGCCGACATGGAGAACCTGCGCCGCCGCACGGCGCGGGAGCTGGTGGACGCCCGGACCTATGCGGTGACGAACTTCGCCCGCGACATGCTCAACGTGGCCGACAACGTCCGCCGCGCCATCGAGAGCGTGCCTGAGGAGGCCCGCGGCACCGCCGAGGGCGCCTTCAAGGGCCTGATCGAGGGCATCGACCTCACCGAGCGCGACCTCCTCAACACCCTGGAGCGCCACGGGGTCAAGAAGCTCGACCCGCAGGGCCAGAAGTTCGACCCGAACGTGCATCAGGCCATGTTCGAGGTTCCGAACCCCGAGGTTCCCAGCGGCACCGTCGTTCAGGTCGTGCAGTCCGGCTACGTGATCGGCGACCGCGTCCTGCGCCCGGCCCTCGTGGGCGTCGCCAAGGGCGGCCCGAAGGCCCCCAACGGCGCCGGCTCCGAAGGAGCGGACACTCCCTCCGCCGCCTCGTAGGCGGGCTTTCCGCCCACCCTCCCACGGTGGTTCTTTTCCGTCTCACCGGCGGAACCGGCCGGAACACGCCCCGTTAGCCTCCGAACCCATGTCCGGAGGCGATGGTGCGCTTTCTTCCGACCCGCGTGCACGGGATCATCGACTACGTCTGGGGCGTCGCGCTCCTCGGCAGCCCGTGGATCCTCGGCTTCGCCGACGTTCCGGCGGCCAGGTGGATCGCCGTCGTGTTCGGCCTGGGCGCGATCCTCTACAGCCTCGTCACCGCCTACGAGCTCGGCCTCGTGCCGGTCCTGCCGATGCCGCTGCATCTGGTGCTCGACGGGGTGGCGGGGTTCATCCTGGCCATCACGTCCTGGGGCTTCGGCTTTGCCGGGCGGGTGTTCTGGCCCTTCGTCCTGTTCGGGCTGTTCTCCGTGGCGGCAAGCCTCGTGACGAGGCTGCGGCCGGCGCGGAGTCCCGGCCGCCGGAGCGCCCACGCCGTTCGGTGATCCCGAGGCGGGATCAGGGGGTCATGTCGACGCTGTCGATGATGGCGCGGAAGCGCGGCAGGGTCTTGTCGCGATCCCCCTCCCGCACCAGCCCGACCATGCGTACGTAGCGGTCCGGCTCGAACCGGATCGTCTGCATGACCACGATGGGCTCGCCCGAGGGCGCGTCCTTCGCCCGCGCCACGATCTCGTGCCACTCCTGCCCCTTGAACCGGAAGGCTTCCGAGCGCTCGAACACCACGTCCCTGAGAAGCTGATTCGAGTTGAGCGCCGCCCTGGCGAACTGATCGCGCCGTTCGCCCGGCGGGGGCGGCGGCTGGAGCGAGGCCGCCATGATGGCGACCGGCTGCTCCATAGCCTTGATGGTGTCGTTCGGGCCGTCGGTCAGCAGGATCGAATTGCCCGACAGCACCCGCACGGGCCGGAAGCCCGCCTTGTCGCCGATCCGGTACGGCAGGGCCGAGAGCTGCTCCTCGAGCGAGATGGGGCCGCGCAGGGCGACGCTCTTGAGCGCGCTGCGCATCTGGTCCTCGCTGTAGCCGTCCTGGCCACCCTGGACCTGGGCGATCAGGAGCGCCGTCAGGTCCTTGCCCTTCACGGCCAGCACCCATTTCCGGCCCTTGACCGGCCCGGTCATGGCGCCGGCGATGAGAACGCCGGTCTTGTCGCCGACCTTCACGGTCTCGCGGGCCTTTACGTCGAGGCCCTGGTGCTTGAGCGCCTCCTTGGTCAGCCCTGACACGAGCTGCTCATAGGCGGCCTGAGGCATCTCGGCGATAGTGATGGCGGCGGCCCGCTCCTCGTTCTCGAAGCCGTTGAAGCGCTTCGAGAGCACCATGTCCTGCGGCGGCACGAGGCCGACCCGCGAGGCGGGCGGAAACACGGGCTCGGCCGCGAGCGCGGCCCCGATCGAGAGGGTGAAGCCGATCGCGGCGGCAGCGAAACCTTTCAGTCCCATGCGGTCCTCCGGAATTTCTTTCTCATAGGCTTAAAGCGGCACCTCCACCCGGCGCAAGGTCAGATTGAGCCGGCCCCCCTGCGGCAGCAGGTCCGAGGTTCCGGGGAGGAGCCGGTCGATCCCGTGGTGGATCAGCCGCGCCGGGCCGCCGAACACGATGGCGTCGCCCGAGCGCAGGCGCACCGATTTGGTCGGGTCCTTCCGGTCGAGGCCGCCGTAGCGGAAGAGGGCGGTGTCGCCGAGGGAGAGCGACACGACCGGGGCGTCGAACTCCTCCTCGTCCTTGTCCTGGTGCAGCCCCATGCGGGCCGAGGGCTCGTAGAAATT
Source organism: Pseudomonadota bacterium (assembly GCA_023426505.1). GTDB lineage: Bacteria > Pseudomonadota > Alphaproteobacteria > Rhizobiales > Beijerinckiaceae > Microvirga. The sequence goes on from JAFAAP010000047.1 coordinate 16,148, forward strand.
GACCAGGCAGGCATCGGGCGGATGGGGATAGCCGCTCAGCTCCTCCCAGGCCCGGAGCACCCGGTCCGGCATCGGCGGCCAGGGCGCGCCCGTCTCCGGATGAGCCGGCTGGTAGCGGTAGCCCTGCACGTCGGAGACCCAGCCCAGCGCCCCGCAACTGGTCATCCGCACCGAAAAGGGCTTTCCCGTCCGCGGCATGCGCGGAACGTAGAGCGGCGCCGCCCGGGTGATCTCACGTAAGGCCGCGAGCAGGCTCTCCTGTGCGGGGCGATCGAGATAATCGGGATGGTAGACGAGGCCGGGCGCGAGGGTGATGGCGGGCATAGGTCCCACTTACCCGGTTTGGCGTCGGGTTGCACCGCTATTCCGATCGAACCGTCCCTCCGCGCGCCCCGGAATGCATTCCCATTCTCCTATTGCAGACCTGCAACAGCCCTCCGTCCGAGGGATAGCGGGCGAAACAAGCCCTCAAGATCGTCTTGCAGGCCTCAAAGGCCCTTCTTATATCAGCGCCAGCACAGGAAACGGCCGGCATCGGACGGGTCCTGGCACGTGAATGTTCAACAACACAGCCATGGGCCGAGCTGCTTTTTGGGCTCGGCGGTCTGCTTGAAAGTGAGGGATCCCGCCATGGGTAAGGTCATCGGTATCGACCTCGGCACCACCAATTCCTGCGTCGCCGTGATGGAAGGCACGCAGGCCAAAGTCATCGAGAACGCGGAAGGCGCGCGGACGACCCCGTCCATCGTGGCCTTCACGGACGAAGGCGAGCGCCTCGTCGGCCAGCCGGCCAAGCGCCAGGCGGTCACGAACCCCGAGCGCACCTTCTTCGCCATCAAGCGCCTGATCGGGCGCACCTTCGACGACCCCATGACCAAGAAGGACATGGGCCTCGTTCCCTACAAGATCGTCAAGGGCGGCAACAACGACGCCTGGGTCGAGGCGGACGGCAAGACCTATTCGCCCTCGCAGATTTCGGCCTTCACCCTTCAGAAGATGAAGGAGACGGCGGAGGCCTATCTCGGCCAGCCGGTGACGCAGGCCGTCATCACGGTTCCGGCCTACTTCAACGACGCCCAGCGCCAGGCCACCAAGGACGCCGGCAAGATCGCCGGCCTCGAGGTCCTGCGCATCATCAACGAGCCGACCGCGGCTGCGCTCGCCTACGGCCTCGACAAGAAGCAGCACGGCACGATCGCGGTCTACGACCTCGGCGGCGGCACCTTCGACGTGTCGATCCTCGAGATCGGCGACGGCGTGTTCGAGGTGAAGTCCACGAACGGCGACACCTTCCTGGGCGGCGAAGACTTCGACATGCGCCTCGTCGAGTACCTCGCGGCCGAGTTCAAGAAGGAGCAGGGCATCGACCTGACCAAGGACAAGCTCGCCCTGCAGCGCCTGAAGGAAGCGGCCGAGAAGGCCAAGATCGAGCTCTCCTCCGCGAGCCAGACCGAGATCAACCTGCCCTACATCACGGCGGATGCGTCCGGTCCGAAGCACCTCGCCATGAAGCTCTCGCGCGCCAAGTTCGAGTCGCTCGTCGACGACCTGGTGCAGAAGACCATCGAGCCCTGCCGCAAGGCCCTCAAGGATGCCGGCCTCTCGGCCGGTCAGATCGACGAGGTGGTCCTGGTCGGCGGCATGACCCGCATGCCGAAGATCCAGGAAGTGGTGAAGACCTTCTTCGGCAAGGAGCCCCATAAGGGCGTGAACCCGGACGAGGTGGTCGCCATCGGTGCGGCCGTCCAGGCCGGCGTGCTCCAGGGCGACGTCAAGGACGTCCTGCTCCTCGACGTGACCCCGCTCTCGCTCGGCATCGAGACCCTCGGCGGCGTCTTCACCCGTCTGATCGACCGCAACACGACGATCCCGACGAAGAAGAGCCAGGTGTTCTCCACCGCGGAGGACAACCAGAACGCCGTGACGATCCGGGTCTTCCAGGGCGAGCGCGAGATGGCCGCGGACAACAAGCTGCTCGGCCAGTTCGACCTGATGGGCATCCCGCCGGCCCCGCGCGGCGTGCCGCAGATCGAGGTGACCTTCGACATCGACGCGAACGGCATCGTGAACGTCACCGCGAAGGACAAGGCGACGTCCAAGGAGCAGCAGATCCGCATCCAGGCCTCGGGCGGCCTGTCGGACGCCGACATCGACAAGATGGTGAAGGACGCCGAGGCCCACGCCGAGGAGGACAAGAAGCGCCGCGAGCTGGTCGAGGCCAAGAACCAGGGCGAGAGCCTCGTTCACTCGACCGAGAAGTCGCTCAAGGAGTACGGCGACAAGGTCGCCGAGTCCGACAGGCAGGGCATCGAGACCGCGATCGACGCGCTCAAGCAGGCGCTCGCCGGTGACGATTCCGAGGTCATCAAGGCCCGCACGACGGACCTGATGCAGGCCTCCATGAAGCTCGGCGAAGCCATGTACCAGGCCTCGCAGGCGGGTGCCGGCGAAGGCACCGGCGAGGCCGGCGCCGAAGAGCCCAAGAAGGACGACGTCATCGACGCCGACTTCCAGGAAGTCGACGAAGGCGACAAGAAGAAGCGCGCCTAATCCCATGACGGCGTCTTGAAGAATGCGGCACCCGGTTGCTATGGCACCCGGGTGCCGTTTTCATGAAAGACGGGTTTGAAGGCTTAAGAACCACGATGATCGACATGCCGACCCATATCCGCGACGCCCTTACACCGCTGCCCCCGACCGGCGGGCGCGCATCCCGGCGCCGGACCCTCGGCATGACGGGGCGGCCCGCCGCCTCAAGGGGCGACTGACATGTCCAAACGTGACTATTACGAGGTTCTCGGCGTCGCGAAGACCGCCACCGAAGCGGAGATGAAATCCGCCTTCCGCAAGCTCGCGATGCAGTACCACCCGGACCGCAACCCGGGCGACCACGAGGCCGAGGTCAAGTTCAAGGAAATCAACGAGGCGTACCAGACCCTCTCCGACGCGCAGAAGCGCGCGGCCTACGACCGCTTCGGCCATGCGGCCTTCGCCAATGGCGGCGCGGGCGGCCCCGGCTTTGGCAACGACTTCTCCGACTTCATGTCGGACATCTTCGAGAACTTCTTCGGCGAGACCCGCGGACGCGGCGGGCGCAGCACCAGTGGCCGCGAGCGCGGCGCCGACATGCGCTACAACCTCGAGATCTCCCTCGACGAGGCCTTCCACGGCAAGACCGCCGAGCTCAAGATCCCGACCTCGATCACCTGCGAGGTCTGCGCAGGGTCGGGCGCCAAGGCGGGCTCGAAGCCCAAGGCCTGCCCGACCTGCGGCGGCGCGGGCCGGGTGCGGGCGACTCAAGGGTTCTTCTCCATCGAGCGCACCTGCCCGAACTGCCACGGGCGCGGCGAGATCATCGACGATCCGTGCCCCAATTGCGGCGGCGCGGGCCGCGTGACCCGCGAGCGCACGCTCTCGGTCAACATCCCGGCCGGCGTCGAGGACGGCACCCGCATCCGCCTCGCCGGCGAGGGCGAGGCCGGGCTTCGCGGCGGGCCGCCGGGGGACCTCTATATCTTCCTGTCCCTCAAGCCCCACCCGTTCTACCAGCGTGACGGGGCGGACCTGTTCTGCCGCGTGCCGATCTCCATGGTGACGGCGGCGCTCGGCGGCGAGTTCCACGTGCCGACGCTCAGCGGCACCGACGCCCTGGTCAAGGTTCCCGAGGGCACCCAGTCGGGCAAGCAGTTCCGCCTGCGCGGCAAGGGCATGCCGGTCCTGCGCTCGCGGGACGTGGGCGACCTCTACATTCAGGTTGTTGTGGAAACCCCGCAGAAGCTGTCGAAGCGCCAGCGCGAGCTGCTGACGGAGTTCGAGCAGGAATGCTCCAAGGAAAACAACCCTGAGAGCTCGGGCTTTTTCACCCGGGTCCGCGAGTTCTTCGACGGGCTGAGTGGATCCACTTAGCTTGACGGTCGTTTTCTCTGAGTTCTAAAGAACCGATGTGATCCGCCCGCGCGAGGGACCTCCGACGTGCATCAATCGTTCCAAAGGCCACGGCCCCGGAAGCTGCCGATCGGCAAGGACCGCTTCGAGGACGAAGCCCGCTTTCTCCGATCGTGGCTGGAACGTCCCCTCGTGGTGGGGGCCGTCATGCCGTCGGGCAAGATGCTCGCCCGCACCATGGCGGCCTTCGTGGACCCCCGCATCCCCGGCCCGGTGATCGAGCTCGGGCCCGGCACCGGTCCGGTCACCGACGCCCTCGTGCGTCGTGGCGTGGCGCAGGACCGGCTGGTCCTCGTCGAATACAACCCGGATTTTTGCCAGCTCCTGAAGCGGCGCTTCCCGAAGGCCACCATCGTCCAGGGCGACGCCTACGACCTGGGCGAGACCCTGTCGGGGGTCCTCGAGGAACCGGCGGCCGCGACCGTCTCCAGCCTGCCGCTCTTCACCAAGCCCATGGACCAGCGCCTGGACCTGCTCGAGGCGGCGCAGGCGCTGATGCATCCGGACGCGCCCTTCATCCAGTTCACCTATGCGGTCGTGCCGCCGATCCCGGCCCGCTCGCAGGGCTACCGCACCCGCGCCTCGAACCGCATCTGGCGCAATCTCCCCCCGGCCCGCGTCTGGGTCTACAACAAGGTCGCCACCCCATGAGCACAGCGATGTCCCTCCGCCAGGATTCCACTCCAGCCAGGGACGTCCGCGACAGGCTCATCATCGGTCTGGACCTGCCCTCCGTGGAGGAGGCGCGCCGCGTGGTCGACCGGATCGGCGAGGCCGGCACCTTCTACAAGATCGGCTACCAGCTCGCCTATGCGGGCGGGTTCGAGCTCGCCCGCGAGCTCGTCGCCGAGGGCAAGAAGGTCTTCCTCGACCTCAAGCTCCACGACATCGGCAACACGGTCGAGGAGGGCGTGCGCTCCGTGGCCCGCCTCGGCGCGACGTTCCTCACGGTCCATGCCTATCCGCAGACCATGCGGGCGGCCGTGGCCGGCAGGGCCGGCTCGTCCCTGAAGATCCTCGCCGTCACCGTGCTGACCTCCTACGACCAGCAGGACCTCGCGGAGGCCGGCTACGCACCCGGCCTCACGCCCGCCGAACTCGTCGAGCGACGCGCCGTCCAGGCCCGCGACATCGGCGTCGACGGCATCGTCTGCGCCGCCCCTGAAGCCGCGCGCGTGCGCGCCGTCGTCGGCCCGGACCGGCTCATCGTGACCCCGGGCATCCGCCCGGCGGGTGCGGAGGCCGGCGACCAGAAACGCATCGTGACGCCTGCCGAAGGCATCCGGCTCGGCGCCGACCACCTCGTGGTGGCGCGGCCCATCATCAAGGCCGCCGATCCGCGCGCGGCCGCCGAGGCCATCGTGGCGGAGATCGCGCAGGCGGTTTGAAGTCCCAGCACCAACCGTCATTCCGGGGCCGCGCAGCGGAGCCCGGAACCCATAAATACAACCATTTCCGGAATGGACGATCAGCGTCCTGCCTCTTCCTGCATCTTCGGCGATTATGGGTTCTGGGCTCGGCTCTAACGAGCCGCCCCGGAATGACGAGGGAGCAGTCTCAGGATGACACCGGACCTTGACGCCGCAGCCGTCATGCCGTTCGTTGCCCCGTCACGCTTGTCCAAGGAGTCGCCATGCCCAAAGGCTATGTCATCGCCCGCGTCACCGTCACGAACCCGGAGGCCTATGCGGAATACGCCGAGGGCGCCACGGCAGCGATCAGGCAATATGGCGGGCGGCCGCTGGTGCGCGGCGGCGCCTACGAGGCGCTGGAGGGCGAGGCGCGGGCCCGCAACGTGGTGATCGAGTTCGACTCGGTGGAGCAGGCGCGCCGCTATTATCATTCCCCCGAATATCAGGCCGCCAAGGCCAAGCGCGATGGCGCCTGTGTGGCGGAGTTCGTTCTCGTGGAAGGAGCTTAAGCGATGGCGAAGGGATACTGGATCGGCCGGGTCGACGTGCACAACCCGGAGGCCTACCAGAACTACGTGAGGGCCAATGCGGCGGCTTTCTCGAAGTACGGCGCACGCTTCCTGGTGCGCGGCGGAAACTTCGAGGCCGTCGAAGGCGCGGCGCGGGCCCGCAACGTGGTGATCGAGTTCCCGAGCTACGAGCAGGCCCTGGCCTGCTGGCACTCGCCCGAATACGCGGCCGCGAAGGCCGAGCGGGACGGCCATGCGGTCGCCGAGATCATCGTGATTGAGGGCTACGACGGCCCGCAGCCCGTATGAGCCGGGACGGATACCTCATTCGTCCCGCCCGGCCGGACGACCTCGTCGCCCTGGCCGAGGTGGAGCGCTCGGCGGCCGTCGTCTATTTCGCGGCTCTCGGCGACGCGCACGGGATCGCCGATGCCATGCCGCCGGAGGTGCTCGAATCCTGCCATGCGGCCGGGCTCCTCTGGGTCGCGGCCGACCGGCACGACGCGCCGGTGGGCTTCCTGGCCGCGCAGGTCGTCGACGGAACGCTCTTCGTGAAGGAGATGAGCGTCGCCCGCGAACACCAGCGCGCCGGGCTCGGCCGCCGGCTGATGCGGGTCGCGGAGAAGCATGCGCAAGGGGTGGGCTTCGCGGCCGTCACGCTGACGACCGACCGGCTCATCCCGTTCAACGGTCCGTTTTACGCGAGGCTCGGCTTCGCAGAGGTGCCGCTCGCCAAGGCTTCGCCCGGCCTCCGGCGGATCGTCGCCGAGGAAATCGCCGGCGGGTTCGATCCGGCGCGGCGCATCGTGATGATGAAGCCGCGCGCTGCTTTGCACGCACCCGCCGCCCCGCTATATCGGGAACAGGTTTAGGGAGATCCTGGCATGACCGAGATGCGACTCGTCGTCGTGGGCGCCGCCGGCCGCATGGGGCGCATGCTCATCAAGGCGGTGGCCGAGGCGAATGGCTGCGCCCTCGTGGGGGCGATCGAGCGGAAAGGCTCGCCGGCGGTCGGCCAGGACGCGGGGCTTCTCGCCGGAACCGGCCTTCTCGACGTGGAGGTGACCGACGACCCGCTCCCGGTCTTCGCCCAGGCCGACGGGGTGCTCGACTTCACGGCGCCCGCCGCCACCGTCGCCTTCGCGGCGCTCGCGGCCCAGGCCCGGATCGTCCACGTCATCGGCACCACGGGCCTGCAGGAGGCGGAGTTCGCCAAGCTGGAGGCGGCCGCGCGCCATGCCCGCATCATCCAATCCGGCAACATGTCGCTGGGCGTGAACCTGCTCGCGGGCCTCGTGCGCAAGGTCGCGGCGACGCTGGGCGAGGAGTACGACATCGAGGTCCTGGAGATGCACCACCGCATGAAGGTGGACGCGCCTTCCGGCACCGCGCTGCTCCTCGGCGAGGCGGCCGCGGAAGGCCGCAAGGTCTCCCTGAAGGAGCGCTCCGTGCGCAGCCGCGACGGCCATACCGGCGCGCGCACTCCCGGCGACATCGGCTTCGCGACCCTTCGCGGCGGCACGGTGGTGGGCGAGCATACGGTGATGTTCGCCGGCCCCGGCGAGCGGCTGGAGCTGTCGCACCGGGCCGAGGACCGGAGCATCTTCGCCCGCGGGGCCGTCCGGGCCGCGCTCTGGGGCTTCGACAAGAAGCCCGGCTATTACACCATGGCCGACGTGCTTGGCCTCGCGGATCTGTAACGCTTTTTCCCACCCATCGGAGACCCTCATGGATCGCCTTCTCGTGCTCGTTCGCCACGGCCAGAGCGAATGGAACCTCAAGAACCTGTTCACCGGCTGGAAGGACCCGGGCCTGACCGAGCTCGGCATCGAGGAGGCGCGCACGGCCGGCCGGCGCCTGAAGGAGATGGGGCTGCAATTCGATATCGCGTACACGTCCGACCTGTCCCGGGCGCAGCGGACCTGCAAGCTCATCCTCGACGAGATCGTGCAGCCCCAGTTGCCGACTATCGCCGACCAGGCCTTGAACGAGCGCGACTACGGCGACCTCGCCGGCCTCAACAAGGACGACGCCCGCGCCCGCTGGGGCGAGGACCAGGTGCATCTGTGGCGCCGCTCCTACGACGTGCAGCCGCCCGGCGGCGAGAGCCTCAAGGACACGGTGGCCCGCGTGCTGCCCTACTACATCCGCGAGATCCTGCCCCGCGTGATGCGCGGCGAGCGCGTGCTGGTGGCCGCCCATGGCAATTCGCTGCGCGCCCTCGTGATGGTGCTCGACGGCCTGACGCCTGAGACCATCCCGTCCCTGGAACTCGCCACCGGCATCCCGCTCGTCTACCGGCTCAACGCCGACACGACGGTCGCCGACAAGAAGGTGCTGGAGGGATAAGACGCGACGCCGCCGTCATTCCGGATGCGAAAACCCGGAATGACGGCTGGAGCGCTCACGCCGCGAACGTGCCCGTCTCCCACCCGAGGATCGCCTGCTTGCGGGTGAGGCCCCAGTGGTAGCCGGTGAGCGCGCCGGAGCGGCCGAGCACCCGGTGGCAGGGGACCACGAAGGAGATCGGGTTCTTGCCCACGGCCGCCCCTACCGCCCGGCAGGCGGCGGGCTTGCCGATGTGGCGGGCGATGTCGGAATAGGTGGTGGCCTTGTGGCGGGGGATCCGCAGCAGGGTCTGCCAGACCCGCACCTCGAAATCCGTGCCGATCAGGACCACCCGCAGGGGCTGCTCCGCCTGCCAGCGGCCGGGGTCGAAGATACGGCCGGCCAGCGGCGCGGTGGCGGCCTCGTCCTCGACGTAAGCGGCCTTGGGCCAGCGCCGGGTCATGTCGGCGAGCGCCGCCGCCCGGTCGCCGTCGTCCACGAAGCCGAGACCGGCGAGGCCCCGGTCGGTGGCGATCAGGATCGCCTCGCCGAAGGGCGAGGGGTGGAAGCCGTAGCGCATGGTCAGCCCTGAGCCGCCGGCCTTGTAGTCGCCCGGCGTCATGGCCTCGTGGGTGACGAAGAGGTCGTGCAGCCGCGCCGGACCCGAGAGGCCGACCTCGTAGGTGGCGTCGAGCACGCTGGCGGAATCCGTCAGCAAGGCCTTGGCGTTGTCAAGGGTGATGGCCTGGAGGAAGGCCTTGGGGCTCAGGCCCGACCAGCGCCGGAAGAGATGATGCACATGGGTGGTCGAGAGCCCCACATGGTCGGCGATGGCCTCGAGCGAGGGCTGGTCGCGCCAGCGCTCGGAGATGTACGCGATGATGCGGCGAACGCGCTCGTAATCGGCCTGGGGACCTTCGGGCAGGTCGATGGCGGCGGGTTCGATGACGGTGTTGCGCAGGGTATCGAGCATGGGCGTATCCTCTCGAGCCTCATCCTAGCGACCAGAGCGCTCCCCGACACCCGATTCCTGTGACGGGGTGGCGCTTTCGTGCGGACAACCGGCGCGCTGCCGTTCCCGGCCGGTAGACGGCCTTCCGCCGATGGGTAGGATCGTGGCGCCATCCCACAGCCGGTTGAGGATCGAAACCGGATTTTTCCCGAACGCGAGGCCGCGATGCTGACGCTCTATGCCCATCCCTTCTCGTCCTACTGCCAGAAGGTGCTGATCGCGCTGTACGAGAACGGGACGCCGTTCGAGTACCGCAGGCTCGACAACGAGCAGGCGGGCGCGGAGCTCGCCGCCCTCTGGCCGATGAAGCGCTTTCCGGTCCTGGTGGACGGTGGCGAGACGGTGGTGGAGTCCAGCATCGTCATCGAGCATCTCGACCTGCACTATCCGGGACCGGTCCGGTTCATGCCCGCGGATGCCCGGGCCGCCCTGCGGGTGCGGACGATGGACCGGTTCTTCGACAACTACGTCATGACCCCGATGCAGCGGATCGTGTTCGACGCCATGCGGCCCGCGGAGGCGCGGGACCCGCAGGGCGTGGCGGAAGCCCGCCGCATGCTCGACGCCGCCTATGCCTGGCTCGACGGCGTCATGGCCGACCGGGAGTGGGCGGCCGGCGACGGCTTCAGCCTCGCGGATTGCGCCGCCGCGCCCTCTCTGTTCTACGCCGACTGGGTGCAGCCGGTCGGCGAGGCCTTCCCGCATGTGCGGGCCTATCGCGGGCGCTTGCTGGCGCGCCCGTCCTTCGCCCGCGCCGTCGACGAGGCCAGACCCTACCGCGGATTCTTCCCGCCGGGTGCGCCGGACCGGGATTGAGGCGGGGCGCGGGGAGGGTGTCATTTGGGCCCCTGGCAAAGCCTGAGCGCTATGTATTCCGGCGCAGGTGCGGGGCCGATGCCGCTTCACCTCTCCCTGGGGGGAGAGGTGGGTGGTGCGCGCTGCTGCAATCTCGCTCACCTGGTCGCACAGCTCTGCCCCCTCTCCGCAAGGAAAGGGAAGAGCAGTTATGTGTATGTTCCCTATTTGTTCTTGACAGCTCCCGCAAGCTTGGCTATATCGTGACAATCCGCTGCCCGAGGGACGCGCCCGAGGCGTCGGTCGCGGCGGCGGAGGCGGTACTCGCGTGGCGCAGGTTTCGCAACCCTGCCGTCGCCGGGCCGTCCGAGCCGGAGGCGACGCAGACGGGTGTGATCGGGCACGACCGTCTTCGTCCTTTCCGCAGCCTCGCCCGCGCCGCAGGCCTGACACGCCGGCGGAGCTGCGCGAAGGAGCGCCCTAAGGTGCATGGGGACAGCTGTGGAGTCCCGCCACATGCGCCGGAGCGCGAGGCCGGGCGACCTGCTGCGAACACCGCGCGCGGGATGCGTTTGGCGTCCAGTGCCCGGGCGGTTCCCGCCCCGAAATCTTCGCGCGCGCCGCTCACGGGCTCGCGAAGCCGATCGCGTCCCGCGCTTCCCTCTCTTTCGAGACGAGCCAGGGCCCATCATTGAGGCTTGCCCCGTCGAAGGGTGCGAGAACGAGGAGGCGTGTCCCGACGATGCCGCGTGTTCCGAGATCCGCCTCAATAGCCCCGCTTCACGTCGGCGAGCGCCCGGCCGAGCTCTTCGGCGAGGCTCTCCCGCTCCGACGGGGACAGGTCGTGGGCCACCACCACCTGCTGGCCGCGGGACGCGAGCGTCAGCTCCTGCACGCCGAACTCGTCGTCCACCTGCCGGTGGAGGCGCGTCCAGAGCGGGTTGAAGCGCCATTCCCGCACCTCGCCGCGATGGGTCACCTTGCGCAGCAACAAGCGGATCGGGGTCAGCTCGAGAAGCTCGAACGCGTCGCCGCGCCGGTAGCTCATCCGGAACGCGATGTAGAGGCCAAGGAAGTCGAGGCCGAAGAAGCCGGCGACCGGCCAGAAGCCCATGACCACGAACGGGATGCTGGCGACGATCGACGTGAGGCAGACCAGCACCATCACGACCTTGAAGCCCTGCGGGCTCAACGACCTGTGCGGCCGGATCACGACCGAGAAAACGGGTCGCTCGAACCGGTCCGAATCCGCCATTGTCGCCTTGCCGCCTGCCATAGCCCAGATATAACGCAGCCATGTCCGATCTGAAGCGGTCTTCGCGCCGCATTTCCACACCGAAGCCCGCCCCCGTCGTCCCGGTCGCCAAGGCCTCAGCCAAAGCCTCCGCCAAGTCGGCCGCGAAGGCCGCGCGCACCCGTGCGCCCAAGCCCGTCGACAAGGCGACGATGCTCGAGATCTTCCGCCGCTTCCACGAGGCGATGCCCGAGCCGAAGGGGGAGCTGGAGCACACCAACCCATACACGCTCCTCGTCGCCGTGGCGCTCTCGGCGCAGTCGACCGATGTCGGCGTCAACAAGGCCACCCGCGAACTCTTCGTCGTCGCCGACACGCCGCAGAAGATGCTGGCCCTCGGCGAGGACGGGCTGAAAAGCCACATCAAGACCCTGAACTTCTTCAACACCAAGGCCCGGAACGTGATCGCCCTGTCGCGGCGTCTGGTGGAGGAGTTCGGCGGCGGGGTGCCCAATTCCGTCGAGATCCTGGAGACCCTGCCGGGGGTCGGGCGCAAGACCGCGAGCGTGGTGGTCAACATCGCCTACGGCGACCCGCGCATCGCGGTCGACACGCACATCTTCCGCGTCGCCAACCGCATCCCGCTCGTGGTGACGAAGACGCCCCTCGACACCCAGGTCGCGCTCGAGGCCCTGATCCCGGACCAGTACCGCCTCCACGCCCATCACTGGCTGATCCAGCACGGCCGCTACGTGTGCAAGTCGCGCAAGCCCGAATGCTGGCGCTGCCCGATCAGCGACCTGTGCCGCTATCCCGACAAGACGCTGGGGTAGGGGAGATCGTTATTCCCGGCCGGAGAGGGCGAATGCCCTCGGAGGGGACGGGAATCCATCAGCGTTGCGGTCGATTGTGGATCCCCTTCCCGGTCCTGCGGACCGCCCAGGATGACACGGGAGGCCTGGGAGGGTTTTCACCCGAAGACGATCAGCCCCGCGAGCCCGGCGGACCCGAGCAGGATGCGCCAGAGGGCGAAGGGGGTGTAGCCGTGGCGCGAGACGTAATCGAGGAGCTTCTTCACCACGATGAGCGCCGACACGAAGGCCGTGATGAAGCCGGCCACGATGATGGCGGCGTCGTCGGCCGACAGGACCTTGTAGTTCTTCAGGAGGTCGTACGCGAAGGCGCCCGCCATGGTCGGCATGGCGAGGAAGAACGAGAACTCCGCCGCGGCCCGCTTGCTCGCCCCCATCAGCATCGCGCCCACGATGGTCGCCCCCGAGCGCGAGACGCCCGGCACCATGGCGAGGCACTGGATGAAGCCGATCTTGAGGTACATCGAAAGAGGAAAGCGCGTCGCGTCCTCGTGCTTGGCCTCGAGCGGCAGCCCGTCGACCAAGAGGAGCACAAAGCCGCCGGCGATCAGGGTCATGCACACGATCCAGGGATCGAACAGCACCTCCTTGATGAAGCCGTGCAGCACGGCGCCGATCAGGGCCGCGGGCAGGAACGCGATCAGCACGCCGAGGACGAAGCGGCGCGCGTCGGGATCGTGCGGCAGGGCTTTGGCGATGGCCCAGAGGCGGTTGAAGTAGACCGCGAGGATCGCCAGGATCGCACCGAGCTGGATCAGGACCTCGAAGGTCTTGCCGGTCGACTCGAAGCCGAGAAAGTGGCCGATCAGGAGCAGGTGTCCCGTCGAGGACACCGGCAGGAACTCGGTCAGGCCCTCGATCAGGCCCAGAAACAGCGCCTCGACAATTTGCGACATCGTTGAAAATCCTAAAACCGGCGCCAGATGGAGGGCCGTGCCCCGGGCTGTCAAGGCGACGTGCGCGCCCATTGCGGGTCAGGCGCCGGCGTCCTGCGTCGGGAACATGAGATTCACCAAAATTCCTTACCGCCCCTTAACGGAACGCGGCCTTATTCTCGCCGTCTGTTTCGCGTCAGACACGCTCCATGGCCATCCTGCACTCGTATCCCTTCTGCCCGCATTCGCGGTTCGCGCGCCTGATCCTGGCCGAAATGGGAATCGGCGCGCATATCCTCGAGGAGAAGCCGTGGGATCGTCGTCTGCCGTTCCTGGAAATTAATCCCAGCGGCAATCTCCCGCTCTTCATCGACGAGGACGGGCTGGCGGTGCCGGGGCCCTGGATCATCGCCGAATATCTCGACGATACCAGGGGCGAGGCCATGGGCGACCGGCGCCTCATGCCGCGCGACCCCGTGCAGCGGGTGGAGGTCCGGCGGCTCCTCGACTGGTTCCTGGTCAAGTTCCACGACGAGGTTTCGGCTTACCTCGCGACGGAAAAGATCTATAAGCGCTTCATGCCGACCGAGCTGGGAGGCGGGCCGCCCGACATGGGGGCCATTCGCGCGGCGCGGTCGAACGTGCGATACCACCTCAGCTACATCGGTTACCTGATTGCACAGCGGAATTGGCTGGCGGGCGACCAGATGACCTTTGCGGATCTGGCGGCGGCAGCCCATCTGTCGGTGGTGGATTATCTCGGCGACGTGCCATGGGACGAGAACGAGACAGCGAAATACTGGTACGCCCGGGTGAAGTCCCGGCCGTCCTTTCGCGCGCTCCTGGCGGACCGGGTGCCGGGGATGGCGCCGTCGACGCATTACGACGACCTGGATTTCTAGAAGGGGCAGCGCTCAAGCGCGCCCTCGTGGACCGGGCGAGAGGCCTGGGCTTCGACATCGTCCGCGTCGCCCGGCCGGATGCGATCCCGCTCGCCCCGGAACGGCTGCAGGCCTGGCTCGCGGAGGGCTATCACGGCTCGATGGAGTGGATGGCCGAGACGGCGGAGCGCCGTTCCGACCCGCAGGCGCTCTGGCCGGAGGTCAGAAGCGTCATCCTGCTCGGCCTCAATTACGGCCCGGCCGAGGACCCGCTCGCGGGCCTCGCCCTGAAAGACCGCGCCTCGATCTCGGTCTACGCCCGCAACCGCGACTACCACGACGTCATCAAGGGCAAGCTGAAGGAGGCCGCCGGATTCCTGGCCGCCAAGGCGTCCTCCGACGTGAAGGTTTTCGTCGACACCGCGCCCGTGATGGAGAAGCCGCTTGCGGCCGCCGCCGGCCTCGGCTGGCAGGGCAAGCACACGGTGGTGGTCTCGCGCGAGTTCGGCAATTGGCTCTTTCTCGGGGCGATCTTCACCACGGCGGAGCTGCCGGAGGACGAGCCGGAGCGGGACCATTGCGGCTCCTGCCGCCGCTGCCTCGACGTGTGCCCGACCAACGCCTTTCCGGCCCCCTACCAGCTCGATGCGCGCCGCTGCATCTCCTACCTGACCATCGAGCACAAGGGCCACATCCCGGCGGATCTGCGCCAGGGCATCGGCAATCGGGTCTTCGGCTGCGACGACTGCCTCGCGGTCTGTCCCTGGAACAAGTTCGCCCAAGCCGGCCGTGAGGCCCGGCTCGTGCAGCGCGACGATCTCGCGGCCCTGCCGCTGGCGGAGCTCGCCCGCCTCGACGATCCGGCCTTCCGGGCGCGCTTCGCCGGCACGCCGATCAAGCGCACGGGCCGCGACCGCTTCGTCCGCAACGTGCTCATCGCCATCGGCAATTCGGGCGATGCGGGATTGGCCGAGGAGGCCGTGAGCCTCCTCGACGACGCCTCGCCGCTGGTGCGCGCCATGGCGGTCTGGGCCATCGCCCGCCTGCTGCCGGCGGAGGAGGTCTCGGCCCATCGCGAGGCGCGCCGGGACATCGAGACGGACGAGGACGTGCGCCTTGAATGGCAGCGCGCCCTTTCGGGCATTCCCAATGAGGCGGCCGCATGAGGCTCTTCGTCTTCGGCATCGGCTACACGGCGCAGGCCTTCATCCGTGCACGGGACTGGACCCATGTGGCCGGCACCGTCCGGCACGCCGACAAGGCCGCCCGGCTGACGGAGAACGGCATCCGGGCCCATGCGCTGGACGACCTCGCGGAGGCTTCGGCCCTCGAGGCCGCCATCCGGTCTGCCGACGCCATCCTGGTCTCAGCCCCGCCCGACGCGGATGGCGAGCCGACCCTGGCCCAGTTCCGCGAGGCCGTCGCGGCGGCCCCGGACCTCGCCTGGATCGGCTATCTCTCCACCACCGGCGTCTACGGCGACCGCGGCGGCGACTGGGTCGACGAGGCGATGGCGGCGACGCCGCAGAGCGCCCAGTCGCGGCGGCGGCTCGCCGCCGAAAAGGCGTGGCTCGCCTTCGGGCAGGAGACCGGCAAGCCGGTCCACATCTTCCGCCTGACCGGCATCTACGGTCCCGGCCGCAACGCGCTTGCGAACCTTTCGCGCGGCACGGCCCAGCGCATCGTCAAGCCGGGCCAGGTCTTCAACCGGATCCATGTGGACGACATCGCCGCGACGCTCGCCGCCTCTCTCGGGCGCCCGCATGCCGGCGCGGTCTACAACGTCTCTGACGACGAGCCCGCGCCGCCGCAGGACGTGGTGACGTATGCGGCGGGTCTCATGGGCGTTGAGCCGCCGCCGGAGATTCCGTTCGAGACGGCCGCGATGAGCCCGATGGCCCGCAGCTTCTATGCGGAGAACAAGCGGATCGCGAACCGGCTGATCAAGCAGGAGCTCGGCGTGAAGCTGCGCTATCCGACCTATCGCGAGGGCCTCTTGGCCCTTCACGCCGCAGGCGAGGGCGCTCAGGTCGCGTGACGGTTCGCGCCCGGCCCGAAGTGGTCGATGTAGCGCGGATTGATGGCGGAGACCGGCAGGATCACCAGCACGTCCGTAGTGCGGAACTGGCGGTCGATCACCGCGCCGCGCCCGAAGCTGGCACCGAGCCGCAGATATCCCTTGATCATCGGCGGCAGAGCATGCAGAGCCGCCCTCGGGTCCACCGCGTCTCGGGCCAGGATGTCCATCGGCGTGTGGCGCTCGGGCAGCGCGCTCGCCTGCCACTCCTCCGGCGCGGAGGCAAAGTGGTGCAGGAAGCTCAAGGGCAACGCCAGCGCCTGCGGGTCCGTGCCCTCCAGGCTGGCGCAGCCGATCATCACGTCGATCCGGTGGTGGAGCACGTAGGTCCAGATCCCGTGCCAGAGCAGCTCGACCGTGCGCTTGTTGCGATAGCGCTTGAGCACACAGGAGCGGCCAAGCTCGAGGAAACGCAAGGAGCGGTGGGCGTCGAGAAGGGGCGCGATGTCGTATTCGCCCGCGGTGTAGAAGCCCCAGTGCCGGTCCGCCACCTCCTGGCGCAGGAGCCGGTAGGTGCCGACCACCTTCGGCTTCGCCGGACGGAAGGGCTTGGGCTTCACGTCGTGGTCGAGGACGAGCAGGTGATCGCAGATCGCGTCGTAATCGTCGATGTCGCGGCGCGACAGCATCGAGGCGGCGCTGGGCGCGGCGGACATCTCCTCGTAGAAGACCTTGAAGCGCAGCTTCTGGGCCTGGCGGATCTCCCGGTCCGTGGTGGCGAGCCGCACTTCGAGCGAACCGATCCGGCCGAGCACCGGATCGAGGCCGCCATGGTCGCGCACCGTCTTCACCCGCCCCGGAATGAAGCGGACCATGCCCCTGAAGGGCGTGGGACCGGCGCCTGCTGGTGCGAGGGGGGCCGAAACGGTCTCGGGCGCCGGGGAGGAATGCATCGAAGCCTCGCTCGAACGGGTGTCGGATCCTAGGCCGACTGTCTTGCGCCGTGACATAAAGCTCATTTCGAACGGTTTTGTGACAGGGAGTATCGGAACGCCAGGGGGGCTTATCAAGGAATTGCTTGTGTTTTGTTGAACGTCAGGCCGCAGCCGAACGCCGGTCCGCATGGGCCCGGTAGGACAGGGCCTCGGCGAGGTGGATGCGGCGCACCTTCTCCTCGCCGTCGAGATCCGCGAGGGTGCGCGCGACCTTCAGGACCCGGTGGAAGCCGCGCGCCGACAGGCGCATGGCGTTCGCCGCGTCACGGATGAGCGCGAGGCCCTCGGCGTCGGGCTGGGCGACCTCCTCGAGGAGCGGCGCAGGGCAGGCGGCGTTGGTGGAGACGCCGTCGAGCCCGAGCGCCGCATAGCGCCTTGCCTGCCGGTCCCGCGCGGCCGCGACCCGTGCGGCCGCCTCGGCCGAGCCCTCGGCGGGCGGCGGCAGGATCAGGTCCGCCGCCGTCACCGCCGGAACGTCGATGACGAGGTCGATGCGGTCGAGCAGTGGGCCGGAGAGCCGCGCCTGGTACTGGGCGACGCAGCGCTCGTTCGGCTGGCGTCGGCAGACGTAGCCGGGCTCCGTCGCCTGACCGCAGCGGCAGGGATTCATGGCCGCCACGAGCTGGAACCGCGCCGGATAGGTGATGCGGTGGTTGGCGCGGGCGATGAGGATCTCGCCGGCCTCGAGCGGCTGGCGCAGGGAATCGAGCACCTGGGGCTGGAACTCAGGCAGCTCGTCGAGGAACAGGACGCCGTGGTGCGCGAGCGACGCCTCGCCCGGACGGGCGTTGAGACCGCCGCCCACCAGCGCCGCCATGGAGGCGGAGTGGTGCGGGGCCCGGAACGGACGGCGGTTCGACAGGGCGCCGTTCGCCAGGAGCCCGACCACCGACTGGATCATCGAGACCTCCAGCAGCTCCCGCGGCGAGAGCGGCGGCAGGATCGAGGGCAGGCGCTGGGCCAGCATCGACTTGCCGGCGCCGGGCGGCCCGTTCATGAGCAGGTTGTGAGCGCCGGCGGCGGCGATCTCGAGCGTCCGCTTGGCGCTCTCCTGTCCCTTGATGTCGCGCAGGTCGGGCAGCATCCCGGCAGCCGGAAGGATGGCCGGCTCGGGACGCGCCATGACCTGCGTGCCCTTGAAATGGTTGGCGAGCTGGATCAGCGAGCGCGGAGCCAGGATCTCGGTGTCGCGGCTCGCCCAGGCCGCCTCCGGCCCGCTCGCCGCGGGGCAGATCAGCCCGTGCCCGCGGTCGAACGCCGCCATGGCGGCCGGCAGGACGCCCGCGACGGACGTGATCGAGCCGTCGAGCGCCAATTCGCCCAGGACCGTGAATCCGTCGAGGGCATCCGCCGGAACCGCCCCGATGGCCGCCATGATCCCGAGCGCGATCGGCAGGTCGTAATGGCTGCCTTCCTTGGGCAGATCCGCCGGCGCGAGATTGACGATGATCCGCTTCGCCGGCAGCGCCAGTCCAGACGCCACGAGGGCCGAGCGGACCCGCTCGCGCGATTCGGCCACCGCCTTATCGGGCAGGCCCACCACCGCGAAGGCGACGTTGCCGGGAGAGATCTGCACCTGGACGTCGACGGCCCGGGCCTCGATGCCCTCGAAGGCGACCGTTGAGATGCGCACGACCATGATACCGAACTCCCCGCGAAAGAGCCCGGATCATATCGTCTGGCGTCCAAACGTGATAGCGTTGCTTTGACGTTGTCCATCACCTTCCGGCAACTTGGTCGCACGAGGGAACCATGGCCCTTTCGCCGCGTTGAGTCCGACTGAATGCACAAGGGCGGCCCCAGACGGCCCGACGGTTCATGATTGTTTGCAGCTTGAAATATCTCCTTGACGTCTACGGACGGGAGGTCAGGTATACGCGCCGGCATCGTCATGCGTTCGGATGCGGAGGATTGTAGGTTTGAGTTCGGGAAAATCTCTGCGCATCCTGGTTGTCGAAGACGAGATCCTCATCGCGCTGGAGCTTGAGAGCCTGTTGCAGGAAGCCGGTCACGACGTGGTCGGGGTCGCCACGTCCTGTGAAGAGGCCCTGGCCATGGCGCGCAATCTCGCCCCCGATCTCGCGTTCGTCGACATTCATCTGACCGATGGCCCGACCGGTGTGGACGTATGCCGGCACCTCACGAGCCAGCTCGGAGTCACGACCCTGTTCATGACCGCCAACGCCAAACGCATCCCGGAGGATTTCGCCGGCGCCTGTGGCGTCATTGCGAAGCCCTACACAGAGCGCGGCGTCCGCGAGGCCCTGGCCTACGTCATCGTGGGCCAGAAGCCCCATGGGGCGGGCGCGGCCCAGACCATGACCTTCGTGCCGTTCGAGGCCATGTCCCGCGAGGACAGCTCGCAGGTTTCCTGATCCCGCAGGCCGCGATCAGCGCTGCGTCTTGAGGCGGTAGAGCGCGTCGAGCGCCTCCCGCGGCGTCATCTGGTCGGGATCGAGCGCATCGAGCGCCTCCCGCAGACCATCGGCCTTCACCTCAACCGGCGGCGTAGCGCGCACGGGCGCCGCGAACAGCGGCAGATCGTCGACGAGCGCCCGCTTCGGGCTCTCCCGGTCGGACCGTTCCAGCTCGCTCAGGATGGCCTTGGCCCGCTCCACGACCGCCGTCGGCAGTCCGGCGAGACGCGCCACCTGCAGGCCGTAGGAGCGGTCGGCCGCCCCCGGCACGACCTCGTGCAGGAACACCACCTCGCCGTTCCATTCCGTCACCTTCAGGGTCGCGTTCGAGATGCGCGGCAGCCTGTCCGCGAGCGCCGTCAGCTCGTGGAAGTGCGTGGCGAAGAGGGCGCGGCAGCCATTCGCCTCGTGCAGGTGCTCGATGGCCGCCCAGGCGATGGAGAGGCCGTCGAATGTAGCCGTGCCGCGGCCGATCTCGTCGAGGATGACCAGTGAGCGCGACGTAGCCTGATTGAGGATTGCGGCGGTCTCCACCATCTCGACCATGAAGGTCGAGCGGCCGCGGGCGAGATCGTCGGCCGCGCCGACGCGGGAGAACAGCCGGTCGACGACGCCGATATGGGCTTCCTTCGCGGGCACGAAGGAGCCCATCTGGGCCAGCACCACGATCAGGGCGTTCTGGCGCAGATAAGTGGACTTGCCGCCCATGTTCGGGCCGGTGATCAGCAGGATGTGCCCGGCATCGCGGCCGGAGAGATCAGAATCGTTGGCGATGAACGGCGTGCCCTCGCGTTTGAGGGCTGCCTCCACGACCGGATGGCGGCCCGCCTTGATCCGGAACGCGAGGCTCGTGTCGATGACGGGACGCGTCCAGTCGAGCCGCACCGCAAGATCCGCGAGGGCCGCCGTCACGTCGACCACGGCCAACGCCTCGGCCGCGGCGGCAATATCGGACGAGAGGCCGAGGAGCTCCTCGACCATGCTCTCGAAGAGGGCCAGCTCGATCTTGAACGCCCGGTCGGCCGCGGAGGCGATCTTGGCCTCGAGCTCGCCGAGCTCGATCGTCGAGAAGCGCATGGCGCCCGCCATGGTCTGGCGGTGGACGAAGGTCTCCTTCCACGGCTCCTTGAGCAGGTCCTCGCCCACGTTCTGCGGCACCTCGACGAAGTAGCCGATCATGTGGTTGTGCTTGACCCGCAGGGTCCGGCATCCGGTATCGGAGGCATAGCGGGCCTGGAGCGCCGCGATGAATCTGCGGGAATCGTGCTGCAGCTCGCGCAGCTCGTCGAGCGCCTGGTCGAAGCCCTCGCGGACGAAGCCCCCGTCGCGCTTGAGCAGCGGCAGATCCTCGGCCAGAGCGGCGGCCAGGCGGTCGGCCACGTCGGTCCGCAGGGATTGTAGCTGCTCGGCCGCCGCCCTCAGCTCCCGCGGCAGATCCGGCGTGATGGCGAGTTCGAGCCCGAGATCGCGGGCCGCGAAGAGGCCGTCGCGCACGCAGGCGAGATCGCGCGGCCCGCCGCGTCCGAGGCTCAGGCGCGAGAGGGCGCGGGCGAGGTCGGGCGAGCGCTTGAGGATGCGCCGAAGGCGGTCGCGCAGGTCGCCGTTGTCGACGAGGAGCGCCACCGAATCCTGGCGGTCGTGGATCAAGCCCGGCTGGGTGAGGGGACCGGCGAGACGTTCGGCCAGGAGCCGCGCCCCGCCGGGCGTCACCGTGCAGTCGATGGTTGCGAGCAGGCTGCCGGCCCGGTCGCCCGAAAGGGTCCGGGTGAGCTCCAGGTTGGCGCGCGTCGCGGAATCGATCGCGAGCGCCGCGCCCGCATCCCCCTTGGTCGGCGGGTGAAGGACTGGGCGGCTGCCGATCTGGGTCTTCTCGATATAGAACAGCGCGCTGCCGGCCGCCGTGATCTCGGCGCGGCTGAAGGACCCGAACGCGTCGAGGGTGGCGACGCCGAAATGATCCTTGAGCCGCCGTTCGGCCGATGCCGGGTCGAGCCCTTCGCGGGAGAGGGGCGTAATCGAGGCCCGCGTCTCGCGCCAGAAGGCCGCGAGTTCCGGATCGTCATGGATCACGTCCGGGACCAGGATCTCCCGCGGGTCGAAGCGGGCGATTTCCGCCGACAGACCGGGCCCGTCCGTCTCGCTCAAGGCGAAATGCCCTGTGGAAATGTCGACGGCCGCAAGGCCGTAGCACCATTGCGTATCGGACACGCGGCGGCGGGCGATGGCCAGGAAGTAGTTCGCCCGGCCCGGATCGAGCAGGCGTTCCTCGGTGATCGTGCCGGGCGTGACGAGCCGCACCACGTCGCGGCGCACGACGGACTTGGACCCGCGCTTCTTCGCCTCCGCCGGATCCTCGGTCTGCTCGCAGACGGCGACCCGATGGCCCAGGCCGATGAGGCGCTGCAGGTAGTCGTCAGCCCGGTCCACGGGCACGCCGCACATGGGGATGTTCTGCCCCTGATGCTTGCCGCGCTTGGTCAGCACGATGCCGAGCGCCTGGCTGGCGATCTCCGCATCCTCGAAGAACAGCTCGTAGAAATCCCCCATCCGGTAGAAGAGCAGGCTGTCCGGATTGGCCGACTTGATCTCGATGTACTGCGCCATCATGGGCGTGACCCGGCTGTCCGGCACGCCGTTCTGCACGGCAGGCTCGGATTTCACGGAGGTCTCGGACGGGCGGTAGAGGGCTTGGGATGACATCTTCCCGTCATAGCAAAGGCGGCCCGGCCTTTCACCCGTGGCACACGGTCCGTCGAAAGGGTGTGGACAAGTCTTGAGGGAAGCTGGCTCGATGGCGTAAGGTCGCAGGTCCGACGGGAAACGCCCCATACCATAACCGGACGCCAACTAATGAACGATCAGCCTCCGAGCCGCCGCAGCCGCCCCACCTTCACGGACCAGGAGGCGCTGCAATTCCACGCACAGGGCCGTCCCGGAAAGCTGGAGGTGGTTCCCACCAAGCCCATGGCGACCCAGCGCGACCTGTCGCTGGCCTATTCGCCGGGCGTGGCCGTCCCGGTCCTGGCCATCGCCGAGAACCCGTCCTGCGCCTTCGACTTCACGACCCGCTCCAACATGGTGGCGGTGATCTCGAACGGAACCGCGATCCTGGGCCTCGGCAATCTCGGGGCGCTCGCCTCGAAGCCCGTGATGGAGGGCAAGTCCGTCCTGTTCAAGCGCTTCGCGGATGTGGATTCCATCGACCTCGAGGTCGACACGGAGGACCCGGACGCCTTCATCAACTGCGTGCGCTATCTCGGACCGTCCTTCGGGGGCATCAACCTGGAGGACATCAAGGCGCCGGAATGCTTCATCATCGAGGAGCGCCTGCGCGAGCTGATGGACATCCCGGTCTTCCACGACGACCAGCACGGCACCGCCATCATCGCAGCCGCGGGCCTCATCAACGCGCTGCACCTGACCGGCCGCGACATGGCGGAGACGAAGCTCGTGGTGAACGGCGCGGGCGCGGCCGGCATCGCCTGCACGGAGCTTCTCAAGGCCATGGGCTTCGCGCCCAACAACGTCATCCTCTGCGACACCAAGGGCGTGATCTATCGCGGGCGCACCGAGGGCATGAACCAGTGGAAATCGGCCCATGCTGCCGAGACCGACGCCCGCTCGCTCGCCGATGCCCTGAACGGCGCGGATGCGGTGTTCGGCCTCTCGGCCAAGGGCGCCTTCACGGACGACATGATCCGCTCCATGGCGCCCAACCCGATCATCTTCGCCATGGCCAATCCCGATCCGGAGATTACCCCAGAGGAGGTCGCGCGCATCCGCGACGACGTGATCATTGCAACGGGCCGCTCGGATTATCCGAACCAGGTCAACAACGTGCTGGGCTTCCCGTACATCTTCCGTGGCGCCCTCGACGTGCGGGCCACCACGATCAACATGGAGATGAAGATCGCGGCCGCGCAGGCGCTCGCCGAGCTCGCCCGCGAGGACGTGCCCGACGAGGTGGCGGCCGCCTATCAGGGCTCGCGTCCGCGCTTCGGCCGCGAATACATCATCCCGGTCCCGTTCGATCCGCGCCTGATCCACACGGTTCCGATGGCGGTCGCCAAGGCCGCGATGGACACCGGCGTCGCGCGCCGTCCCATCGTCGACATGCGCGCCTACAAGGCGCAGCTCTCGGCGCGGCGCGATCCCGTCGCCGGCACGCTCAACCGCATCTTCGAGCGCGTGCGCAAGTTCCCGAAGCGGGTGGTCTTCGCGGAGGGCGAGGAGGAGCAGGTGATCCGCGCCGCGCTTTCCTTCGTCAACCAGGGCCTCGGCAAGGCGATCCTCGTCGGGCGGGAGGACCGCATCCACGAGACCGCGACGGCCGCCGGCATCGACCTCGCGGGCCGCGAGGGCATCGAGATCCACAATGCGCGGCTCTCGTCGCGCAACAGCACCTACGCGCAGTTCCTCTATGAGCGCCTGCAGCGCAAGGGCTACCTGTTCCGTGACTGCCAGCGCCTGATCAATCAGGACCGCAACCACTTCGCGGCCTCCATGGTGGCCCTTGGCGATGCCGACGCCATGGTGACGGGCGCGACCCGCAACTACTCGACCGCCCTCGCCGACGTGCGGCACGTGATCGACGCCAAGCCGGGCCATCGCGTGATCGGCATCTCGCTCTGCCTCGCGCGCGGCCACACCGTGCTCGTGGCCGACACGGCGATCCACGAGATGCCGAGCGCGCAGGAGCTCGCGGAGATCGCCATCGAGGCCGCCGGCGTCGCCCGCCGACTCGGCTACGAGCCGCGCGTCGCGCTCCTGTCGTTCTCCACCTTCGGCCATCCGCGGGCGGAGCGTGCCGAGAAGATCCAGGAGGCGGTCGAAATCCTCGACGGCATGCGGGTCGATTTCGAGTATGACGGTGAGATGGCGGCCGACGTGGCGCTTAACCGGGACATCATGGCGCAGTATCCGTTCAGCCGCCTCAAGGGGCCGGCCAACGTGCTCGTCATGCCGGCGTTCCACTCGGCCTCGATCTCCACCAAGATGCTGCAGGAGCTTGGCGGCGCGATGGTGATGGGGCCGCTTGTGGTCGGCCTCGACAAGCCGGTGCAGATCGTCTCGCTGGGCTCGACCGACAACGACATCGTCAACATGGCGGCGCTGGCGGCCTACAACATCGGCGGCTGACCTAAGGGTAGATATTGACGGTGGCCATGCCGCCACAGACGGGCTAAATCTCCCCGGAAATAATCCGGGGGGAAGCCTTGATGTCCGAGAAGCCTACGATCGTCGTGTTCGACGTCGGCAATGTCCTGCTGCGCTGGGACCCGCGCAACCTCTACCGCAAGCTGTTCGACGACGCCGACCGGATGGAATGGTTCCTGTCCACGGTCTGCACCAGCGACTGGAACGTCGAGCAGGATCGCGGCCGGGACTGGGACGAGGCGGTGGCCCTTCTGGTCAAGGACTATCCCGATCACGAGGTGCCGATCCGCGCCTTCCACGAGCGCTGGCACGAGACCGTCTCGGGCGTGTTCGAGGAGAACGTGGCCCTGCTCGGGCGCCTGCAGGAGGCCGGCGTCCCCACCTACTGCATCACGAACTTCTCCGGCGCCAAGTTCATCGAGGCCAAGGAGCGCTTTCCGTTCCTCGCCAGCTTCGACGGGGTCATCGTGTCGGGCGACGAGCGGCTGCTGAAGCCTGATCCGGAGATCTACCACCTCCTGCTGCGGCGCTACGATCTTCGCGCGCCGGACTGCATCTTCATCGACGACTCCAAGGCGAACGTGGAGACGGCCCGCGATGTCGGCATGCAGGCGATCCAGTATGCCGAGCCGATGGATCTCGCGGCGGAGCTGCGCCGCTACGGGTTCCCGGTCTGAACACGGACTTGCCCTCCCGGCCGGCATGAGCGATCAGGCCCCATGCGCGCCTTCGACTCCGCCCTGCCCATCGATGTGGTTCTCGCCGATCTCGCGGCGAGCCTGGCCTCCCGGCCGAACGCCGTCCTGGTTGCCCCGCCGGGCGCTGGCAAGACGACCCGCGTGCCCCTCGCGCTGCTCGACGAGCCCTGGACGAGGGGCGGCAAGCTCATCCTGCTGGAGCCGCGCCGCCTTGCGGCGCGGGCCGCGGCCGACCGGATGGCGCGGACTCTGGGCGAAGCCGTCGGCGAGACGGTGGGCCTGCGCGTGCGGCTCGGCTCCAAGATCAGCCGGAAAACCCGGATCGAGGTGGTGACCGAGGGCGTCTTCGCCCGCATGATCCTCGACGATCCGGCGCTTGAGGGCGTCGCGGCCGTGCTGTTCGACGAGTTCCACGAGCGCTCCCTCGATGCGGATCTGGGGCTTGCGCTCGCGCTGGATGCCCAGAGCGGCCTGCGCGAGGATCTGCGCCTCCTCGTCATGTCCGCTACCCTCGACGGCGCCCGCGTTGCGAGGCTCCTCGGCGACGCGCCGGTGATCGAATCCGAGGGCCGCGCCTATCCGGTCGAGACGCACCATCTTGGGCGCGACCCGAACCGGCGCATCGAGGAACAGGTCGCCGACGCCACCACGCGAGCCCTGAGAGCGGAGCCGGGCTCGATCCTCGTCTTCCTGCCGGGGCAGGGGGAGATCCGCCGCGTCGAGACGCTTCTGCGCGAACGCGTCACCGATCCCTCGGTCGACATCGCGCCGCTCTACGGCGCCCTCGACCGGGGCGAACAGGATCTGGCGGTCGGCCCGGCCAAACCCGGTCGCCGCAAGGTGGTGCTCGCCACCTCCATCGCCGAGACCTCGCTCACCATCGAGGGCGTGCGCGTCGTCATCGATTCAGGGCTCGCGCGCGTGCCCGTCTACGAACCGAGCATCGGACTGACGCGGCTCGAGACCGTGCGCGTGTCGCGGGCCGCCGCCGATCAGCGCCGGGGGCGCGCGGGACGCACCGAGCCGGGCGTCTGCTATCGCCTGTGGGAAGAGGCCGCGACCGGTGCGCTGGAGGCCTATGCGCGGCCGGAGATCCTGTCTGCGGATCTCGCCCCGATGCTCCTCGACTGCGCCGCCTGGGGCGTCGCCGACCCGACGACGCTGGCGTTCCTCGATACGCCGCCCGGCCCGGCCCTGAAGGAGGCAAGGGTGCTGCTCCAGCAGCTGCATGCTCTCGACGGTGACGGGCGGATCACCGAAACCGGTCGTCGCCTGCGCGAACTCCCGCTGCCGCCGCGCCTCGCCCGCATGGTGCTCGTGGCCGGCGGGAGCGGCCAGGCCCGCGATGCGGCGGATCTCGCGGCGGTTCTCGTGGAGCGCGGGCTGGGCGGCGACACCACGGACCTCACGGAGCGCGTCGAGCGCTTCCGCCGCGATCGCTCGAAGCGGGCCGAGGACATGCGCCGCATGGCCGACGGCTGGGCGAAGGCCGGTGCGAAGTCCGGCTCCGGAGAGGAGATCCGCTCCCTCGGCGCCCTGCTGACGCTGGCCTATCCGGACCGGCTCGCCAAGGCGCGGGGCAAGACGGGCGAGTACCTGATGGCCAATGGGCGCGGGGCCGCGCTCGAGCCTCATGACCGGCTCGCCAAGGAGCCCAACCTGGCCATCGCCGAGATTTCGGGCGCCGCCGCCGCCACCCGCATCCTGGCGGCTGCTCCCATCTCGGCCGAGGAGATCGACGCCGTCGCCGGAGAGGATATCGAGCAGCGTGACGAGATCGTTTTCGACCGGCAGGCCAGGGCTCTGCGAAACCGGGCCGTCCGGCGCTACGGCGCCCTGACCCTGAACGAGCGGCCTCTGCCGGTGCCCGCCACGGAGGAAGCCGCGCGCATCCTCGCCGCCGGCCTTGCGGCCTCGGGCCTGTCGGCGCTGCCCTTCTCGAAGGCGCTGGCGCAGTGGCGGGAACGGGTGATGTTCCTCAGGCACGCCGAAGGCGACGAGTGGCCGGATTTGTCGGACGAGGCTCTGGCCGCATCCGTCGAGGAGTGGCTGGCGCCGCATCTCGTCGGCAGGACCGGATTGTCCGACATCGGCCCGGACACCTTGAGCGAAGCGATGCGCAGCCTCGTACCGTGGAACCTGCAGCGGCGCCTCGACGCGGAGGCTCCGACCCATCTCGAGGTTCCGACCGGCTCGCAGATCCCGATCGATTACGGAACGGAGGAAGGGCCGGTCCTGGCCGTGCGCGTGCAGGAGCTCTTCGGCCTCGACAAGCACCCGGTCATCGCCGGCGGGCGCGTGCCGCTGATCCTGCACCTGCTCTCGCCGGCCCAGCGCCCGATCCAGATCACCCGGGACCTGCCGGGCTTCTGGCGCGGATCCTGGACGGCGGTGCGATCCGACATGCGCGGGCAGTATCCGAAGCATCCCTGGCCCGAGGACCCGCTGACCGCGCCGCCGACGCGGCGCGCCAAGCCGCGCGGGACGTGAGCGTCTAATCCTTGAAGGTGGCGATCAGGCGCTCCGCCGTCGCGGGGTTGAGCGCCATCGGGATGTCGTAGACGAGGGCGAGGCGCATGAGCGCCTTCACGTCCACGTCGTGCGGATGGGGCGAGAGCGGGTCGACGAAGAAGAACAGCGCGTCGATCTTGCCCTCCGCGATCATCGCGCCGATCTGCTGGTCGCCGCCCAGGGGACCGCTCTTCAGGCGCGTGACGGAAAGCGACGGGCATTTCTCCATGACGCGGCCGCCGGTGGTGCCGGTGGCGAAGAGCGTGAAGGGGCGCAGCGCGTCCTCGTGCATGGCCACGAAGCGGGCCATGTCGTCCTTCTTGGCGTCGTGCGCCACGAGCGCCAATGTCAGCTTGGTCATGGTCGGTCTTGTCAGTTGTTCCAGCGGTCCCGCCACTGCATCTCGCCCGAGAGGCAATTGCTGCGCGGCGTGTCCTGAATCCGCTTGATGAGGGTTTCGGAAGGGGTGAGCCCCGCGACTTCGAGCAGGATCTTGGTCTTGATCGCCTCGATGAACTGGTCGCGCTCACGGACCGGGACCGTGAATGCGCCCTGGCCGCCGATGACGCAATCCTTGTAGTAGACGTCGAGTTCCGGGATGTCGAGATAGCCCGGCTTGCGCAGCATGATGGGAAGCCCGTTGATGGTGATGCCCTTGGCGACCGCCTCGTCGCGGGCCTGCACCACCATGCGGCCCTGGTTGTTGGGGCCGTCGCCGGACACGTCGATCACGCGCCGCGTCGCCTCGATGCCGCTCTCGTCCTGAAGCTTTACGCTGTAGTCGATCGCGCTGGAGATCGAGGTCCGCTGCGCCCGGCGCAGGGGCGTGGAGGCGATCTTGTCCGCGAAGGCCATCAGGCTTTCGGAATTGTCGAGCACGGTCCAGGGAATGATCACCTTCTGGTCGGCCGAGCCGGCCCATTCCATGTAGGTGACGGCGATCCGCCCGAGCATCCCGCCCCGGATGGCGTCATGGACGAGCTGGGACCGGAAGGCCTGGGCGAAGCCCTCCCGCTGCAGGGCCTGCTCCTCGGTATCCATCGAGAAGGAGATGTCGACCGCCACCACGAGGGCGAGGTCCACTTCCGTCTCGGCTTGGGCTTGGGTAGGCGACGCAAGGAAGGACAGCAGCAGGAGAAGCCCTGCGGCGAAGGCGGTGCAGCCGGAACGAACCATCGTAGTCTCCTTTGCGGAGCCGGGTCGGTTCTGAGGAGTTTGCCAGCTTATCCGGCCGGCGCAAGCTCAAGTCTGCTTGTGCTTCACGAGTTCCAGCGCCGCCTGGAAGGCCTCGTCGGCGTCGAGATGGGTGGTGTCGAGCGTCAGGGCGTCGTCCGCGGCCTTGAGGGGCGCATTGCTGCGGGTCATGTCCCGTTCGTCACGGCGGCGGATGTCGTTGAGAATAATCTCGTAATCCGTCGTCTCGCCCCGCGACAGCAGCTCCCTGTGGCGCCGGCGCGCGCGCTCCTCGGCGCTCGCCGTGATGAAAAGCTTCACATCCGCGTGAGGGCACACCACGGTTCCGATGTCGCGCCCGTCGAGCACCGCGCCGGGCGCCTGTCCGGCGAACTGGCGCTGGAAGGCCAGAAGCGCGTCCCGGACCGGCTGGTAGGCCGATATCACCGAAGCGGCCTCGCCCATCTGCGCGCCGCGCAGGCGTTCGTCGTCGAGATGCGTGACGTCGAGCTCCTGTGCGACGCGGGCGGCGGCATCGCGGTCCGTCAGGGCGACGTCCCGGTCCAGGAGCACGCGGGCCACAGCCCGGTAGAGAAGGCCGGTGTCGAGATGGGCAAACCCGAAATGGTCGGCCAGGCGCTTGCCGAGAGTGCCCTTGCCCGATGCGGCGGGACCGTCGATGGCGATGATCATGCGGAAGACTCAGTCCTGGATAGTGGCGCCAAGCCCCCGCATGAGCGGGATGAAGGTCGGGAAGCTCGTGGCGATCATGGCGCCGTCATCGACCGTCACCGGCTCCTGCGTGGCAAGGCCCATCACCAGGAACGACATGGCGATGCGATGGTCGAGATGGGTCGCGATCGGCCTGCCGCCGCCCCGCACCTTGCCGCCAGAGCCGTGGACGATCAGGTCGTCGCCTTCGATCTCGTGTGCGACGCCGGCCTCGGCCAGCCCGGCCGCGACCGCCGCGAGGCGATCCGATTCCTTCACGCGGAGCTCGTGCAGGCCCTGCATCCGGGTCGTGCCCTCGGCGAAAGAGGCCGCGACCGCGAGGATCGGGTACTCGTCGATCATGGCGGGCGCGCGCGCGGCCGGCACCGTCACGCCGGTGAGGCGGCTCTCCCGGACGCGCAGGTCCGCAACGGTCTCGCCGCCCTCGTCGCGCTCGTTGAGCCGTTCGATCGAGGCGCCCATCTCGAGGAGCGTCGTGATCAGGCCCGTGCGCAGCGGGTTCATCATCACGCCCTCGATCACGATGTCGGAGCCCGGGGTGATCAGGGCCGCCACCAGCGGGAAGGCCGCGGAGGAGGGGTCGCTCGGGACCACGATGGTCGAGCCGCGCAGCTCCGGCTGGCCCTGCAGCGTGATGGCGCGCCCGTCCTCGCCATAAGGCGCGACTTCGACGGTCGCGCCGAAGTGGCGCAGCATCCGCTCCGTATGGTCGCGGGTCGCCTCGCGCTCGAGCACGGTGGTCCGGCCGGGAGAGTTGAGGCCCGCCAGCAGGACCGCGGACTTGATCTGCGCGGAGGCCGCCGGGGTCTCGTAGGTGATCGGGGTCGTCTCCTTCGGGCCGCGCAGGGTGAGGGGCACCCGCCCGCCCTCGGCCTCGCTCACCACGCTCACGCCCATCCGGACGAGCGGGTCGAGGATGCGCCGCATGGGACGCTTGCGGAGCGAGGCGTCGCCGTCGAAGGTCGTCGTGATCGGGTGGCTGCCCGCCACGCCCATCATCAGGCGCGAGCCGGTGCCCGCATTGCCGAAGTCGAGAACGCCCGAAGGCTCGGTCAGGCCGCCGATGCCGACGCCCTGGATCCGCCAGCGGCCCGGAGCCTCCCGCGTGATTCCGGCCCCGAGGGCGCGGCAGGCCTCGGCCGTGCGCAGCACGTCGTCGCCTTCGAGCAGTCCCTCGACACGCGTCTCGCCGATGGCCAGGAGGCCGAAGATCATCGAGCGGTGGGAGATGGACTTGTCGCCCGGGACGCGCAGGCGCCCCTTCAAGGCTGTGCCAGATCTGCTCGTGACCGGTGAGGCCGGGCCATGTGCGTGCGACATTCTCGCTTTCCCACTCTTCTTTGGGGCGGCTCCTAACACGGGTGTGCGGTGCCGTCATCCCGAAGCTGCCCCTGCTTGGGCCGTTCCCGGCAATTTCCTATTTGACAAGGGATGTCCCCGCGACTAACGGAGCCTTCCCAACCATCACTTCGTAAGGCAATCACCCGTGGCCAAACCGGAACTCGGCTTGAAGCGCCAGTGCATGAGCTGCGGCGCTAAATTCTACGATCTCAACAGGGATCCTGCGACCTGCCCGAAATGCGGCACGGTCTTCCAGGTGACGGCCCTGACCCGCGTCGCCGCGCCGGCAGTCGCCCGGACCGCGCCGGACGACGACGAGACCGAGGTCGAATCGGTCGGGCCGGAGCTCGTCTCCCTCGACGAGGTCGAGGCGGGCGAGGCCGAAAAGGATCTGCCGACCGATGACGACATCGACGTGGGCGACGACGTGGCCGACGACGACACCTTCCTCGAGGACGAGGAGGAGGGCGACGACGACGTGTCGGATCTGATCGACAGCGACCTGGAAGACGACGAAGAGGCTTGAACCTCCCGTCAGACCCGACTATAGAGACGCCGCTGCTTCGGCGGCGTCTCCCGCGGCGAAACCCAAGCGCCGCAAGCCAGAGTGGGGCCATAGCTCAGTTGGGAGAGCGCTTGAATGGCATTCAAGAGGTCGGCGGTTCGATTCCGCCTGGCTCCACCAAATCTCTCCGGACTTTCGCAGTTCCGTTCTCTCGAAAAACAAGGTCCTGATGGCGCACGGACGCGCTCGCGCTGATCCGTTCCCCGCCCTCGCGCACGGCCGCGCAAATCGCCTGCCTGCCCGGCTTTCAGGCGTGTCCACCTTCGGAGCGGCTTTCAACCATATGTTGCTTTCGACCCGGCGGTACACTTTTCCGCTCACGGACCTTCCGCAAAGCCAAGAAGCGTCGTAACCATATTTCGTAACAGACGAATCAGCAACGAATGCGCGTCTGAACAGCGAAATGTCCAAGAGACCGATGCGGACCGGGGTTATGCGACAGATGGGGACTCTCGAAAAGACATTGGCGACGCCGCTTCTCCTCCTAGGCCTCTTTCTGCTTCCCGCCTGTCAGACGGGGGAGGAGGGCCTGCTGTCGAGCTGGAGCAACACCACGCCCGAAATAGACCTGCCGGATTCCGTCGAGGCCTATCCCGACGCCGAGGTTCTGGCGGTCGCCAAGGCGCAGTTCGCGCGGGGAAATTACGGTCACGCGGCGCGCTACTACGAGCGGGCCGTCGAGGTGGCGCCCAACAACGGCGAGGCCTGGCTCGGGCTTGCGGCATCCTACGACCGCGTGCGCCGGTTCGATCTTGCGGATCGGGCCTATCGCGAGGCCGGGCGCTATCTCGGCAACAGGGCCGAGTACTACAACAATATCGGCTATTCCTTTCTCCTGCGCGGCGAACCCGCGAAGGCGCGCGCCAATTTCCTGAAGGCGCAGGAACTCGATCCGGCCAGTCCGACGATCAACAACAACCTCGACATGCTTCGCGACGGCGCCGTCCGCGCCAGAGCGGGTTGAGGCGCATCAGCCAACAAAAACAAAAAGGCCCGGGATTTCTCCCGGGCCTTTGTCGTTGAGGAGTGCCGGTTCGGCTTAGTAGGTGCCGAACTTGAAGTTGAGCTTGGCGCGGGCGACGAAGAAGTCGTTGTCGCCCTCGTCGCGGCCGGGCACGAACACCGGGGCGGCGCCGCCGCCGAGGGTCGGCACGGTG
>JAFAAP010000049.1 GCA_023426505.1 Pseudomonadota bacterium
CCGTGCGCCTCGCGCCTGGCGGGGGCGGCCGTGCGGCCCAACACGACCGTGCGCCGCCGCGCCATCGACGTCCCCGACCGGATCGAGACGCCGCGGCCTCAATCCCCATCCGTCGAGCCCGTCATGACCCCAAGCGGGGCCGGCGCCGGCTTCCGCTTCTGATCGGAATCCCGGCCATGGCTCATCACCCCAAGCGACATTCCGCCCCGCTGGAGCGGCCGCGACACCAGCGCATCATCGCTGTCGTGGTCGCCCTCATGGTGCTGGCGCTGGCGATTTACGGCTATCAGTTCTGGTGGGGCGAGTAGAGCCCGTAAAGCAAAGGGCCTCCCGACCGAGGCCCTCCGCTTTTGCGTTCTCAAGCATTCAGTTTCCGAAGATTTCACCGCAGCGCGAGAACGAAAAGGCGGCGCCCTCCGTGTCGCGGCTGATCCGCACCGCCTGGATGGTCCCCTGCTCGTCGGCCGTGATCTGGGCCTCGCAGACGAGGTGAACGTTCTGCGGCGGCCGCACCATCGTGGTGACCGGCGCCGAATATCCGAAGGACGAGCTCGTCGTGCTCGACCGGGTGACCGTGACGCCCGGTGCCGGTCTTGCCGTGACCGTCGTGGTCCTCTCCGATACCCGCATTGGCGACGAGAACCCGGACTGGGTGCTGTACTGGGCCGGGCGGACGTAATCCATCTCGCCGCCGCGCCACGTATAGATCGTGCCGCCCGACTCCAGCGCGTAGCTTGACACCGGTGGGCCGTTCTCGACGAAGAAGCGGTCGATCGGCTCGCCGATCCACTTGGCCCGGACGGATTGCGCCGCCTCCTCCGTGGTCACGCAGCCCGCAAGGGCGAGCGCCGCGACGAGCGCAGCGCCGGCAGATTTCATCATAGTTGAGCCCCTCTGAAGCCTTGTCGCTCCGGCTTATCTGCCGCAACGGAAGCGCGAACCGCAACCCGGCCGTGGGACTATTTCCCTCCTATCCTTAACGGCCGGGCGATGGCTCACTTCACGAAGGTCTTCGAGAGGCCGACCGTACGGTCGACGATCATCACCACCGCGAGGGTCAGGAGGATCAGCAGAACCGAGACGCTGGCCACGAGCGGATCGGCCCGGCTCTCCACGTGGTGGAACAGTTCGACCGGAAGCGTCGTGAGGCGCGGCCCCGTGAGGAAGAGGGTGATCACCACCTCGTCGAAGGAGACCAGGAAGCACAGGGCCGTCGCCGCTACGATGCCGGGCGCCATCATGGGAAGCGTGACGCGCCGGAACACCGTCAGCGGACGCCCTCCGAGCGTCGAGGCCGCCTCCTCGCAGGAGAGGTTGAGGTTGCCGAGCGTCGTCGCCAGAACGCGCAGCGCATAGGGCAGCGTGATCACGAGGTGGCCGATGACGAGGCCCGTGAAGGTGCCGAGGAAGCCGATCGACGCGAACACGATCAGGATCGCAAGGCCCAGCACGATGGTCGGCAGCAGCAGCGGCGCGGTGAAGAGGTTGTAGAGGAACGTCGACCCCATCGTGCGCATCCTGACGATCACGTAGGCGGCCGGGATCGCGACCGCGAGCGAGATCAGGGTGACGATCGCGCCGAGCATGAGGCTCGTCCAGAAGGCCGAGATCATCTTCGGGTTGTCGGCGAGCGCCGCGTACCAGCGCAGCGACCAGCTCTCGGGCGGGAAAGACAGGATCTGCTCGCCGCTGAAGGAGATCGGCACGACGAGGATCACCGGCGCCAGCAGGAACAGGAACAGCACCGCCACGAGGATCTTCATGGGGACGGAGGTTTCATTCGCTTCCATGACGGGCTCCTAGTCGATGGCGCGCAGCACGCGGGCATAGGCCGCCAAGGCTGCTCCGAAAATGATCAGCACCAGCATCGACAGCGTCGCGGCGAGCGGCCAGTTCAGCGTCACGATGGCTTGGTCGTAGATCTCGGTCGCGAGCAGGAAGACCCGCCCTCCCCCGAGGAGCTTCGGGGTGATGAAGGACGATACCGCCAGCACGAAGCAGAGCAGGCAACCGAGCGCAATGCCGGGCAGCGTCAGCGGCAGGATCACCCGCCAGAAGGTCCGGGCCGGCGGGGCCCCGAGGGTCATGGCCGCCTCCTCCACCCGCGGATCGAGACGGCCGAAGCCGGCAAGAAGCGAGAGGATCATGTACGGCATCAGGATCTCGGTCAGGCCGATGATCACGCCCGTGGTGTTGAACATCAGGCGCGGCGGCGAGAACCCCAAGGCCGCGATGGTGCTGACGATCGGGCCCTGGTCGGCGAGGAGCGCGATCCAGCCGTAGGTGCGCACCACTGCGGAGGTGAGCAAAGGCGAGATCACGAGCACGGTGAGGAACGTGCGCCAGCGCCCGGAGCTGCGGTGGAGATAGAGCGCGATCGGATAGGACACCACGAGGGTCGCCAGGGTGATGCCGAGGCTCACCATGATCGAGTTGACGATCAGCTCGACATAGAAGGTGTCGCCGAAGAGGCCCGTCCAGTTGGCGAGCGTGAAGGCCTCGCGCACGCCGCCGCCGGCGAGCGCCTCGTTGAACGACATCCTGGCCAGGTTGAGGACCGGCAGGATGAAGCCGATGGCGTTGATGATCGCGATCGGGAGAAGGAGCAGGGTCGCCGTTCCGGTCCGGCCGAGAGCCAGACGCGGCATGGCCGGCGCGGAGGGAGCCGCGATCGCCGTCATGCGCTCCTCCCGAACACCATGGTGTCCTCGACGCGCCAGAGCACCGCGACCGGCGCTCCGACCTTCCGGAAGCCGCGGCCGTGGTCGGAAGCGGCTTCGACAACGATCTCGGTTCCGTCCACGTCGACGTGGTACTGGAGCAGGTCGCCCACGAAGGTGACGCGGGTGAGGCTTCCGGTCAGGCGGTTGACGCCCTCGGACGCGGCATCCT
Organism: Pseudomonadota bacterium; assembly: GCA_023426505.1. Classification (GTDB taxonomy): domain Bacteria; phylum Pseudomonadota; class Alphaproteobacteria; order Rhizobiales; family Beijerinckiaceae; genus Microvirga. The sequence goes on from JAFAAP010000049.1 coordinate 2,893, forward strand.
CTCCGGACCCGACATCGACCAGCTTCATGCGGTGCGGACGGATCATGATCTCGACCTTGCCGCCGGGCCGCCCGGGCACATGCACGGCCATGGAGCCGATCGCGACGCGCCCGTCGCCCTGGGCGTTGCCTTCGAGACGGTTGGTGCGGCCCACGAAGGAGGCGACGAACGGGGTCGCCGGATGTTCGTAGACCTCGACGGGCGTCCCCATCTGCTCGAGCTTGCCGCCGCGCATGACCACGACCTTGTCGCACATGCTCAGCGCTTCGACCTGATCGTGCGTGACGAAGACCGCCGTGATGCCCAGGCTCTGCTGGATGTCGCGGATCTCGTTGCGCATCTCGTCGCGCAGCTTCGCGTCCAGGTTCGAGAGCGGCTCGTCGAGCAGCAGGATCGACGGGCGGATCACAAGGGCGCGGGCAAGCGCCACGCGTTGCTGCTGGCCGCCCGAAAGCTCGCGCGGCTTGCGCTCGGCCAGCGCCTCGAGGCGCACCATGGCGAGCGCCTCCTTCACCCGCCGCTCGATCTCCGGCTTCGGAACGGAGCGCATCTCCAGCCCGAACGCCACGTTCTTCGCAACCGTCATGTGCGGAAACAGGGCGTAGGACTGGAACACGAGCCCCATGTCGCGCTGGTAGGTCGGCACCTGGGTGATCTCCCGGGAGCCGACGACGATGCGCCCGTCGGTCGGCTTGATGAGCCCCGCCACCATGCGCAGGGTCGTTGTCTTGCCGCAGCCGGATGGCCCGAGGAGCGCCACCAGCTCGCCCTTCGGGACAGCCAGGTCCAGAGCCGCTACGGCGACGGAATCGCCATAGCGCTTCGTGAGTCCATCGAGGCGCAGGTGCGCGTCGCGGTCGTCGGACAGGGTCGGGCTCCCGGAACGGATGGTCTGATGCATCATGGCTTTCTCCAGCGGACGTTCGGCTGCGGCAGGTGCGATTAGCGGCTCAGCGGAATGACGCGGCGGCGCCATTGCTCCGTGATCGCATCGCGGATGCCGGCGACGGCGATCCAGTCAATGTTGATCATCTTGTCCATCGAGCCGGCGGCCGTGCGCGCCAACGCTTCCTTGGAGATCTTCTCCTGCGCCTTCTGGTTGGTCGGCGCGTAGAACATCGCTTCCGTGAACGCCGCCTGGGTCTCGGGCTTCAGCGCATAGTCGATGAAGGTCTTCGCCGCGTCCGCCGCCGGCGCGTTCTTCACCAGGTTGATCGTGTTGATCTGGAAGCCGCTGCCCTCCTGCGGCAGGACCACGCCGAGCTTGCCGCCGGACGTGTTCGCATAGACCTGCGCACGGGCATTCCAGCCAATGCCGAGCGCCGCCTGGCCGTTGGCGATGGGCGTGTAGACGTCGGGCTTCGGATCCCAGGTCTGCACGTTGGGCGCAAGCTCACCGAGCTTCTTGATACCGGGTTCGACGGTCTTCTTGTAGTCGTCCTGGCCGGCCATCTTGTTGGTGATGATCGTCAGGGTCGTGCCCTGGATGTCGGGAACCGCCGGAATCGTGACCTTGCCGGCATACTGCTTGTCCCAGAGCGCGTTCCAGGATGTCGGGGCGGTCTTCACCTGTTCCTTGTTGTAGAGCAGGACGAGGTTGTCGAAGGTGACGGCGACGCCGCCGACGCCTTCGATGCGGGCGGTGGGATAGAGGTCGGCCACGTTCTTCGACACGCTCTCGTCGATCTTGTCGAACAGGCCCTCGTCGGTAGCGGCCTTCGAGACCGACACGTCCATGATCATTACGTCGATCTGCGGCGCAGCCTTCTGGGCGCGGAGCGTCCCGAGCATCTGGGCCGAGTTCGGCATGCCGTAGAACTCGACCTTGATGTCGGGATGCGCCTTCATGAACGGCTCGATGACCGCCTTGGTGTAGTGGTCCTGGAAGATGCCGCTATAGGCGGCGAGCGTCACGGTCTTGGTCTGGGACAGGGCCGGCGTCGCGGCGGCGAAAGCCACCGCCGAGGCGCCGAGCAGAACACGCAGTTTCATCATCGTCTTTGGTTCCCTCTGATTATTGACTGCTTCTTCCCGAACCGGCGCGTCAGGCGACGCGCCGGGCCTTTTCTTCCACGATACGGGTCGCGCCGGAGATGTCCGGCAGCTTCTCGCCGTTGCGAAGCCGCTCCAGCAGCTTGATTTCATTCTCCTGCATACCGATCGCCCGCTCCGCGACCGCCTTTGCCTCGGCCGGGTCAAGCACGAGGACGCCGCTCTCGTCGGCGAGGATCGCGTCGCCCGGCTGGACGACCTGGTCACCGACCGTGACCGGCACGTTGATGGCGCCTTCGAGCCCCAGGATCTTCGTGGTGATCGGCGACGGGCCGCGGCACCACATGGGCATCTCGACGTTACGGATCTCCGAGAAGTCGGTGGCGGGGCCGTCGACGATGCCGGCCTTCACGCCCGCGATCTTCATGGAATGGGTGACGACGCCGCCCCAGCAGGCGTGCTTGGTATCGCCGCAGCGGTCGACCACCACGATGTCGCCCGGACGGACGAGCTTGGTGAGGTAGTGCAGGATCGTGCTGTCCGCGTGCGGCAGGCGGACGGTGACGGCGGTGCCGGCGACGCGCTTCTCGGGCAGGACCGCCCGCAGCTCGCGGTCGACGAAGCCCGAATGGAGGAAGTGCCCGACAGTCGCGGTCTCAACCTTCTCCAGCAGATCGACGAGTTCCTGCGAGATCTGCTTCGGCATGGGATTGACGGTGAACATGCGGATGCTCCTCAGGCCAGGACGTGATGCTGGGCGACAGGCACGTTGCGACGCACGTGGCCGATATAGTCGAGGTCGAGGCGCGCGCTCGTGCTGGCGACCTTGTCGGAACACTGGGCGACCATGTGTCCCCACGGATCGATCACCATGGAGTGGCCCCAGCACCACTTCTTGCCATCCGCGTGCGAGAGCACCTGTCCGACGGCCAGGAAGTAGGTCTGGGTCTCGATGGCGCGGGCGCGGGCGAGCGTCTCCCAGTGGTCCTTGCCGGTCATCAGCGTGAAGGCGGCCGGCAGGACGATCACGTCGGCGCCGGCATCGCGCAGCTTGCGGAACAGCTCCGGGAAGCGGATGTCGTAGCAGATGGCGCAGCCGACCGTGACGTCGCCGACCTTGTAGGTCACCACGTCCTGACCGCGGCTGATCGTGTCCGACTCGCGGTAGCTCGTGCCGCCTGGGATATCGACGTCGAACAGGTGGATCTTGCGGTAGCGGGCGATCTCGTCGCCGTTCGGGCCGAACACAACGGTGGTGTTGTAGTGATTGTTGCCCGACTTCTCGACCATGCTGCCGGCGTGGATCGTCACCCGGTGCTTGGCGGCGAGGCCCGACATGAGCTTGTAGGCTTCGCCGTCGGGGAAGTATTCGCCGTTGCCATGGACGTTGTCCCGGCCCTCGCCGAGATAGGCGTAGTATTCCGGCAGAACGATCAGGTCCGGCGCCTCCTCGGCCACCGCCTTCTCGATCATGGCGGTGGCGGTCTTGAGGTTCTCCGCCTTGTTGTTCTGGGAATTCATCTGAATTAAGCTGACTTTCACGTCACGGCCTCCTTGGAACCTGTGGCCGCATGTGAGCGCGGCGCCGAAGCGGCGACAAACGCGAAATACTTTCCCTACAGCCCAAGTTTTCCTTGTTCGGCACTGCACAATCGTCCCGCCGCATGTCTCGGGGCCCTGCCTTACCAGGATGCGCCGTCCGTCTGGGCGAGCGAGAAGCTGTGCGCGACCTCCTGCGCCATCTGAGCCACCACGGCCGAGATGAGATTGTCCGGATGGTCGGAATAGACCGCTTGGAAGCTCAAGGGCGGAAAGGCCGGCGTCACGTCGAGCTGCACGAGCGTTCCGGCCGCAAGCTGGTCCCGAACGATAACTTTCGGCAGGGGCGTGATGCCGATGCCGTCCTGCGCCAGACGGATGATGGTGGCGAGAGAGTTGGAATTGTAGATCGTCGGGTCCTCGATCCCCGCATCCGCAAGCTGCCGCAGGACCCGGTGATGCGGCACGCTGTCCTTGGAATAGGCCAGGATCGGCTGGTCGGCGATCTCAGCGAGGCCGAGCGGCCGGTCGGGGAGCCCGAGTCTTGGGCTCGCGAGCCAGGTGCACGCGAAGGTGCACAGATCGAGGTTGATGATGTCGGGCGCCACCACCGGCCCCATGATCAGAGCGAGGTCGATGCGCCGCTCGGCGACCTCGCGGGCGAGGTTCAGGGACGTGTCGGTATTCAGGTCGATGGCAATGCTGGGGTAGCGTGCGTGGATCCGCTCGATGAACTGCGGCAGCCAGGCGTGTACGATGGAGTCGATGGTGCCGATCTTGATCGAGCCGCGAAGGCTTCCCGGATCGCTGACGGCTTCGCGGAACTCATTCGCGACCCGCACCAGCTCCTCGGCCTTGGGCACCGCCTGCTGTCCGACGCTAGTGAGGCGCACGCAGCGCACGTCTCGCTCGAAGAGCCTGACGCCCAGATCCCGCTCGAGGGTCGCGATGCGGTTGGAGATGGCCGCCTGTGTCGTGTGAAGCCTCTCGGCCGCAGCGCTGAAGCTGCCCAGCCTTGCAACCCAGAGGAACGTCTCCACGAAACGCAGGTTCATATTCCGCCGACCCTCCAGTCATCAAGCCACAACTCAAAGTCTAAAGGCCATTATTCTCATCGATTGCGAGCATCGAAATATTGTTGGGCCTAATTTAGTGCGCCAGCTTAAGCGCTCATTCCACATCATTCTATCGCAATACAGAGACAACACACACGGAAATTACGAATATTATATCGCTCGGAAAATTACCTTTCGAAGTATCATGCCTATTGTTCAGTAACATTCATCCTATGCTGTCGGAACGCTGAGTTCGACAGCCTCCTCCTAAAGAACCCCGCTCCGGCACCCTCCGCGCGGTGCGCGACAGCATATCCCCGCTGACTTTCGGCAATCGATGGTATATGCCGCAACGGTATTCATTCACACGGTTGAGAACCATGACTTGGGTCGAAGCGATCGGCTGGCTCGGCGCCGCCTTGTCCATCAGCGCCAGCGCGATGAAGACGATTATCCCGCTGCGTTGTCTCGGGATTGCGACGAACGTGGTGTCGCTCACCTATGCGTCCTTCATGGGCCTCTACCCGAGCATGACCGTGAACCTGGTCCTGCTGCCGCTCAACAGCTTTCGGCTGTTCCAGATGCTGCGGCTGATCAAGAAGGTGAAGACTGCCTCCAAGAGCGACCTCAACATGGATTGGCTCAAGCCGTTCATGGCGCGGCGCGCGGTGACGAAGGGCGAGATCCTCTTCGCCAAGGGCGACAGCGCCAGCTGCATGTTCTACACCTTGTCCGGCCGCTACCGCCTGAAGGAACTCGGGATCGAATTGCCGCAGGGCCACGTGGTGGGCGAGATGGGGTTCATGTCGCCGAACAACCGTCGCACGCAGACCCTCGAGTGCCTCGAGGCCGGCGAGGTGCTGAGCATCACCTACGACGAGGTGCGCCAGCTCTACTTCCAGAACCCGGAATTCGGCTTCTATTTCTTGCGCTTAGCCAGTGAGCGCCTGTTCAACAACATGGAGAAGATGGAGGCGGAGATCGCCCGCCTGCGGACCACGCAGGCCGCAGCGCCCATCAAAGAGCAGGTTTCAGCTTAGAATTTTTATAATCAAGACGCAGTTTAGAACCTCTCTAAATCATTGATTTAAAACGCTTTTTTGTTGACGCATCCGCGTCGGCATGGTTCTTGCGCGCAAGAGCGGGACGCCGTTTCGCCCGCACCCATTCTGCTGAAGGACTTCGTCATGTTGAATACTAAGGTTGCCCGCGGGCTTCTGCTCGGCGCCGCCGCCCTGGGAGCGCTGGCCGGTTCGATCGCCTCGGCCTCGGCGCAGGGCGTGGTGAACGTCTACACCAACCGCGAGCCTGGCCTCTATTCGGCGACCCTCGACGAGTTCACCAAGGCGACCGGTATCAAGGTCAACGCCATCTTCTCGGAGCAGGGCCTGGCTGAGCGCATCAAGGCCGAGGGCGAGAACAGCCCGGCGGACGTGCTGATCACCGTCGATATCGGACGCATTCAGGAGGCGCTCGATCTCGGCATCGCGCAGCCGGTCCGTTCGGAAGCCGTCGCAGCCGCCGTTCCTGCTCATCTGCGCCACCCGGAAGGACTCTGGACTGCCCTGTCGATGCGGGCCCGCGCCGTCTACGCATCCAAGGATCGCGTGAAGGACACGGCGATCACCTACGAGGGCCTTGCCGACCCCAAGTGGAAGGGGAAGGTCTGCACGCGTTCCTTCCAGCATCAGTACAACATCGCCCTCGTGGCCGCGATGATCGTCAAGCACGGTGAGGCCAAGACCGAGGAGTGGCTCAAGGGCGTGAAGGCGAATCTCGCTAAGAAGCCGTCCGGCGGCGACCGCGACGTGGCGAAGGACATCCTGGCCGGCGTCTGCGACATCGGCCTGGGCAACACCTACTACGTGGGTCTCATGACCAACGGCACGAACCCGGACCAGAAGAAGTGGGCCGAGGCCATCAACGTGATCCTGCCGACCTTCGAGAACGGCGGCACGCACGTGAACGTGTCGGGAATCGTGCTGGCCAAGAACGCGCCAAACCGCGACAACGCCGTCAAGCTGATCGAGTACATGACCTCGCCCGAGGCCCAGCGTGTCTTCGCCGACGTGAACTACGAGTATCCGGTCCGCGCAGGCATCGCCGTCAACCCGCTCGTGAAGTCCTTCGGCGAGCTCAAGATGGAAACCATGAGCCTCGCCGAAGTGGCCAAGAACCGCGCCAAGGCGAGCGCCCTCGTCGACAAGGTCGGGTTCGACCGCTAAAGCCCCCCGCTCCCGGAAGCCGCCGCGCCTCCGGGAGCTTTCCCGTTCCGGCGTCAGTCCGTCATGAGCACGATCGCGCTTCCATCCCGCCTTTCCATGCCGGTCCTGCGGCGCGCCCTCAACGGCGCGCCGCTTTGGTCGGTTGCGGTGCTGATCGGCGTCGCGATCCTGGTCCTGGCGCCGCTGATGAGCTTGGTCCGCATCGCCGCGCAGGGCGAGAGCACCCTGTGGGCGCAGGTCACGGTCGATGTTCTCCCGGCGGCCTTGCTCGACACGGGCATGCTGCTCGGCGGCGTCGCGGTGCTCGCGGGCTCGGTCGGGATCGGCGCCGCATGGCTCGTGACCGCGCACCGCTTCCCGGGGCGCGATCTCCTTGCCTGGCTTCTGCCCCTCCCCCTCGCCGTGCCGGCCTACATCACCGCCTACATCTACGTGGAGATCTTCGACGCGGCAGGCCCGGTGCAGATGGGCCTGCGCGGCCTCATGGGTTGGACCTCGCGGGCCGATTACTGGTTTCCCGAGATCCGCTCCGTACCCGGCTGCATCCTGGTGATGTCGGCGGTTCTCTACCCTTACGTCTACATCGCCTCGCGGGCGATGTTCCTGACCCAGAGCGCCAGCATGATCGAGGTGGCGCGCACCCTCGGCGCCGGCCGCTTCAAGCTCTTCCGCGTCATCGCCATTCCGCTCGCCCGCCCCGCCCTCGCGGTCGGTCTGTCTCTTGCCCTCCTCGAGGCGCTCAACGACATCGGCGCGAGCGAATATCTCGGCGTTCGCACCCTCACCGTCTCGGTCTTCACCACCTGGCTGAACCGCGGCAGCCTCGCGGGAGCGGCGCAGATCGCCTGCGTCATGCTGGCGGTGGTCATCCTGCTGATCATGGTGGAGCGCTACGGCCGCCGCGACCGACGCTACAGCCTCTCGACCCGCCGCCCGCGCACGACGCAGCCGGTGCGGCTCTCCACCGCGGGCGGCTGGCTGGCGACGATCCTGTGCGCGCTGCCGGTCTTCATAGGCTTCGTCCTGCCGGTCGGCTTCCTCGTCCGCGAGGTGGTCCGGCGCGGGCTGCTCACGCAGTTCGACACCACCTTCGTGGACCATCTGCTGACCACCATCGGCCTGTCCGGGGCAGCGACCGTCGTCGCGCTGGCGCTGGGAATCGTCGTGGTGACCGCGTCGCGGCTCGCCAAGCTGCACCTGACGCGCGCCGCCCTCGCGGTGGCCGGAATCGGCTACGCGGTGCCGGGCACGGTTCTGGCGCTGGGGCTCCTGAACCCGCTCGTCGCCCTCGACACGAGCATCGGCTCGCTCTGGCGCTCGCTGACGGGGGAGCGGATCGGCCTGATCCTCATGGGCTCGGCTGTCGGCATCATCGTCGCCTATGTGATCCGCTTCCTGCCGATCGCGACCGGATCGCTCTCCGCCGGCCTCGACCGGGTCTCGCCGGGCCTGGAGGATGCGGGCCGAATCCTGGGCGCGAGGCCGCGCGAGCTCGTGCTGAAGATCCAGATCCCGCTGCTGCGCCCCGCGCTTGCCAGCGCAGCCCTGCTTGTCTTCGTGGACTGCATCAAGGAATTGCCGGCGACGCTGCTGCTGCGCCCCCTCAACACGGAGACGCTCGCGACGCTCGTCTACGGGCACGCTTCCCGCGGGGCGTTCGAGGACGGCGCGTTGGCCGCCCTCGTGATCGTGCTGGTCGGGCTCCTGCCCGTCATCCAGCTGGTGCGGAGCGCCGAGAACCGCCCGAAGACGACTGCCGGCAGCCCCTCGTCGTAGCCAGGGGAGCGGCCCGCGGGCCGCGCCGTCAGGCTGCGTTCGACTGCTTCGAGTCCAGCGCGACCTTGAACTCGGCCTGGGTCTTCGCCTTGATCTCGTCGACCGTGACGCCGTCGGCGAGCTCGATCAGGGTCATGCCCGTGCCGCCCCTCTTGTCGATCGTGAACACGCCGAGATCGGTGATCACCAGGTCGACCACGCCCGCTCCGGTGAGCGGCAGGTTGCACGCCGTCAGCAGCTTCGGGTCCTCGGAGCCGTCCTTGGCCTTGGCCACGTGCTCCATGACGACGACGACGCGCTTAACGCCCGCCACCAGGTCCATGGCGCCGCCCATGCCCTTCACCATCTTGCCCGGGATCATCCAGTTGGCGAGGTCGCCGTTCTGGGCCACCTGCATGGCGCCGAGGATCGACAGGTCGATGTGGCCGCCGCGGATCATCCCGAAGGAATCGGAGCTGGAGAAATAGCTCGTGGTCGGCAGCTCGGTGATTGTCTGCTTGCCGGCATTGATGAGGTCGGCGTCCTCCTCCCCCTCGTAGGGGAATGGGCCCATGCCGAGCATGCCGTTCTCGGACTGGAGCTGCACGCGCATGCCCTTCGGAATGAAGTTCGACACGAGGGTCGGAATGCCGATGCCGAGGTTGACGTAGTAACCGTCGCGCAGTTCCTTGGCGGCGCGGGCGGCCATTTGCTCACGGGTCCAAGCCATCAGATTTCCTCCCCTGCGCCCGCTCCCGCCATCTCGGCGCGCTTGCGGGTCGTCCTCTGCTCGATGTGCTTCACCGGGTTCGGCACGTGCACGATGCGCTTCACGAAGATGCCCGGCGTGTGGATGCAGTCCGGGTCGATCTCGCCAGCCGGCACCAGGTGCTCGACCTCGGCGATGGTGAGCCGGGAGGCGGTCGCCATCATCGGATTGAAGTTGCGGGCGGTCTTCCGATAGACGAGGTTGCCTTCCGTGTCGCCCTTCCAGGCATGGACCACCGAGATGTCCGCGAAGAGGCCGCGCTCCATCACGTATTTCTCGCCGTCGAACTCGCGCACCTCCTTGCCCTCGGCGATGAGGGTGCCGACGCCGGTCTTGGTGAAGAAGGCCGGGATGCCCGCGCCGCCGGCGCGGATCCGCTCGGCGAGCGTTCCCTGCGGGTTGAATTCGAGCTCGAGCTCGCCCGAAAGGTATTGCTGGGCGAAGAGCTTGTTCTCGCCCACGTAGGAGGAGATCATCTTGCGGATCTGGCGGGTCTCCAGCAGCCGGCCCAGGCCGACGCCGTCCACGCCGGCGTTGTTGGAGATGAAGGTGAGATCCTTCGCTCCTGAATCACGGATCGCCTCGATCAGCGCCTCCGGAATGCCGCAGAGGCCGAACCCGCCGGCCATGATCGTCATGCCGTCCTTGATGAGCCCGGCCATGGCCGAGCTTGCATCCTTGTAAACCTTGTCCATCCACCCCTCACTTCGAAAAGTGTTCGTTGCTGCACTGCGAAGTGCGCAGGATGCCACCCTGCAACCTGGCCTCAATTTAGACAATCCCTTCATATGAATATATGAAACCCTGAATCCTCCAGCCTGCCCTTGTCCGGACAGGCCCTCGCTATCGCTTCCGAAGCGGAACCTTTAGGTCTAAGTCTGCAGTCCATGTCGCGCCGCGTCGTATTTCTCATCGCGTTGATCTCGCTTGCGGTCCTCGGAGCGGCGGCCGTTCCCTGGACTCTGACCGGGAGCCGGCTGACCGCGGCCGTGGCCCGGCACCTGCGCGCCAATTACGGCATGGACTTCGCGGTCGCGGGAGAGAGCACCTTCGCGCTCCTGCCGACCCCGAGGGTCAAGTTCGAGGGGATGAGGCTCTCCTTCCCGGGTCAGGCGATCACCGCGGACGGGGGCACCCTGAGGGGCGAGCTGCGCCTGACGTCCCTGCTGCTCGGGCGGATCGAGCTTTCCGAGATCATGCTGAGCGAGACCAGGATCACCGTGTCGCAGGCCGCTCTCGCAGGCCAGGACTGGCAGGCGCTGCTGAAGGAGCGTCTCGGCGCGGCCCATGCCCGGCGCCTCATCCTCGCCGGCTCCAAGCTGCGGTGGAGCGACATGCAGGACGCCGACCTCGACAAGGTCAATCTCCTGCTCAACTGGTCCGGAGTCGATGAGCCGCTCTATGCGGTCGGCTCCGCCTCCTGGCGCGGCGAGACGGTCGCGCTGGAAAAGGCCTCCTTCCGGCCGCTCCTGCTCGCCTCGGATCAGCTCAGTCCCGTCTCGTTGACCGTGACGGCCCCCATGGGGCGGATCGCCCTGACAGGCGAAGTCCAGCTCGGCGAAGACCCGCGCCTGACGGGCGAGAGCCTGATCCAGGCTACGTCCCTGCGCAACTATACCCGCTGGAGCGGCACGAAGCTGCCCTTCGGGTCGCAGATCCAGGCCCTTTCGATCCAGGGCGACGTCTCCATGAATCGCCGCCGCCTCTCCTGGCCGTCGGTGGCCGTGAGCCTCGGCGAGGACAAGCTCGAAGGGACCATGGCGGTTCGTCTCGATTCCGACCGCCCGCTCATCACCGGCACTTTGGCCGCCGAAGGCCTGAACCTTTCCGATTTCATCCGCCCCCTGACCCAGGCACGGCTCGGATCGGGTTGGAGCGACGAACCGATCGACCTTACGGCAGCGACCGGCAGCGACCTCGACCTGCGGATCTCGGCCTCGAACGCGCGCATGCGGTCGCTGCGGATCGACAACATGGCCGCGAGCGTTCTGGTCCGGGCAGGCCGGATCGAGGCGTCGATCGGACGGGCGGATCTCTACCAGGGAACCGTGAAGGGCCGCCTTGCCCTCACGACTGCGGACAACGCCATCGAATTGAAGAGCCAGGCGACCTTTGACGACGTGGATCTGGCGGCGTTCCTCGCCGCGGTCGGCGAGCCGCGCTGGATCACGGGGCTCGCCCAGGGGCAGATCGTCCTGGAGGGTTCGGGCCAGACCCCGGCCGATCTCGTGAGGCAGACCAATGGCCGCATCGGGGTGACGGTCGGTGAAGGCGAGCTCGTGGGGATTGCCCTCGACGATGCCCTGCGGCGCGTCGAGAAACGGCCGCTCCTCGCCTCCCTGAACTGGCGCGGCGGCCGGACCCCGTTCGACCACGCCCATGCGCAGCTCAACGTCAATGCCGGCATTGGAACCCTCAGCGAGGGCCGGCTGACCGCGCCCGGCATGCTGATGAGCCTGCAGGGCGACGTCTCGCTCCGCGACCGGTCGCTCGCGATGCGGGCGGAGGTGTCGCTAACCAATCAGCCGGCGAAGTCCGCACCGATGATCGCCTTCGACCTGACCGGCAACTGGGACAACGTCGACGTGCGCCCCGAGGCGCGCGCCCTGATCGAGCGCTCCGGCGCCGCCAAGCCGCTCTTCGGCCCGCGGCTCGAAACCGCGCCGGCTCCGAGCGCGAACGCTCAGTGAGCGTTCGGGCCTTCGCGCAGCAGCGACCGTTTGCTCAGCAGGGTCGCGGTCACGACTCCGAGCGTCACGATCCCGATCAGGATCGCTGACGCGGCGTTGACCTCCGGCGACAATCCGAGCCGCACCTGGCTGTAGATCCGAATCGGCAGAGTCGTCGCGCCCGGCCCCGTGTTGAAGCTCGCGATGACGAGGTCGTCGAGGGACAGGGTGAAGGCGAGCAGGAAGCCGGCGACGATCGACGGTGCGATCAGCGGCAGCGTCACGGAGAAGAACGTCCGCAACGGCGGTGCCCCGAGGTCCATGGCGGCCTCTTCGAGCGAGCGGTCGAAGGTCATCAGCCGCGACTGCACCACCACGGTCACGAAGCACATGGTGAGCGTGGTGTGCGCCAGCGTGATGGTCCAGAAGCCGCGGTCCAGTCCGATCGCCACGAAGAAGAGCAGCAGCGACAGGCCCGTTATTACCTCTGGCATGACCATCGGGGCATAGACCATGCCGGTGAAGAGCGTGCGTCCGAAGAAGCGCCCGTAGCGGGTGAGCGCGAGCGCCGCGAGGGTGCCGAGGACCGTCGCGAGGCTCGCCGACAGGAGCGCGATCCGCAGCGTCACCCAGGCCGCCTCCATCAGCGCCTCGTTTCGAAACAGCGCCACGTACCACTGGGTCGAGAAGCCGCCCCACACCGTGACGAGCCGCGAGGCGTTGAACGAATAGACCACGAGCAGCAGGATCGGCAGGTACAGGAACGCGAAGCCGATCACGAGCGACGTGACGTTGAAGAGGCTCAGGCGGCGGTTCATGCCTTCGTCTCCACCCGGCGGGATTCCACGTCGCGATAGATCACGATCGGCACCACGAGAATGATCAGGAGCAGGATGGCGACCGCTGAGGCGAGCGGCCAGTCGCGGTTCGAGAAGAACTCGCTCCAGAGCTGGCGCCCGATCATCAGCGTCTCCGAGCCGCCCAGGAGATCCGGGATGACGAACTCGCCGACGGCCGGGATGAAGCACAGGAGCGAGCCTGCGATGATGCCCGGCATGGCGAGCGGCACCGTAATCGTCCAGAAGGCGCGCCAGGGGGGCGAACCGAGGTCCTGCGCCGCTTCGAGGAGGGTGTCGTCCATCTTCTCGAGCGTCGCGTAGAGCGGCAGCACCATGAACGGCAGATAGGCGTAGACGATGCCGATATAGACCGCGGTCTCGGTGTTGAGGATGTTGAGCGGCTCGCCGATGACGCCCAACGCCATCAGGCCCTGGTTGAGCAGCCCCTCGGGCTTGAGGATGGCGATCCAGGCATAGATGCGGATGAGGAAGCTGGTCCAGAACGGCAGGATGATCAAGGCGACCAGCAGCGAGCGGTAGCGCTCCGGCGCCCGCGCCATGGCGTAGGCAATGGGGAAGCCCACGAGCAGCAGCAGGATCGTCGAGATCGCCGCGATGCGCACCGACGACAGCGTGGCGCTGAGGTAGAGGTCGTCGCTGGTCAGGACCTCGAAATTCTCGAGATCGAGCCCCTGCAGGAAGCCCACGACGTCGCCCCATTCGAAGACCGGCTTGTAGGGCGGCTGGGAGACGGCCGGGTCCGAAAGGCTGATCTTGAAGACGATCAGGAACGGCACGAGGAAGAAGAGGCCGAGCCACAGATAGGGCACTGCCGGCACCAGGCCGGAGGCGAGCTTCTTCGGGAAGGAACGTTGCGGCTCCATGGCTATTCCGCTAGGATCACGGCCGCGTCCGGCGCGAAGGTGACATAGACCTGCTCGTCCCAGTCGATGGGGCTCTCGACGTAGCGGGACCGGTTGGCGCGCGTGACGCGCAGGATCTCTCCCGACGCGAGCTTGACCCGGTAGACGGTCCAATCGCCGAGATAGCCGATGTCCCAGACCTCGCCGGTCAGCACGTTGACGGCGTCCGGCCCCGGCGGGTCGCGCTGGATCACCATCTTCTCCGGCCGCACCGCGATGGCGACGGCCTGGTCGGAATGCAGCACCTCGTCAGGATCGTCGATGGTGAGCGCCGCCTGGGCGGAACGGGAGCGCACGCGCCAGTGGCCGCTTTCCTGGCCGAGCACGTTGCCCTCGATGATGTTCACGTCGCCGACGAACTCCGCGATGAAGCGCGTCTTCGGCTGCTCGTAGATCTCGCCCGGCGTCGCCACCTGGACGATCCGGCCGTGGTCCATCACGGCGATCCGGTCAGCCATGGTCATGGCCTCCTCCTGATCGTGGGTGACGACCACGAAGGTCATGCCGAGATCGTGCTGGATGTCCATCAGCTCGAACTGGGTCTCCTCGCGCAGCTTCTTGTCGAGGGCGCCGAGCGGCTCGTCGAGCAGGAGGACCTTGGGCTTCTTGGCGAGCGCCCTGGCAAGCGCCACCCGCTGGCGCTGGCCGCCCGAGAGCTGGCTCGGGGAGCGCTTGGCGAGCCGCTCGAGCTGGACGAGGCGCAGCATCTCGTCGACCCGCGCGGCGATCTCCGCCTTCGGCAGCCCGTCCTGCTTCAGCCCGAAGGCGATGTTCCGCTCGACGCTCATGTGGGGGAAGAGGGCGTAGGACTGGAACATCATGTT
>JAFAAP010000052.1 GCA_023426505.1 Pseudomonadota bacterium
CATTGCGATCCGCGATGACGGTGACGGGGTGATGGGCCGGGAGGCTGTTACCGCGTGCAGGTCTCGCTGAAGATCGTCGCTTTCAGCATCCGATCTGCCCCGATATCCTCTGGACTTTCGATGCAAAACAGCTCGGCAAGTCTAGTCCTGGCGCGGCTGATCCGGCTCTTGATGGTGCCGATGATCTTGGTCAAGCTCATGGCCGGAGGCTCCGGTCCCCAATGACCGCGCTGTACTCAGCATGCCGACCCCGATTATGGTGCTGCTCCGTTTAACCTTCGCGTATTCCGGCAGGCATAGGATCAACCATGGTCGCCACTAGCTTCTCTTGACGGCGGGTTGCTCCCATCACAGAGCTTGAAGCTTTGGAAAATCTGGTAATGATTACCGGCAATCCGGGCGAAGTCAGAAAGACTGAGGCGTAGAATCAGAAGGGCCGAACGGTTGACTACAATAATTCATGAGGGCGGCGTGTTCGAGGCCTGCTCTATACTGTGCGAACGGATGGAGCACACACGATGGAGCTGCCACGGAGTAGCAGCGGAGGAGCGGCAGGATGGGAAAGAGACTGACGTTCACCGTCATTGGGTCCTGTCCAATCGTCTGACGCAGAACATGAGCAAAGAAAATTGCAGGGCAGCATCGGGCAACAGGATAAGGCGCTATGCCTGAGATTATTCACGATCCCTCTCCCGCAACGGTCGAAAAGGCTGAGGCACTAGCCAATGAGGTCCATGACCGTATCGTTCATTCTGTGGTGAACGAGGGAAAAAACTTCGGCCGAGTGTTCTATGATGAGGTTCAAATCAGCCAAGACCGATGGCGGAAGCAATATGGTGAGGAAATCACAGAGCACGCGCTGCGCCTCGTCTGCGACACGCATACTTTGCGGACCCGAATTGCGTTGGCGAAACCCCTGAAGAAGTCGTGGTGGAGCCAGTGGTGACATCCTTGATCTGCGGCCCCGCGCCAACGGGTTATTCCAACTAGCATCCTCTCCATAGCTGTTACAGAGTCAGCTACTCATAGCTGAGGGGAGGGGTTGTTGTTTCCGTAAGCGACAATACGCCGGGCTGACCAATCTCTGTGTCAGGCCTGGCATTGCCGAAGCTCTCGTCAGGTGGCAGCAGTTGCCCCTTCGAATCGCTCGTACCGGATGCGGCGCCTACAAAGGGACCCGCCTCAACCGGCGCCTCTCTGCCCAAAACCTTTTGTGCGTTTCACGCGCGCCAAAACATTCCGAACGGAGAACTCGTCGCAGCCGTTGTATCCATTGGCAAGAGGGTCATCAGTACCTCGGACGTATTGCTGCCCGCACCACCGAATCCTTCAGCATCACGACGTTTCTTGGTGTCGTGCAGGGCATCTGCCATAGGCCCTGCCGCCTGCTGCAAAGAGCAGACAGCGGTCGATGCCACGAGACAGACGAAGGCGACATCTCTCCTCGCATCATAGGCTGGGATGTCCTACCGGAGTTTCGATGCATACTTCGAGGGTTTGAGGCCGCGTGCCTTCTGTTGGAATGTTACGGCACGGTTCAAAGGATGAACTTTCGTGGATTGCCCCCTGACAGAAAAAACCCTGCCCACGTGGTGGGGCAGGGTTAAGTTTCTCCTCGCCTTCGGAGACGATCCGAAAACTTAATCAGTAGCGCATATGACATCAGCCAAGTCAACAAGCTGACAGTTTGGCTCGAGAAATTGGCGAATATCTATATTCGGGACCACATACAGAGATGCCGCAGTCTGCAAAAGCAAGGGTGATCTAGAAAGACCGTCAGTGTTGCAGCTTTGCCATAGATTTTTTTAAGCCTCTAGTCGTAGCCTGTTCGGGCGACTCCTCGCATGAAGGAAGCCCGATCATGAAAACCCGTCTTCTTGGCCTGCTGGCCGCCACCGCCCTCACCACTGCCGGCATCTCGGCTGCTTCGGCTGCTGATCTCCCGGCCCGTTATGCGCCTCCGGCGCCGATCGTGGCGGCGGTTCCGCTCTTCACCTGGACCGGCTTCTATGTGGGCGTGAACGCCGGCTACGGCTGGCAGGACAGCAACAACAGCGCTTCTGTGTTCGTCCCGGCCGGCACCTTCGTGACCGCGCCGCTCGCCTCCGGCGTCGTCACCTTCGGCGATGACAACGGCGACGGCTTCGTCGGCGGCGGCCAGATCGGCTACAACTACCAGATCGGCTCGTTCGTGCTCGGCGTCGAGGCCGACCTGCAGTGGGCCGACCTCGGCGGCTCCAACGGCGTGGCCGTCGTGCCGGCCGGCTTCCCGGTCACCTTCGTGCCCGCCGGCACGGTCGGCGGCATCGACTGGTTCGGCACCGTGCGCGCCCGCGTCGGTGTGGCCTTCGACCGCGCGCTCGTCTACGCCACCGGCGGCTTCGCCTATGGCGGCGCTGACGACAACAACGGCTTCGGCGGCGTCAACGGCTTCGTCAACGACGACGACGTGCGCACCGGCTGGGTGCTGGGCGCCGGCTTCGAGTACGCCTTCACCAACAACCTGACCGCCGGCATCGAAGGCCTGTGGGTCAGCCTCGACCGCTCCAACAGCGGCGCCTTCATCGGCACCGAGACCACTCCGGGCGGCGCCGTGCTGCCGGTGTTCGTGCCCGGCCGCGACGACGACAACGACAACGACTTCTTCGTCGCCCGCGCCAAGCTCAACTTCAAGTTCGGCACCTACTAAGACTGTTCGCTCTCGCGAAGCAGAAAGGCCCGGGCATATCCCGGGCCTTTCTTGTTCCATTGTGTCACTCGAGCCTTCGCTCCGCGACCTTATGGTAAAGATGGTGCGCCCAATACAACAGTGGCAGATTTAGATCTAATTTGTGGACTTAGCCAACGAGTGGCTCTGACCGGCGGCCTCGGCAGGCATTCAGGTCGTGGCAGGACACTTTTCGAGGGGTTCAGCATTGGTTCCGACGTAAAGACCCAATCTTCCTACTGGCCCTGTGAAGAGCTTGCCTTGTTCAGATCAACGACGTTAACTGTATCTGCCGTAAATGCGGGACGCTTGCCCTCATGGCAGCCAGTTTCGGAAGCGTCTATGGGGCGGATTTCGGCAGCCCTGAGGAGTGATACCCATCCAGGGAAGTTCTGACTTCAGAGGCCGGCTGGTGACGAGGTACGCCGCCGATCTTACGGATCAGAACTTAGTCACTTGGGTCTGAGGTGGACCTAGGGAGCTAGGTGCATACTGGGGCGAGCCTGACTACTGGGATGAGCGTCCGTATCGTGCCGGCCGGCGCAACTACGGGCGCTTCGACGACTATGATGACCCACCGTCGCGATGCCGGCGCCAACGTCAACGTGACTATGGTGCACCCGGACCACGCTGTGAGCCACGGCAGGGGCAGATCCCGCGTCAACGATAGACGGGTTGTTATGTGCTGCCTCCACGCCCGCATTCCAGGCCGCGTCTGGTCTGCCGTTATTGAAATCGAACAGGGTGTTGGCGATATGCCGGCGGAACTCAAGTTGGAACGGCACCCGCGCCTTTTCGACGAACCACAATCGCGGATCAACGCCGTTGCGGACTCACGGCGCATGGTAACTCTCCGCCGCTCAGAATCGTGTCGCGTCGACCTACATCAAGTTCCTGCCAGAGCACGGGAGCCGGGTCTTTCAGACGACACGACTTCTGCTTCAATTCCCGCAAGCTCGCGGGCTACTCGTCCCCATTGACGGCGTTGCAGCTATTATAAGCTTTGAGAACATCCGATGGCTTGAACACGACGACCCGACAGGGCTGGATTGGGATTTCCATTCTGATTTTAGTATTGCGGCCGACGCAATTGCCCCTTGTGCGTATTGTGAAGATGCCGATGCCCGATAGCTTCACGCTCTCGCTTGCGGCCAAGCGGTCCCTGATTTCGGATAGCACTTGTCCGACGAGCCTGAGCGCGGTCCGGACTCGGATCGATGGGATTGCCGACCATGCGGGTGTCCAAAGAACTGATCAATCCCTCCAAGCCCTTGGTCAGCTTACCAGGATAAGTCGCACCTCCCGTTTTTTGCGCTATTCTACGGCTCGTGACCCGAGCCGGACGTTTGTCGGTTTTAGGGCTGGTCCTGGCGCACGATCTCGAGCAAGTTGGTCACGCCAGGATCTTTCTGATCCTGGCGGAACATAAGATCGATTCCGATCTGCTCCGTCACCTCTGGATGAGGCTGTAGACAACGTTTCGCCGGCGTTGATCGAGCTGACCGATGAGGTAACTAACTACTTGGTCTGCTATCCTGATAGCAATTCTCCTGCCGTAACAGAGGTCGCTAAAACGTCTCAGCGCGTAATAGTTTACTCGAGGAGGGTGAGCTTCTCAGATACTCTAGAGTAACATCGGATATCGCGCTGAATGTTTCCGGACAAAGCCTGCAGCCTTCCAGGGCCTGCCGGAAATTGACTGAGCGGCCCACATATTCAAGCACCACCCGCGCAGCAGTCGGCTGGTGCGCTTCCGTCCCTGAAACGCCGATCATCAGGCCAAACAGATTGATGACGCGGTTGCGGTAAGACGGAAAAAGGATCGTCTGCGAAATCTCATTCCCGACGACCGCCTCGTGGTCGATCATGTGCAGTCGGTCCCCAACGCTTAGGAGAAGTCCTGTATACTTGAAGATGTAGGGGGTGACCCGCGCGTCCGGCGGCTTTAGCCGCTCGATGGTTTTATAGAGGGTGTAGTCCCCCTGAGTGTACACGCAGACCAAGGAGCGCAGGATCAAGCCGGGCGACGAGAACGAATAGAAGTACTTGTAGTAATATCCTACGTACTTTGCGAGTTGCGCTTTCTGACGCTGAGCTTGGCCGAGCAGAGCGCGGATCGTGGGAGGTGCCGCTAAGGAATCGGCTTGTCCCTGAGGCTGGAGGCGCACGATCTCCCGAAACTGTTCATGGGGCATAAGGATTTCGTATTCGTCGACGCCGAAGAAATCGCAGATCCGCCGCAGGTTATGCCGCGAGGGGAACGCAGTGCCTGCTAGATATTTCATGAACTGTTGACGGTTCAATCCAAGGCGGCGGCAAACCTCCGACGTTGATACGTGATAACTACATAGAAGCCTGAGGTTTGTGGCTAACACCGCGCTTGTGGAGTCGAACCCTCCCATTTGTTGTCCTTCCCAGTGCGTCAGATCGCGTCAGCTGTCTGTATGCTCAGGTGTTGCGCTCAACACAAGCGGAAGGCCACAATTTGTCCGCTGACAAGCAGGCAGTTTCGCCCGCAGATTTCATCGACAGGCTTCGGGCGAGGGAACGGACGGAGAAGAAACGAATGAAGATGTTCAGGCTGACGACAGCCGCAGCCATCACCGCCCTTATGGTGGTCGGCTCTGCGGCTGCGCAAGAGACGATCAAGATTGGCGGCATCGCTCCTCTCTCGCCCCCAGGAGGCGTTCAGAGCGGCGAGTCCCTGCGCGACGGCATGGCGATCGCCGTCGACGAGATCAACGCCAATGGTGGCCTCCTTGGCAAGAAGGTTGAAGTAGTCGTCGAGGATACGTCCGGCGTTCCGGAAAAAGGCGTGGCGGCATTTGAGCGGCTTGTCTCCAAGGAGGGGGTCGTAGCGGTGACGGGAGCGGCGCACAGCGCGGTCTGCACTGCTGTTGGCCCGCTGGCTCAGAAGCACAATGTGGCATTCATCGCTGACGAGTGCTGGTCCGACGCGGTGACGGCGGCAAAGATTTCGCAAGTCTTCCGGATTACCGTTGCCAACTCCCTTGTCTACTCCGTTGCTGCCGATTGGGTGAAGGAAGCTGGCTTCAAGAACATCGCGATCATCTCGGAGAACTCGGACTGGGGCTTCGGCATCATCGATGTCTTCACGAAGAACCTGGAGAATACGGGAGCGAAGGTGACGTCGTTCACGGCCGAGCGGACCGTGAACGACTTTACGCCGCAGCTCCTCCAGCTGAAACGTGCGAACCCACAGCCTGACCTGATCGTGGCGGGCTTCACCGGATCGAACCTTCTCCTGATGCTCCGCCAGGCATCCGACCTTGGCATCGCTCCAAGCCGGAAAACGGCGATCTTCGCGGCGGGATCGGATGTTCTCGAGCCGGAGTTCTGGAATGTCGTCGGAGATGGCGGCGTCGGTGTGATCGGCAATCCGGCTGGACTCCCGGGCAAGCCTGACACCCCTCTGTCACGTTCGTTCGGCAAGGCGTTCGAGGCCAAGTTTAAGCGCCCGGCCAATGCGGTCTCGATGGAAGGGTACGATGGCATCATGGTGGTGGCCGAGGCGATCAAGAAGGCCGGCAGCGCCGACCGTGAAGCCATTCAGAAAGCCCTCCGCGACCTGAAGTGGGAGGGCACCCGCGGCACCATCCACTTCCCCCAGACCACGGAACCCGCGTGGAAGTTCCAGCAATGGCCTGAGGTGCCGATCTTCGTCATTCAGTACACGAAGTCGAACCAAACCCCGACGGACGCCGCGATCCTGTGGCCCCGCTCTCAGGCAACCGTGGATAAGCTCATTCTGAACCCGTAATGGGGAGCATATTAGGGTGACAACAAGAAGCCCCGCCGGATCCGTCGGGGCTTTTCTTTGGGAGGCTTGGAACGGTGGAGGGTAGGGTGGCTAGAACAGCCACTCTGCGATCGTCTCACGGTACTCCGCGTCAAAGACTGCCTTGGTGCCTTCGAGCTTGTTCGTCCCAAGCTCTAGAACATAGATATAATCCGCCACATTCACTCCGGCGATGACGTTTTGATCGACCATAAGAATCGTTCGCCCCTCTTCAACAACGAGGCGGCGCAAGTGGTCATAGATGACCCCTGCGCGCTTCGGGTCCAGGCCGACGGTCGGTTCATCGACGAGAATAAGCTGAGGGTCGCTCATAAGGGCAAGCTCAAGCTGCATCAGGCGCTGCTGCCCCCCGGACATCAGACCGGCGCGGCGTCCTGTAAAGTCCTTGAGGTATGGCGCGCGGGCAAAGACCCGCTCTATGGCGGTCTTTGCCCGATCACGCTCATGGCGGAAGCTCCAGGTCGCCATTTCAATGTTCTCGGAGACCGTCATCTCCTTGAATAACGCATGTCGCTGGGCAACGTAGGCAATTCCAATCCGGACGAGTTCCCGGGTGGGGAGGGCTGTCAGATCATGGGGACCGTAAGTGATCCGGCCCGTGTGCGGACGCAGTTGACCAATGATTGTCTTCAGCAGGGTTGACTTGCCGACGCCGTTGGCGCCGATGATCGTCGTGAGCTGTCTAGGCCGCGCGACAACGGAAACGCCACGAAGGATGTCGATGTCACGCTGGTATCCTGCGGAGACCTCTTTCACCTCAAGCTGCATGGTGATCTCCCAGATAAGCCTCAAGGACAGCGGGGTCGTTTCGGACGACGTCCGGATCGCCATCGGCGATGATGTCACCATAGCTGAGGGTCACGACCCGCCGGCAGAGACCGAAGATCGATCCCATGTCGTGGCTGATGAGGATGATGGTGACCCCACGGGCATTCCACGCCCGGATCGTGTCGTACATGAAGCGCTTTAGTTCGGGATGCACGCCGCCGAACGGCTCATCCAGAAGTACGAGCTTGGGCTCAAGCATCATAATCCGGCCGAACTCCAGGAGCTTTGCCTGGCCGCCGGACAGGCGTCCCGCCCGCTCCTCGGCAAGGCGGGTCAGGTTTAGGGCGCCAAGGAGTTCAAGAGCTTTCCCTCGGGCATCGCTTCGGGAGGTTTTCCAATCCGTCAGAGCTGAGACCTGCATGTTTTCGAGCACGCTCAGCCGCTGAAAGACCTTGGTGACCTGGAACGAGCGTCCAATTCCCAGACGGGCCAAGCGGCTTGGCGAAAGGCCATTGATGCGATGGCCCTCGAAATGCACTGCCCCGGTAGTCGGCGCATAATAGCCGCCGATGATGTTCAGCAGTGTCGTCTTGCCGGACCCGTTTGGTCCGATCAGCCCAACAAGCTCTCCCGGCTGAAACTCCAGATCGATGTCGTTGAGGGCCACGAGGCCGCCGAACTGCTTTCGCAAGCCCTTGATCGTCAGTTGGGCGCTCATCGTCCCGCTCCCTTGCGTTCGATCAAACCGATGATCGTGCCGAACAGACCGTTCGGCGCGAATCGCAGGATAAGGATTGCCGCCAAGCCGAAGACGACTAGCCGCCACTCGCCGACTTCACGCAGCCCCTCGAGGCCAAGCTGAAGGAGAAGCCCACCCAGTGCGGCGTAGACGACATTGTGAAAGCCGCCGATCACTGCCATTGCGAGAACGTAGCCCATTTCCTGCAAAGACATCATGGAAGGGGTAATCAGTTGCACGAAGTGGGCGTACAAGCCGCCTGCGAGACCGGCAAAGGCGCTTGATGTTGCAAATGCCATGATTTTCCAGGTCGTAACTCCGACCCCTAAGCTGGCTGCTCCATCTTCATCCTCTCGGATAGCCTGAAAAAACAAGCCGATCCGGGACCGGAGCAGAAGCAGCATCAACGCTAGGCAGACAATCGTCACGCCGAGGAACAGATAGTAGTATGCTATGGGGCTCCCGCCCTCAATTAGCGGTGGCGCTCTCAAGCCCAGGCTCCCGGCCGTTAGCCCATGCTCGGCCGTGACTGTGATGCGAAAGATCTCCGCGAAAGCGATCGTGGTAAGGCCGAGATAGGCCCCATGGAGGCGCAGGGTGAGCCAGCCGATGAAAACCCCCACCAGACCGGCGAGAACAACCCCGGCAATGAGAGACACCGGCAGGGGTAAGCCCAGGTGCTGGATACTCAACGCCGATGTGTAGGCCCCCAAGCCGCTCATGGCTGCTTGTGCGAAGCTGATCCGGCCGACATAGCCCACGAGGAGTGACCAGCTTGCTGCCAAAAGTGCGTAGTAAAATCCAATGGTCAGAGTGTAGATCCAGTAGGTCTGAATGCCTGTGAGCGGCAGGGCCGCGAGTCCTGCGAGGACAACGGCCCCTCCCACGATTGCCCCTGTGCGACTGGCTTTCATGCTCGGCGCTCCTTGCGTCCAAAGAGTCCCTGGGGACGGAGAAGCAGGATGCCGACCAGGACCAGAAGCCCATAGGCATCCTTATAGGCTAGAGCGCGGCTTGTGTCGGGAATCAGGACTGTGGCGAAGCTCTCGACCTGTCCGAGGATCAAAGCTCCGATCAGGGCGCCGGGGATCGAGCCGAGCCCGCCTAGAACCACCACGATATAGGCTTTGATCGACGGGATGACGCCCATCGGCGGCGTGACGTTGAAAACCGGTCCGATCAGGGCCCCGGCTGCGGCCGCAAGGGCTGCTCCCGCGCCGAAGGCTAGCATGGAAGTCCGATTGATGTCGACGCCAAATGTCTCAGCCGCCGACCGGTCTTGGCTGACCGCTCGCACGGCCCGGCCGATCCACGTGTAGCGCAGGACCAGGATTACCCCTAGGATCAGGACCAAGGCGGCCCCTGCGGCTGCGAGCCTGTCACCGCTGACAACCAATTCGCCGATTTCCACGCGCCCCCGATAGATCGGCGCGGGCCGCTGCGGCCATGGCCCGAAGACGCTGTTGGCAAGGTTGAGCAGGAGGACTGACAAGGCGAACGTGATCATAATGGCGTATTCGTCCGGGCGGTCGACCTTGCCCGTATAGACAGGACGAATGAGCGTCCGCTCGAGCAGCGCGCCGAACACCAGTAGGCTAGCCGCGGCGGCGATCACACCTACCACAGGCGGCAGCCCGAGAATGGTGACCACCAGGTATCCTGCGTATCCCCCAAGCATGTACAATTCGCCATGGGCGAAATTCACGATCCGCAAGACGCCGAAGATCAGCGCAAGACCGAGCGCAGTGAGGGCGTAGAACGTGCTGATGATCAGCCCATTCAGCGCCTGTTCTCCAAATTCCAAAAAGCCCATCTAATCATCTACCTCGAGGCGGGTCCGCAGGGTTCAAACCATGGCTGGTACGCCCTGCGAGAACAAGGGCCGTGGTCCTCTGTGGCTGTCGCGGCATAGGGGCTGCAGGGCTTCAAGTCGCGACAGGCAGGCGAGGAGATCCATGTTGCGCGAGGGCGCATTTCACCGGCAACCTACACTCCAACAGACAGGCCAATCCGCAGCGGGGTCAACGATGGACGAAACTAGCAATACCGGAATCGGGACGCTTTCGGCCCTGGGACGAATGCTGGAGAGCGGCCGTCTCTCATCCCAGTCTCTGGTGGAGCAATGTCTTGCCCGGATCGAGAGCGAGAACGGAAAGCTTCATGCGTTCGCTTCCCTCTTTCGTGAGGAGGCACGTGCGGATGCCAGACGTCTCGACAGTGAGCGCCGTCAGGGGAGCATCCGCGGACCGCTGCACGGGATTCCGGTTGCCATCAAGGACTTGGTCGATATCGAAGGGCATGTGACGGGGTTCGGATCCCGCGCTTACAGTACCGAAAAGGCGCGCGCGACGGCCCCCTTTGTCGAGCGGCTGAAGGAAGCCGGGCTCATCGTGATCGGCACAACCCACATGGTGGAGTTCGCCTTCGGAAGTTGGGGGACCAATCATGCCAATGGCACACCGTGGAATCCGGTGGACCGGACTATCCACCGGGTTCCGGGCGGGTCGAGCAGCGGATCGGCAGTGGCCGTCGCCGCTGGTCTTGTACCAGTCGCGATTGGCTCCGATACAGGCGGCTCGATCAGAATTCCGGCGGCCCTGTGCGGAATCGTCGGGTTCAAGCCAACGGTCGGCGCCATCTCGACGGCGGGCGTTGCGCCACTCAGCCCAACCTTCGACACCATCGGTCCGCTTGTGAACAGCGTGCGTGACGCCCGTCTCATGTTTGCGGCTCTCACAGGTGCCGAAGTGCCACCTCCTGCAAAGCCCGCGAAACGGACGCGTGTCGGCGTTGTTGATCAGGGTCAGCTTGAGCCCCTTGATGATCTCGTTGTCCAGAAATTCGATCACGCGATCGAGCAGTTGCGGGACATGGTGGAGATCGTCGAGACAGTCCGCATGCCGCTTCCTCTCACCGAGTACCAGCGCCTCAACGGCGAGATCATGGCTTTTGAGGCCTATCAAACGCTCCACAGGATCGTCGAAGATGCCACAACTCCAATCGATCCTTTTGTCCGCCAGCGTGCCTTGGCTGGCAGAGATATCCATCCAGTCCGCTATCAGGCCGCACTCGAGGAGCGGCAAGAGGCCATACGAAGCTTCCAGCCGATTCTCGAGTCTCATGATGTGATCGTGCTTCCGACAACCCCCCTTCCGCCGGTTCCTCTTGGGAGTGTGGACGAAGCGGTCTTCCCGATGTCGCGCTTCACGCGCATCGGAAACTATCTCGATCTATGCGGTCTCTCGATTCCTGTGACTTCCCAGGCAGGAGGGCTGCCTGTTGGTCTTCAGGTTCTCGCCGGCAAAGGGCGGGACGCGGATCTTCTTGCGATTGGGGAGCATGTGGAAGACGTGGTGAGCAGGAATCCCGAAAAGCCTTTCGCTTCTTGACCGGTCGCACCCATTGCGGCTTCGTGGGGCCGCACTGACGCGGTCACGGCTGAGTCATGAGCTTTGCTCGATCCGGAAGCCCCTATCGCGGCGTGAAATCGGTATCGGGTTTCACCCGGCGGCTATAGGCTGCCATCAGGCGGGCGCCATCCTCAACATCCTTGAGGCTCAAGAGCTCGCAGGGCGTGTGCATGTAACGGAGGGGCACTCCCAGGAGACCAGTGGCCATGCCGCCTCTGTTGATCTGCATCGTGCTGGCATCCGTTGCAGTACCGCCTGGCTTGACGCTCACCTGATAAGGGATGCCGTCCTCCCGGGCCGCCTGTGTAATCAGTTCGAAGGCGACGTGGTTCGTATTCGGACCACACGACACGCTAGGACTCTCGTTTTCGTCGCCAGCATTGCGCTGACGGGTGCCTTCAGGCTCTGGCGCGGCTATCAGGATGCAGCAAAGTGGTGACGCCTGAGTCATTCAGAATCTCAGCAAGTAGCCCAGCATGAGCCGAGCCTGGGACCTGCTGGGCCCTTGGTCAGCGGTTCGCATGCTGCCGGTGGCCGCCATCGCGGTGATGATTGCAGTTGACGCTCGGGTTGGACACTGCGAACCCCCGTTGGGGTTCTCTCTGTAGATCCAGACATGCCGGTCGGAACGCGTCTCGAACATGTAAGCCTCGTCAATGGCTGGAGCGGGATCATCCACCATTGTGCTGTAGGCCACTCCTTGGAACTTCGGGAACTCGATGGTGCCGGCGGTATACCAAGCCTTAAGGAAAACGAGGTTTTCGACCGCCACGAGATCGAGCGACCCATCAACCTGCGGCCCATAGATGAGGGTCGCGGGATCGTCGAAATCGGAATGGGTCCCGGTCCCGTAGACGCGCGGGGCGGTGATGCCCAGCAGGTCTGGGCGCAAGGAGGCCCCGCCGTGGCGGGGCCAGAGGTACTCAACGGGACGCCGTGATCCTCGATTGCACCGGAGTCGGGATGACCGGCAGGATGATCCTGGAGGGATGATCCGCATCGTGCAGGATCGTCTGATCCGCGACCTTAAAGGTTGTCTCCTGGCCAACCTCAGTTCCCGTGTTCGGATTGCGGTCATAGTGCGGGAAGTTCGAGCTGGAGATCTCCAGCCCGATGCGGTGACCCGGCCGGAACAGGTTGGACGTCGGCCAGAGGTCAATCTTGTACTCATAGACCTTGCCCGGCTCGATGGGTATCCGCCTCTCTAGCGATTCCCGTGAGCTGGCACGGATGATCCCATTGCCAAGATTGTAGACCTTGCCGTCCGGATGAATATCGATGAGCTTCGCGGTGAAATCCGTGTCCGGGGCCGAGGACTGCGCATACAGGATCACCTGGACCGGTCCGGTCACCTCCATGCTCTGTTCAAAGGGTCGGGTCATGTACACCAGAATGTCGGCACGATCTTCGATCTTGGCTTGATCGTAGGGCCCGACCGGTGCCACATCCGGGGTGCAGCATGAATGCCCGCCCGCGCTTGGAACAGGATTGGCGGGGTCGTAGCGGTACTTGTCGGGGGGCTGGTTGGCCTCCTGCTTCTCGAGCGAGAGTGACCCGTTACCGTAGCGGGTGTTGGCCTGGCCCATGCTGTGCAGGTAGTACGGCGTGAACCTGGTCTCCGGCAGGGGCCAGCTGTCGGCCTTGCGCCAGGTGTTGGCGCCCATCACGAAGACCCGAACCGGCTTTTCGGAATCCACGCCGTTGGCCTGACCCTTGAGCCAGTAGTCGAACCAGCGCAGATGCAGCCGGTCGATCGGGTTGGCCGCTTCCGGACCAAAGTCGATCTCGCCGACCTTTTGGACCCAAGGGAGGTGGATCCAGGGGCCAATCACCAGATGCTGACCCTTGCGGGCGGCTTCCGAGCCACCCTTCTCGCGCATGCCCATGAAGTTCTCTGTGCCGCCCTTCATGAACACATCGTACCAGCCGGCGAAGTTCAGGGCCGGCACCTGGATGTCCTGATACCGGGTGCGAATGCTCCACTGCTTCCAATAATCGTCCCAGGTATTGTGCGTGATCCAGTCCTCGTAATACGGGGCGATCCGCTGATCGTTCTGGGAGTTCGGCAGATAGTCGCTGATCGGCACGTGCCGATACAGGGCTGGCAGGTCAGAGGCAGCCTTTTGGATGTCGTCGAGCAGCTGCTGATCGCCCTGCCGACGGACCCCGGACATGGCAATCGAGGTCAGTGGCCATGACTGCTTGAACGCAAGCGAGAAGGCGCCGCCCTCATACGACCATCCGTCGTAGTAGTCTGACGAGGTGTGGGCGGGGGCGATCGCCACCAAGTGCGGCGGCTTCTCCGCTGCCGCGAGCCACTGGGTCGCCCCAACATAGGAGAAGCCGTACATGCCAACCTTGCCATTCGCTCCGGGCAATTGAGCCGCCCATTCCACCGTGTCGTAGCCGTCCTTGCCCTCATCGCGGAACGGGTAGAACTCGCCCTGTGATTTGTATTGTCCGCGCACGTCTTGGATCACCACGATGTAGCAGTGAGAGGCGTACTCCTCGGGTTTGGCATAGACGTAGGTCTGCGCCGCGTCCTTGTTATAGGGGAGGCGCATCAAGAGCACCGGATAGCTCCCGGGTTCCTGCGGCCGGTACACATCCGCCATCAGCACGGTGCCGTCGCGCATCTTGGCGGCGACATCCGCCTCCTTCTTGACTGAGCAGGGCCCCTTGTCGAGGGCAGCCCACCCCGGGGTTGTAGACGCGAGGAGCGCAGCTGCGACATAGACTGAGGTGTAGGTTGGGGCTCGATGGGCCTTGGCTCTGTCAGGCGCACATGCCGTAGGCCATCTATTAACCGAGGACATGGGCGCTCGTATCCTGGATGGACTCTTCATTGAGCTTTTCCTCCCGTTCTGTAATCGGCTAGAAAATCAGTCCGGCTCGCCTCCCGCTGGCTACTCGGCAAGCAACGTGAGCGGAGAGGCGGAATGCTCGCTCGCAATGACAGAAGTGGCAATTGCATTTTGGGCGATGGATCCATCTCGATAGAGCTATTTGCCTGAGCAATGCCGAGGCTTACTATGGGCAACCTTAAGAATCGCTTCTCCTCAAAACGTGGATAGGTCTGCTGGTGGTCGAAGTCTAACACCTAGGATCCAAGCCAAGGGACCGCTCTCGGCCTATGCATAGAGGCAAGACAATGGCAGAACACACAGAGGTCGACGGCAGGCGATGCGGAGCCCGTGGGGGATAGTGGCCTGGGGCGCCGCAGCGCTCATGCTGCTGTCCATGTTCGCCGTATAGGTCACCGATGAAGTATGCTCCGTTTTGACGCTCAATTGGAACGAGTTTGACCATGAGGCGCCGCACACGCCGGGAGATTGCCGCGCAGGACCGCCAGATGCTGGACCGGCAGGCGCAGTTCCGCCTAGCCGCTGATGCCGTGACCGCAGCGCTTGCCGAGATGCCTGAGGTTGAGGTGGTGGCGTTGATCGGCTCGGTGGCCCGGCCGTTGTGGCGCGAGGTGCCGCGGTTTCAGCCGCTCCGACGCTGGGGCGTTCCGATCTGGCATGAATGCAAGGATGTCGATCTAGCGGTATGGCTCAACCGCTTGGACAGACTCCAGATGCTGAACCGGGCCCGCAGCGTGGCCCTCCATCAACTGTTCCAGGAAAAGCAGATCGGGGTGGCTCACCATCAGGTTGAGATCTTCATTCTGCAAGGAGAGGAGAACATCTATCGGGGCCGGCTCTGCCCCTTGTCGCAGTGCCCGAAGGGCAAGCAGGAATGCCTAGTCCCGGGGTGCGGACGGGATCCGTTCCTGCAGCAGCACGCCGGCTTTACCTTCTGGCCGGACGCGCTGGCAACAGATAGAAGTATGCACCTGTATGATCGGCAGCGCGGGATCCATCGACGCGCCTCCGAGACATCGACTGCGGGACAGGACGATCATGTTGCGTCAGGGTGACGCCTCGTGGGAAACACAGAGAGCTTGGGCATTTGTGGCGCATTCCGATGAGCCGTGGCGATGTGCCCCTTTCAGCGGCGGCCGATCGGGTGGAATGGCAGCGATCCGGACGAGATCGGTGCCGACCGCCCAAAAAATTCGAGTGCTTCCTGCGAAGGGCCCTCGGCCATGTTGAGTGGCTACTGTGGTTTTGTAGAATGGACCGCGCGGATTGAAACATTTCGGAACTCGCTCGACCACAATGACCCAGATGCAGTTGCGTCTCACCCCGCGTGGGCGCCTCCTCCTGGAAGAGGCGGACGACGCGCCCACCCTGGAAAGCAATGTGGCGGCACGGTTGGTCAGTGCCTTTGGCCGCAGCCCCGGGGACGGATTGTTGCAGCTTGGAGCGGGCGAGATCGGTCGGTTCTTGCCGCCCGCCCTCAACTGGTGGCGCGATTTCGCCGTACGCTACGTCGAGGCGGTCTGTCTTCACGGATCAGGCGGGGGAAGCGCGATGCCGTCCGCCGCGGTCTTGCCCACCATTGCGCCACCGACCGAACGCGACCTTGCGACACTCGTGCTCACCGCCCCGATGATGCCGGGGGCGGAATACCTGACCGCCGATATTCTACGTGGGCTGTGGGTTGATCTCGGCACCGCGCTTGCCACGTCATTTGCAGCAGCCGGTTCCGACCTGCAAACCTTCCTCAGGGCCCTGAATCCGGCCTGGAATCTGATCGGCCGCGTCCACTTCAATCTGGCCGAGAACCGCCGCGATCCGGAATGGCCGTTCGCGTTCCTGGCCACCTACACTACGCGCCTGTCGGCCCAAGCAAAGGCCCAGCATGTGCCACTCAGCCAAGCCCTGCGCGAATACGCCGGCGCCGCCAATCGAGACAAGCTGTTGTCGCTCTTGGTGCCGGTGCAGCGTGCGGCAGAGCGCTTAATCTGGCTCAAGGCAATGGTCGATGCCGGAGAGATCTTTCATCCCTTGCGCTGGAGCCCAGCCGAGGCCGCACGGCTCCTGAACAGCGTGCCTGACCTGGAAAACGCCGGTGTGGTCGTGCGCCTGCCCGCCCACTGGCGCGCGGGCTGCCCGCCGCGCCCGCAGGTCACCGCCACGATTGGCGCACGTCCGCCATCTGGAACAGGCCTTGACGCCCTGCTCGACTTCCGCATGGACGTGACTCTTGAGGGTGAGCCGCTCACTGCTGAGGAAATGGCCACCTTGCTCGCCGGGACCGAGACGCTGGCGCTGTTGCGGGGCCAATGGGTGGAGGTCGACCGCCCACGTCTGGAACGCGCGATCGTCCGCTTCAAGGAGGTGCAGGACATCGCCGAACAGGAGGGGCTCACCTTTGCTGAGGCCATGCGGCTGTTGGCCGGCGCTGATGCCGCGGTGGATGACGAGCCCGCTGCGGCTGCCGACTGGTCGCACATCACGGCCGGAGCGTGGCTGACTGAGACGCTGAGGGCGCTGCGCAATCCCGACGGTGCTGGTGTTGACCCTGGCCCAGCCCTGAAGGGACGCTTGCGCCCCTACCAGAAGGCCGGTGTCGAATGGCTTCACCTCCTGAGCGGACTTGGGCTTGGTGCCTGCCTGGCCGACGACATGGGGCTGGGCAAGACGATTCAAGTTTTATCGCTGCTGCTGATCCAGAAGCGGAAAAGAGCCGAGCGCAAGTCGAGCCTGCTGGTCGCTCCGGCATCGCTGCTGGCCAACTGGGCGGCGGAGATCGCGCGCTTTGCCCCCGACCTGAAGGCGAGGATCGTCCATCCCTCAGCAATGGCGACCGAAGACCTCAATCAGATGACGGTGGAAGATTTATCCGGCCTGGACCTGGTGATCACGAGCTATGGCTCGCTGCTGCGCCTGCCGGTCCTAGGCAAAACATCCTGGCGCTTTGTGGTGCTGGACGAGGCTCAGGCAATCAAGAACCCCAATGCCAAGCAAACCCGGGCGGCCAAGACCCTGCAGGCTGAAGCCCGGATCGCCCTGACCGGAACGCCCGTGGAAAACCACCTCGGCGACCTATGGTCGATCTTCGATTTCATCAATCCCGGCCTGCTCGGAAGCGCGAAGGAGTTCGGCCGCTATACCAAGGCGCTGGCCGAGCGGCCGCATAACCCATACGGCCCGCTGCGCGATCTGGTCCGGCCTTACATCCTGCGACGGATGAAAACCGACAGAACCGTCATTGCCGACCTGCCAGACAAGACGGAAGTCAAGGCGCTGTGCTCGCTAAGCCGCAAGCAGGCCGCCCTCTATGCCGAGGCGGTGACGGATCTGGCCGAAACATTGCAGGATGCTGACGGGATCCGGCGCAAAGGTATCGTGCTGGCGATGCTGATGCGGCTGAAGCAGATCTGCAATCATCCCTCGCAGTGGCTCAATGATGGCACGTGGGCCGAGGCAGATAGCGGCAAGTGGGCCCGCCTGCGCGAGATTGCCGAGGTAGTCGCTGCCCGCCAAGAGAAGATGCTGGTCTTCACCCAATTTCGCGAGTTGACAGCGCCCTTGGCGGCGTATTTGGGGGGGATTTTCGGCCGAAGTGGGTTGGTCCTGCATGGCGACACTGCGGTCAAGAACCGCCGGGCCTTGGTCCAGACCTTCCAGGAAGACGAGACCGTGCCGTTCTTCGTCCTGTCCTTGAAGGCCGGGGGCTCGGGGCTGACACTGACTGCGGCCTCTCACGTCGTCCATTTCGACCGGTGGTGGAACCCGGCGGTGGAGAACCAAGCCACGGATCGCGCCTTCCGAATCGGCCAGAAGAACAACGTGCTGGTCCACAAATTCGTCTGCCAGGGTACAGTGGAGGAGAAGATCGACGCACTGATCGAGGCGAAAAAGGGACTGTCGGATGATCTGTTGGCTGGCGAGAGCGAGATCAATCTGACCGAAATGAAGGACGAGGATCTACTGCAGATGGTGGCTCTCGACCTGAAATCGGTTATGACGGAGTAAGGCGGATGGCTCCTTGGTTCGATGAAGCATGGCCCCCCTACGTTCCCGTTGCGACGCGCCGGAAGCAAGCCGCGCGTGAGTTGGAGAAGTTGCGCAAGAAAGGGCGTCCGGTCGCCCCTGTCATCCTGGAGGGACGCACCATCGCCAAGACGTTCTGGGGCAGGGCATGGTGCGACAATCTGGAGAGCTATCGTGACTTCGACAACCGCCTGCCGCGTGGCCGCACCTATGTTCGCAATGGTGCAGTGATCGATCTTCAGATCTCGGCGATGGAGATCAAGGCAATCGTCAGTGGATCATCGATTTACAGGGTGTCTGTCTCCATCACGGCGCTGGAATCGACGCTATGGCGGTCGATCTGTACGGATTGCGCCGGCGGCATCGATTCCCTCGTCGAGTTGCTGCAAGGCCGGTTCTCCAAGGGCGCTATGGAGCGGATCTGCCGCCAGGACAGAGGTTTGTTCCCCAAGCCGTCGGATATCCGGTTCTCGTGTACCTGCCCGGACGTAGCCACGATGTGTAAGCACGTTGCCGCGGTGCTGTATGGCGTCGGAGCCCGACTCGATGAGAGGCCCGAGCTACTGTTCCAGTTGCGTGCGGTGGATGAGAAAGATCTGGTGGCTGATCTCGACACGGCGCTGTCAATCTCGAGCCGGCCGCTCGATACAGGAAAGGTTCTGGAGTCCGATGACATCTCGGCTTTGTTCGACTTGGATATAGCGGAGACTGGAGACGCAATCCCAGGCCATGGTGCTACCCCAGCCGCCCTTGAGCCAATAGCCCGAACTCGCCAGAAGCGAACCAGCACAAAGGCAGTGGGACGTAAGGCAGTCGTTCAGCCCCGCTTGACACCCGCCACGCGGAAACCGAATCCGCACGCCGCACCGCCGGCACGGCAGGTCCGTGAAACCGCCAGGATGCCCCATTCCGGTGATCCGATCACGGTAACTCGGTCCCTTGAGGCCTCCACGACCCGAAATGCGTCCAAGCGAATCCGAGATCCCAAGACGGTGAAAGGCAAGGGTCATCGGACAATGCAGAAGCCTGAGATAGAATTGACCCCGGAGGGGTTCGTGAAGTGGTGGAAATGACCCCGGACCGCCGCAATCGAGAGCGCTTGAAGCCTCTGGTTACGGGTGCTGTCACCGGTGGAGTTCTGGCGCGGGACCAAGCCAAGCCCCGAAATCATGTCCCTGGCTGAAGGCGGCTCCGGTGCCGATGCTGGCCACCATGGCACTGGCGATGATCGGTCACGCCCTTGGCTCGCTTATCAGACGCTGGCAGGCCTCGTCCGCCGCCACGAGAGCTTGGACTTCCTCAGTGATCGCCTTGATCCGCTCATCCAGAGGCTGCCAGTCCTTGCATCAGCCCCCTCGATCATGTGCGTCATGCGGGGCGTGAGCACGTCCATTCGCTGAGCGAGAATGTTCCGTAGAACCTGACGCAGCGAGCGAAGCCTCTGGTGCACCGCAATCGCGCGCCAGCAGGGTGACACGGATCTGGTTGGCCACTGCTGCCATCTGGCTCACCAGCCGCGTTCGGACGAGATGGAGCGCTTTTAGATCGAGGTGCTCGACGGTCTTGGTCGTTACAAACTGCATGGTGGGGCGCTGCACGACCTCAGCGATAGCCTCGGCATCACGGAAATCGTTCTTGTGGCTCTTGCGGAAAGGTGTCACGAACGGAGCGGGGATCAGCTTCACGTCGTGGCCGAGGACCAGCGACTGAGGTGATTGGCTCCGACGCAAGCTCCATGCCGATCGGACAGATTGGCATATCGGCGAGACGCTGCTCGAGCTGCCCCCGCGAAAGCTTCTAGCGCAGGACGATGGTGCCTCGCGCATCCAGGCCGATCAGATGGAAGCTTTTCTTGCCAATGTCGACGCCAAGGGTAGCAATCTGATGAAACGGAGCGTTTGGCATGGCTCAAGTCCTCGTACTGAGCTGCCCCTTCATGACGGGTGCGCCGGTAAGCACGGCCGGTCCATCCCATTAGCAGCCCTTGCGCCGAAGGCCCTCTCCCTTTCAGGGAGAGGATGGACAGGCGCTGCGGCGGGAGCCGCATTCATCTCGTGAACCTCGCATCGTTTGAACCTTGGCTGTTGTGACCGTATATCGG
>JAFAAP010000129.1 GCA_023426505.1 Pseudomonadota bacterium
GAGCATGGCCACGAAGCAGAAGAGCTGGAAGCCGGCCGGGTCGCTCGTCGGCAGCAGCATCTGGCCGCCGATCCCGGCGATGAGGCCGGTCATGCCGTAGAAACCGAGGATCTGGCCCCGCGTCTCGGGCGTCGCCGAGGCGTTGAGCCAGCTCTCGACCACTACGAACAACCCTGCGAAGCAGAAGCCCGTGAGGGCGCGCGCGCCGATCCACACGACCGGCTGAACCACGAGCAGATGCAGCAGCGCCACGCTAGCCGCGACGGCCGCGAGAGCCGCGAAGGTGCGCGTGTGCCCCACCTGTTGAATCACGCGGCCGGCCCAGAGAGAGCCGATCACGATTCCGACCCAGAAGGCGGCTCCGACGGCGCCGATCTCGGTGGTGGAGAAGCCATCCAGGTGGCCGCGCACGCTGAGCAGAGTCCCCTGGAGCGTATTGCCCATCTGCATGAGCGCGTAGCCGGCGAGGAGTGCGAGCAAAGTGGGAAGCGTCGTGCGCAAGGATGAAGACATGAACCATCCCTCACGAGATGTTTGGCTTTTGGTGGCGGTTCATCGGGCTCCCCCAGGACGAGACCGAGTTGTGGACGCACCTGATCCGGGATCGTGAAGATCCCTTCGTGGTTCAGCTCCGGATCGGCGGTGGGTTCAAGCCCTGTGCCGGGGGTGAACTCATCGTGTTGGATCAGGTTCCGCCGGTGCCGGCAGTGCCGCAATAAGGTAAACTTGGCCTTTTTCGTGGCAAAAATGTCCTTCTTTTCTTAGAGATCGTTTCGTAATTGCTACTCCCAAAGGTCAAGTTCTGAATTCTTGCGCACGCAAAAGAGATTTCACGGCGTGAACCTGTTGTGAAATACTCGAAGAAACGCTGAATTCAGCGGCCTGACAGATGGAGGAGCCGATGGGCCCGGACAGGGACGAAACGCCGTTTTCGAATGCCCTCGTCGTTCGCCATCGCGTTCGACGACAGGCTTGGCGCCCTCGGAGTTCGAGGCGCCGCCCCGCCGGTCATATCCCTGAGGTCGTTCATGCGTTGCCATTTTAACTTCCGCGCCGGCGACAGCATCCTGATCGACGAGATCGGCGTGGAGGTCGCCAGCGTTCACGACGCCCGCAGGGAGGCGCTGCAGGCCATCCACGAGGTCTCCCAAGGGGACGACGCGGCCGAATTCGACTGGAGCGCCTGGACGCTCAGCGTGACGGACAGCGATGGTCAGGTTCTTCTCACGCTCCCGCTGCAACAGCTCATCGGGGAGGGCACGCTCCTGCACTGAACCCGGCGGAGCGGAAACGAAAACGGCATGCGCGGTGCTGACCGGCATGCCGTCGGTGACTTGCTGGATGGGACGGTTCAGAGCATCGGACCCAAAAGTGCGAAGCCACTTTAGGTCCGATGCTTGAGGGCTCAGCTGTCCATCTTGAGGGCGGCGATGAAGGCTTCCTGCGGGATGTCCACCTTGCCGAACTGGCGCATCCGCTTCTTGCCTTCCTTCTGCTTGTCGAGGAGCTTGCGCTTGCGCGAGGCGTCGCCGCCGTAGCACTTCGCCGTCACGTCTTTGCGCAGCGCACGGATCGTTTCGCGGGCGATGATCTTGCCGCCGATCGCCGCCTGGACCGGGATCTGGAACATGTGCGGCGGGATGAGTTCCTTGAGCTTCTCGCACATGGCGCGGCCGCGGCCCTCGGCCCGGTCGCGGTGGACCAGCATGGAGAGCGCATCGACGGGCTCTGCATTGACCAGCACCGACATCTTCACGAGGTCGCCCTCGCGGTAGTCGGAGATGTGGTAGTCGAAGGAGGCGTAGCCCTTCGAGATCGACTTCAACCGGTCATAGAAGTCGAACACCACCTCGTTGAGCGGCAGGTCGTAGACCACCATGGCGCGCTTGCCGACATAGTTGAGGTCGATCTGGATTCCGCGCCGCTCCTGGCACAGCTTGAGCACGGAGCCGAGATAATCGTCGGGGGTGAGGATCGTGGCCCGGATCCACGGCTCCTCGATGGTCTCGATCTTCATCACGTCCGGCATGTCGGCCGGGTTGTGCAGCTCGATCGTCGAGCCGTCGCGCAGCTTCAGGTGATAGACCACGGACGGGGCGGTGGAGATGAGGTCGAGGTTGAACTCGCGCTCCAGGCGCTCCTGGATGATCTCGAGATGCAGAAGGCCGAGGAAGCCGCAGCGGAAGCCGAAGCCGAGCGCGGCCGAGGTCTCCATCTCGTAGGAGAAGCTCGCGTCGTTGAGGCGCAGCTTGCCCATGGCGGCGCGCAGGTTCTCGAACTCCGCCGCGTCCACCGGGAAGAGACCGCAGAACACGACGGGCTGCACCGGCTTGAAGCCGGGAAGCGCCTGGGCCGTGGGCTTGCGGTCGTCCGTGATGGTGTCGCCGACGCGGGTGTCGGCCACTTCCTTGATCGAGGCGGTGAAGAAGCCGACCTCGCCGGGGCCGAGCTGCGCCATTTCCTGCATCTTCGGGCTGAAGACGCCGACGCGGTCGAGGCTGTAGGAGGCGCCGGTGCCCATCATCTTGATGGTCTGGCCCTTCTTCATGGTGCCGTCGACGATGCGCACGAGCACGACCACGCCGAGATAGGCGTCGTACCAGGAATCGACCAGCATCGCCTTCAGCGGCGCAGCGGGATCGCCGGCGCGCGGCGGCGGCAACTGGTTGACGATCGCCTCCAGCACCTCCTCGATGCCGATGCCGGTCTTGGCGGAGATCAGCACGGCCTGCGAGGCATCGAGGCCGATCACCTCCTCGACCTGCTCCTTGATACGCTCGGGCTCGGCCGCCGGCAGGTCGATCTTGTTCAGCACCACGACGATCTCGTGGTCGGCGTCGATGGCCTGGTAGACGTTGGCGAGCGTCTGCGCCTCGACGCCCTGCGAGGCGTCCACCACCAGCAGCGAGCCCTCGCAGGCGGCGAGCGAGCGCGAGACC
>JAFAAP010000295.1 GCA_023426505.1 Pseudomonadota bacterium
CTATAATCCCGCGAGAAAACCCATGTCCCCGACCTCTCCGAAAGCCTTCCCCGTTTCCTGGGATCAGTTCCACCGCGACTGCCGCGCCCTGGCATGGCGCCTCGCTTCCGTCGGGCCGTTCGAAGCCATCGTCTGCATCACGCGCGGCGGCCTGGTGCCTGCGGCCATCGTTGCCCGCGAGCTCGACGTGCGCCTCATCGAGAGCGTCTGCATCGCGAGCTATCACGACTACAAGAACCAGGGCGAGCTGCAGGTGCTCAAGGACATCGCCCCTTCCATCAAGGCCATCGGCAAAGGCACCGGACGCGGTGTCCTCGTGATCGACGACCTCACCGATACGGGCAAGACCGCCAAAATCGTGCGCGACATACTCCCCAACGCGCATTTCGCCGCCGTCTATGCCAAGCCCGCAGGGCGGCCGCTGATCGACACCTTCGTCACGGAAGTGAGCCAGGACACCTGGATCTACTTCCCGTGGGACATGGGCCTCGCCTATCAGGCGCCGATCCGGGAAGGCTCCGCGGGCTGACCGCCTGCGGAACGGACATCGCCCATGGCCGAATTCGACGTCGCCACCACGCGCAAGACGCTGTTCGGCGCGCTTCTCGATGCGCGCGACCGGTTCGGCCGCGGCAGGATCGCCCTCGAGGATCCGGAGCGCCAGCCCCTCAGCTTCGGCCGGCTGGTGCTCGGCGCCCTGGTGCTTGGTCGCAAGGTCGCTAGGCTCACCGGACCGCGCGAGCATGTGGGCGTTCTTCTGCCCAACGTGCAGGGCATCGCCATCACGCTGTTCGCACTGAACGCCTTCGGGCGGGTACCGGCCTTCCTGAACTTCACGGCCGGGATCAGGAACCTTACGGCGGCCTGCGAGGTGGCCGGGATCGGCACGATCGTCACGTCGCGCCGCTTCGTCGAGCAGGGCAAGCTCGACGACGTGATCGCCGCTCTCGGCGAAGGGCGGCGGATCCTGTGGCTCGAGGATGTGCGCGAGACCATCACCAGCTTCGACAAGCTGCGGGGCCTTGTGGATTCTTGGTTCGCACGCCGTATCCACGCGCAGGCGAGGACCGGCCCGGACGATGACGGCGTCGTGCTGTTCACCTCGGGCTCGGAGGGAAAGCCCAAGGGAGTCGTGCTTTCCAACGCCAACCTTGTGGCCAATGCCTATCAGGTGAAGGCCCATGCCGGCGGCGTGCTGACCCCGGACGACGTCTTCTTCAACCCGCTGCCGATCTTCCATTCCTTCGGCCTGACGGCGGGATTGCTCACCGCTATCCTCAACGGCATGAAATCGGTGCTCTACCCGAGCCCGCTGCACTACCGGCAGATCCCGAAGCTCATCGCGGGAACGCACGCGACGATCTTGCTCGCCACCGACACCTTCCTGCAGGGCTATGCGCGCGCGGCCGGCGAGAGCGACCTGAAAGGCGTGCGCTACGTGATCGCCGGCGCCGAGCGCGTGAAGGATGAGACGCGTGCGCTCTGGAGCCGCCACGGAACCGTGATCCTCGAAGGTTACGGTGCGACCGAATGCTCGCCCGTGATCGCCGTCAGCCTCCCCGACCGGAACCGCCCGGGATCCGCTGGGCCGATTCTGCCCGGCATCGAATGGCGGCTCGATCCGGTGGAGGGAATCCACGAGGGCGGTCGGCTCCATGTGCGCGGGCCGAACGTGATGAAGGGCTATCTCGATCCCGCGGCGCCCGGCCGCATCCGGCCTCCGGAAGGCGGCTGGCACGACACGGGCGACATCGTCACGATCGATGACCGCATGGTGACGATCCGCGGCCGGGCCAAGCGCTTCGCCAAGATCGGCGGAGAGATGGTGTCCCTCGCCGCCATCGAGGCGATGACGCAGGGTCTGTGGCCGGACTTCAGCCACGTGGTCGTCTCGCTGCCGGATTCCCGCAAGGGCGAGCAGATCGTGCTGATCACCGAGAAGCCCGATGCCGACCGGGATGTTCTTCTGGCCCATGCCCAAGCGCAGGGCTTCCCCGAACTCTGGGTGCCGCGGGCGATCCTCGTGGCCGGGATCCCGGTGCTCGGTTCCGGCAAGACCGATTACGCGGCGGCTACCGAGATGGCGCAGCGCCTGCGCGCGATGCTGTGAAGCGGCCTCGGTAACAAAGCTGCCCCTGCGGCGTTTTCCTGCTCAGAAACGGGGCTTTCTCGTCGAGAGCCACCCTGATCAGGAACGATCCCATGAAGAAGTTCGTGCTCGCCATCGCCATGATGGCAACTGCCGGCGGCGCACAGGCGCAGCCGCGTCCCTTCACGCCCCGCATGACGTGCGGTCAGATCCAGCAACTCGTCGTTGCCAGAGGTGCCGTGGTGCTGAGCACAGGCACCCACACTTATGACCGGTATGTCCGTGACCGCAGCTTCTGCGAGATCAACGAATATATCGAGCCGATTTGGGTGCCTGCCCGAGACACCCCGCAATGCCCGGTCTATCGATGCAAAGACGAGGATCCCTTCCTGTTTGACGATTGACCTAAGGGCAGATCGTCCGGGGCTGTTGAAATTTTGTCACATTCGGCTGGAAAGTTCGCCGGCTCTTCCGTGAATGAGCGCTTTTTGGGCAGTTTGGCGCTTGCTGCTCCAAACTTGGGCGTTGGCGCGATTGTCTCCGAAATCGCACCGGGTAATGTTGCATTCGCCGTTGGGGATCAGGCCCCACGAACATGATTTCGGAGACACTCCATGAAGCTCGTTAAGAGCCTTCTGCTCGGATCGGCCGCGGGTCTCGCCGCCGTTGTGAGCGCCCAGGCTGCGGATCTTCCCGTCAAGAAGGCTGCGCCTGTTGAGTACGTTCGCGTCTGCTCCAC
>JAFAAP010000302.1 GCA_023426505.1 Pseudomonadota bacterium
GGAGAAATCTGACATTCCTTCGACCTCATCTCGTCCTCTCAAAAGGTGGAGCGAGGGGTCCAGTTCTTCATGTCGCTAGGGGTCCAGTTTTACATGTCGCCTGACAGCTTGCTATGCCTTTGCCATCGAACTGTACCTGAAGCTGTTGCGGCTTCTAACAGAAGGCACCTACGACGGGTCTGAGCACAAGCTTGATGTGCTCTACAGCCAGCTCTCCCCGGAGCTGCGAGGCAGAATCGATGAGGACTACGGGTACACGGACATACTGAGCATGGAGTCTGAACTTCGGGATGCCTCAAGAGCCTTTGTCCGATGGCGCTATGCCCACGAATACGAGGAGCTTGCTGCCAGCCCTGAGACACTGTCTAGGATCGGGACTACTCTTCACCGCATGGTTCGCGAAATCAGACCGGATCTGGTGAGCGTCTTTGAAGCGTAAGCTTCAAGATCCAGCAGTAGGGCCTTGCATATGAATGACTGGACACAGCTCCAAAGCGGACATATGCCAAACTTCCGCGTTGTGCCGATTGCGTTGACAAAGTCGGCGCTCAAATTGTCTGGCGCGGCGGCGAAGCTTTATTTGCGGAAGCACGGGGCACGCCGAGCCGTTCCCTGGCCCTTCCTCAGCCTGCTTGGGTCATCTGAGGCTCTGATGGGGTGATCAGCTTGGCGAGCTTTCTCAGGTTCTGGGCGGTGGCGGCCAGCAGGAACTCATCCTGAGCGCCGCATGGGCCGCGCAGCCGCAGACGTCCCATCTTCAGGATGCACTTGAGATGGGCAAACAGCATCTCGATGCGCTTGCGACCTTGGCGTGACTGCTCGAAGGCCGGCGTGCCCCTCAAGGAGCGCGCGACCTCGCGGGCATGCTCATACATGCTGCGCGGGATCTTACGCGCCGGCGTGTTGGGACAGCACTGTTCCTTCAACGGACAAGGACCACAATCGAACGTGCTACCCAGGTAGATGCGGGTCGTGCCCTCGTTCACAATCCGGCCGCTGGTCGTCAGGGTCTTGCCTTCGGGACAGGTGTAGGTGTCCCCCCGGGTCGACTTGTCGATCACCGGAACATGCGGCTCGATCTTCTGTTCAGCCACGAGCCAGTGCAGCATCTCGGCCGAACCGTACGCGCTGTCAGCCGCCAGTCGCTCCGGCTTGAGGCCAAAGCGCTCAGCCGTGCGCTCCAGCATGGTGCGGGCGGCCCCCACCTCGGCCTGCCGCACCGCGCGAGAGGCTTCCACGTCCACGATCACGGCGGCCTTGAGGTCGATGAGGTAGTTGTCCGCATAAGCAAAGAAGGCGGGCCCACGCATCGCCCCGGTCCACTGGGCCGCCGGGTCAGAGGGTGAGACGAACTTCGGCTCAACATCAGTCGCCGCACCCCAGGCGGCCTCGTCGAGGGTAGCGAGATACTCGCACACCGCCCGAGGAGCGTCTTGAGTATGGTCCTGGGTTCTCCAGTCAGCCCCTGTCAGGGAGCGCTGCTTGTTGGCATCGGCGTGGATCAGGCTGGCATCGACCGCAAAGCCTTCACCGCCCACCAGCCTCTCGTCGAGGCAGCGCTGCACCACCGCCTCGAACAGGTGACGGAACAGGTCAGACTCCCGAAAGCGGCCGTGCCGGTTCTTGGAGAAGGTGGAGTGATCCGGCACCTTGCCCTCCAACCCGAGACGGCAGAACCAGCGGTAGGCCAGGTTGAGGTGGACCTCCTCGCAGAGCCGCCGCTCGGAGCGGATGCCCAGGCAGTAGCCGATGATGAGCATGCGGATCATCAGCTCGGGATCAACCGAGGGCCGTCCGGTGGTGCTGTAGAAGCCAGCCAGATGCTGACGCAGCCCGGAGCAGTCGACGAAACGGTCGATGCGCCGCAGGAGGTGATCGGACGGGATGTGGTCCTCGAGCCGGAACTCGTAGAACAGGCTCTCCTGCATCACGAGACGCTCGCCCATCATGGCCCGATCCTCCTGCTGAGAATGCCACATCAGGGAATCACGATCCGCCGCCAATCACGAGGACTTTTTCAACGAAATCTGCCAGAAGCTGCCCTGCACACTCTTCGCGGCTCGGCCACCTTTAGAAACTTGCAACCCAAACAGGATTTGGAGGACATTAGGCAGGCTAGAGCGATCGAGAATGGGATGAAAATGCCTCGTCAAGAAGAATGCGGGCGTCTGCAAGCTCAGGCAGTTCGTCATCTGGAGCGAATTGATCGAGCAGTGGCGTGAGCACTTCACGGATGTTCAGGCCGCGTCCGGGCGAAGTGCGCCAGAGCCGGGCAAGGCTGATGGCCGATCGGAGCTCAAACAGGTTGGCGTTCTGCGCGCACGCAATCTCTCGCGCTTGCATGATCAGCCGGATCGCTTCAGGCTCATTGATCAACCCGGCCTCGAGCGCGGTTTCAGCTTTCAGCCGCATGAGTTCCGCTTCGTACCACCTTTCCTCTGTTGCAAGGGCCGCCCCAAGCGCTTCGTCAAGTAGAGCGGCGCCAGCCGCTGGGTTACCCCTCTGCGCGAGCGCGCGCGCCGCTGCGGCATAGAGCGTCGGCGCCTCCAGATAAGCTCCCAGCTCGATATGCTGCGACCGCATGAAGTTCCGCGCCGTCTCCTCGCTGGCCCAGACATCACTGGTTGGGGACAACCCAACTGCGTGGTAGAACACATTTGAAATACCGCCTGCAAAGTCAGTCCTGTCGACCTGCTTCAGCGTTTCCATCGCCGCGGCAGCGATGGGTCGCAGTTGCATCCGGTCACCCGCTGAGAACCGGGCAAGCGCCAGGTTGTTAAGAGTCATGAGCCGCATCTGGACATCCGGGTTGATGTTGTCGACGTAGTCTCGAGCGGCATCAAGGATCAGCGCCCCCTCCCTGGGTTTGCCTGTAATTAACAGAGCCCATCCCCAATAGGTCTTACTCACCAGTCCGGCATGTGCAAACAGGCGTGGTTGATGGAGATCGGCTCCCTCGAGGACTTTGGCCGCATCCTGTAGGTACCCAATGGCCTCCTCAAACCGTCCCATCGCGAACAGGCACGTTCCGAGCGCCCGAATGGCAAGACTGCGGGCATAGTCGGGTCCCTCCTCGTCGTCGGCTAAGTCGGAAAGGCGCTGAGCCAT
Source organism: Pseudomonadota bacterium (assembly GCA_023426505.1). Lineage (GTDB taxonomy): Bacteria > Pseudomonadota > Alphaproteobacteria > Rhizobiales > Beijerinckiaceae > Microvirga. Next base: position 3,109 of record JAFAAP010000302.1, read on the forward strand.
CCCGACGGCGTCAGTGAGCTGTGCACTGTTGAGCGCCATCATATACAAAGCATAGAGCGTTTCGATGGTATGCTCGCGCGCATCGAGCTCCTCACTCAGCTGCAGAGCCTGCGATAGCACCTCGCGAAGCTCGTTCGACCGGCGGTCAGTCAATGCCTGGACGGGAAGCCTCAGTGCCAGACAGCACTCCAGCTCAGCCCGCTTGGTCGGATCCGAGGGCGGCAACTTGCGAATGAGCTCGATGGCTCGCCTGTAGAACACGACGGCCTGAGCATTCGCTCCTATCCGGAACGCGGCTTCGCCCGCGCGGCGCCACCAGGCAATGGCTTTGTCACTCGCCTCACCGAGGGTGTAGTGATGTGCGATGACTTCCGGGATCACCAATTGCTCAGTGCTGGCGAGCCGGTCAGCCACAGCTACGTGCAGCACACGCCTTCTGCTCTTCAGCAGGCTGTTGTACGCCGCCTCCTGCAGCAGGGCGTGCTTGAACGAATAAGTTGCGTCCGGCGGTTGACCGTGGGCGAGTACCACCTCCGAGTTCACGAGCCTGGATAAGCCCTCCCGGAGTTCGGGCGCGGGTCTTCCGGACACCACCTCCAGCAGCCTGTAGGAAAACTCGCGTCCCACCACCGCTCCGATTTGCGCCAGATCCTTTGCAGCCTTGTGCTGGTCAAGGCGGGCCATCAGGGCTCCCTGCAGCATCGTTGGCAGGGAGGCCGGACCTCTTGGGCCACCATCGCCAGAGAAGCTCGTACCGGGTGCCTCTGCATCGGCCTCGATCAGGGTCCTGGTCAGTTCTTCAATGTAGAGCGGCACTCCATCGGTGCGGGCCAACAGATGCCTGACCTGTTCAGGTTGCAGCACATGGCCTCCTGCCAGGTTTTCGATCAGGGTGGTGCTTTGTTTCGTGCTCAGCCGGTTCAGGAACTGCAGGGTCACATGTACCTGACCTATCCAAGGCGGGCTGAACTCGGACCGGAAGGTGAGAACCAGAAGGACTGGCAGATCCCGGATGCGCCAAATCAGACGGTCGAGCAGCTCATGGGATGCCTCGTCGAGCCAGTGGACATCCTCCCACAGCGAGAGGACTGGTCGGTCGCGTGCGATAGCCTCGAGGTGATCGATCATAGCCGCGAGCGCCAACTCTTTCCGTCTCTCGAAGCTCTGGACGAGGGCGGGTTGCTCTGAGGGCGGCAGATTAAGGAGCTCCGCGAGAGCAAACCTCTTGTGAGCATCAGGTGACAGGTGATGGAGTAATCTACCGAGCTTCTCCCGCTTCTGATCCAGGCTGTCATCGGGGGCGAAAAGGGCCGACCGCTCTAGCCAGTTGCGAACAGGATAGAGAGCGGTGTCCATATGCTGAGGGGAACAGAAGTAGCGCAGCACGTGTGCTTCGCCTGTGAGCCTCTCCCGCAGCGCCACAATCAGGCGGGACTTGCCTATCCCGGGCTCGCCGCCGATCAGAATAACGCGCCCTTCACCCTGCTTGGCGACGTCCCAGCGCTTCAGCAGGAGTTCCAGTTCCTCGTCACGCCCGATCAGGGGCGTCTGGCCCGAGTGCAAGGCTTCGAAGCGGCTCTCAATCAGGGCAGAACCAGTCACGCGCCAAGCAGGAACCGGCTTGCCAAATCCCTTGGCGTCGATCGGCCCGACGTCGGCATAGGTGAACAGGCGACCTGTGAGGCTGTGGGTGGTTTCGTCGATCACTACCGTGTTTGGAGCCGCCGCTGCCTGCAGCCGTGCGGCTAAGTTGGGTGGCTCCCCCACAACGGCCTGTTCGGCCGATGCGCCCGAGCCAATCTGGTCGCCAACGACGGCGAGACCGGTTGCGATGCCGACCCGCACCTGCAACCCTTGGGCCGGAAGCGTAAGCTGTCCGATGGCATCAATGATGTCGAGTCCAGCCTGGATGGCGCGTTCCGGATCGTCCTCATGCGCTTGCGGGTATCCGAAATATACCAGCACGCCATCGCCCATGTATTTGGCAACGAAGCCGGAGTGCTGGCTTGCAACCTCGGCGACCTGAGCGTGATAGCTTGCGATCACCTCCCGCAGGTCCTCGGGATCGAGGGAGGTGGACAGCGCTGTCGAGCCGATGAGATCGCAGAACATCACGGTCAGCAGACGACGCTCGGCGCTTGCTCCCGTCGAACTGGAACTCGGCTGCTGAGGCACCTCCCCGACTGGAGTGGGATGGGGTGAGTTCTTCTGGAGCATTGGGCTGAGCTTTGCGCCGCACTGGCCGCAAAAGTGGGATCCAGGTGGGTTGGCGTGACTGCAGGCAGCGCAGCGCACAGGCTGCGGTACCCCGCACTGATGGCAGAACCGGCTCCCGTCCGGGAGAAGGGCGCTACAGCTGACACATGGCATGCCAAAGCCTCCGGTTGCCCACGCGGGAATTCTACGCCGAGCCTCCATCCCAAGCCAGACCCAAGTCCCCAACACCCTGATAAGGCTCGCTCCCTTGGCTCCTGCGTCGTCTGAATGGCTTGGCGCGCTCTGCCGGTGGCAGGCGAGCGAGATCACGCGACCGAAGGTCTCCTCCGGGTCACGCATTGACAATCACTGCCGATGAGGAACGCCCGCTGCTCCCCGACAGAGCTGACCTTCAGATAACCTCAAACGGATTGCATCCCTTCCAACTCGTCACCTCACCTTGAAAAGCGGCAATCTCACGCTCTTTGGGGGTGCATATCCGTGTTGTGGAGATCCTCCGCGCACGATGACGTTGTTCCGACAGGGGTTTCCGTTGCTCCCGCGTGAAAGAGTGTCGAAAGCCGGGTAGACCCAGGCCGGTGACCGGCGCAGACTACTCCTGCAAGAAAGCGCGGGCACTTCCATGCCTGATCTGCGTCCACAAACCCACCGCAGGCTGGCTGCGATCCTGGCCGTCGACGTGGTCGGTTCGTCCCGCCTCATGGAGGAGGATGAGGAAGGCGCGGCCGCGGCCATCCGAGCGATCCTGTTGGGGATCATCGAGCCCGCCGCCGCGCGGCATCAGGGCCGCATCGTCAAGACCATGGGCGACGGAGCCCTCCTGGAGTTCGCCAGCCCGGTCGAGGCCGTGCTGTATGCGGTCGAGGCCCAGACGGCGGTCACTGATCTCGCCGCCGACGATCCGGGGAACGGGACAATCCAGCTTCGCATGGGTATCAACCTGGGCGATATCCTCGTCAGCGAGGACGGGGATATCCTTGGCGACGGCGTGAACGTCGCGGTGCGCCTGGAAGGCGTGTCCGATCCCGGCGGCATCTGCATCTCGGGCAAGGTGTTCGACGAGCTTGAGGGCAAGCTGTCCCTGCCGTTCGAAGACCGGGGCGAACAGCGCCTCAAGAACATCGCACGGCCCATCCACGTCTATGCCTTGAAAGCCGGGGACATCTCGCCCCAAGAGCCGAAGGCAGCCCGGCCGACCCCAAACCAGACCGATAAACCTTCCATTGCCGTCGTGCCGTTCGCCAACCTGAGCGGTGGCCCCGAGCAGGAGTACTTCGCCGACGGGATCACGGACGACATCATCATGGCCCTGACGAAAGCCCGCTGGCTGTTCGTCGCGTCCCGCAGCTCCTCCTTCGCCTTCAAGGGCAAGGCCATCGAGACCGAGCAGGTCGCCCGTCGGTAGGGCGTCCGTTACATCCTCAGTGGCAGCGTGCGCCAGAACGGATCCCATGTCCGCGTGTCGGCGCAACTCACCGAGGCCGAGACTGGCGGCTCCATCTGGGCAGAGCGATATGACCGCGACATTGGCGATGTCCTGGTGCTCCAGGATCAGATTGCCGAGGAGGTTGCGGGAGCCATCGAGCCCGAACTCCTCAGGACGGAGGGACAGCGCGGCGCCGAACGCTCCCGGAGCCTGACCGCCTGGGATCTCGTTCGACGGGGCGTGTGGGAGTTCCACAAGATCAGGCCCGACTCGCACCAGCGCGCCCGCGAGCTGTTCCTGAAGGCCATCGCGGCCGAGCCCAACTCTGCCGACGGGTACATCTGGCTGGCCCGGGTTGAGGCCGGGCTTGCCGCTTACGGATGGGGGAGCGATTCAGAGGCCAGTCTACGAAGTGGGATAGAGGCCGGCTTGAAGGCCGTCGAACTCGATGCGAAGAACCCCTACTCGCATTATGCCGTGGCCGTGACCCATGTCTTCGGCGGCGAGTACGAAACCGCCATTCGAGCCGCTCAGCGCGCCACCAGCCTCAGTCCCAGCTTCGCCCTGGGGTACTTGGTGCTAGGGCCTGCCTATCTCAGTACCGGCCGCCTGCGGGAGGCGATCGAGACGCTGGAGCATGGGCTGCGGCTTTCCCCCTACGATCCGCAGAACTTCTCGTGGCTGTTCCTGTTGTCCGCAGCCTACAGCTTCTCGGGGAATGCCGAGGCTGGGCTGGACGCGGCACGCCGGGCCCTGTCGGTGCGCCCGCACTGGATTCCCGCCCTCAAGATGATTGTCCTGTGCTGCACGCGGCTCGGCGAGCTGGAGCAGGCTCGTTCGGCGGCATCACAGGTCCGATCCGCCACCGTCGCGGAAGGCGATCTTGCTCGATTGATCCCCTCCCCCGATCCAGCCTGGATCGAAGAAATCGAGCAGGCGGTCCGGAATGCGTTGAGGAACGGACGAGTTCGCTGAGCCCACTATCCCGCCGCGACCGCGATTGCCCCGGCCATGGCGAGCATGCAAATGGCCTGCATGAGGAAGAACGCGAAACGGACCGAGGCGGCAACGTCGGAGGGCGCGAACGCAACGTGGACCGTCGTCTGGCAGATCCGTGCAACCAGAACGGTTCCGGCCAGCCAGTCGAGGAGGCGGCTGTCCGCACCGGCCCCCGTGGCGGAAAGAACGATCGCGGCGAAGACCGGCAGGTTCTCGACGCAGTTCATGTGGGCCCGCATGGCGCGCTGGTACCACTCGCTGCCTTGAGGCAGGTCAGCCTGCCATTCGGAAATCCTCACCCGTCCCGTGAGGATCCTGGACCATCGATAAACACCGACGGTTCCGAAGAGCACCAGCAGCGTCCAGACAGCAAAGCCGAGGAGCGCCCATTGCGGGACCGTCATTGAACCCCTCCGCACCCGGGTAGGCGGTGTCAAACCTCCTAGCGAGTTTGCCGCTTGGCCGCCACACCCGCAAGCTGCCCCCCAGCGCCGGCTTCGCTCGCCCGCCTTTCGAGCGACACCCTAAGGTCGACGGTGCCTCCGGCCTTCCAGCTCGCCAGAGTGCGGGTGACGAGACGCTCAGGGTACACTGGCAAAGCTGAACAGCGCTGCTGGCAAGGTCATGCCGACCACACTATCTCGTGGCGACTGAAGCGAGGTGATCGGAGCCATGACGAACGCACCAGACAGCCAGTCAGAAACCGACACCCTGCTGACGCGCGAGGATGCTAACCGCATAGTCGCCGAGGGCGCACGCCGGTACTTCCAGAGCCGCCGGGAGATGGTGGACGCGTTCGTCGACCGCCACTTCTCATTCTCCGGCTCCCTGTCCATGCACCGCAAGGCCATCGGTTGGGATATGCTGAAGGCGCCTGCCAACATAGCCCTTGCCGTTCCCCAGCTTGCGGCGAAGCTCGCGGCGGCAGGGGCAAAGGCGGTTGGCGCCGATAGAGCCTCAGAGTACCTCGGATCGCGCAAGCTGGTGTTCGACACCGAGGTCGCAAATGAGATCGAGTGGCTTGTTATCACCGAACTCCTCGAGTTGCCGGTTCGGCAAGGTGATCGCGTGTCCCACCGGGATGCCCTGGCAGAGGCCATCCTGTCCGCCCCGGAGCTTCAGGAGCGGCTGCACAAGGCTCTCGGGACGATTGGCAGGAAAGGGGATGATGCCGTCTTCCGCGAACGTCTGGAGGAGACCCTGGAGACCTACGCCGGAACCCGGGTCGCAGCCGCGGAGATCGCCACATCCCTGATAACGCTCGGAGCGGGAGCAATCACCATGCAGCAGGTAACGCCGGGCGTGATGTCCCTCGGCCCTGCCCTTGCGGCCGCCTTGGCCAAGAACGCGGCCGTGGCCTCGTTCCCCCTTGGGGCGGGAGCCGGCGGCCTTTGGTACGGCCTGTTCCCAGCAGCGGTCTCGCCCGTGCTGGTCGGGGGCGTGACCGGGGGGCTTCTGGCTGCCACGTCCATCGCATCCGCTTTCGCGGGCATCATCGCGGACCCAGTCCAGAAAGGTATGGGGCTTCATCATCGCCGTCTGCACAGGCTCATCGATGCGGTGGAAAAGCAGTGGAATCTCGAGCACGAGGATGCTGACTTTGTGGCTCACGACCCGTACGTCGCCCGGCTTATGGACGTGTTCGACATCCTGAGCAGCGCCTACCGCATTGCTAGGGCATGATGGAGGACGTTGCCCGACGCCTCAGGTCAGCCAGAAATCTCGCGTCTGTCAGGAAAGACCGGTCTTTCCTGCTTGACCAGACATTCGGCCTACTTCGGCTCCGTGCCACTTCCGGACCTTCGTACTTATGGGCTTGACCAAGAAGAACTGGTGCTAGTTCGCGGCTCCTGACTGCGGCACTCGGGTAGGCTGACTGCATTGGCTAGCGGCGCAATCACCGCGGGCGTGGAACTTGTGGGAAAGCCGGCCTTGCGCATCATCTCAATGAGACGCTGGTGATGGGGGGTGAGCCGGATCGCCCGGTCGGCGGCTGCGGCGCCGCATTCCGGCTTTCCGAGCCCGCTCCCCCTGCTGGCCGCGGCGGCTTTGGAGCGGCAGGAAGCCGGGTCCCAGGGGCAGATGATGGTGGCTGGCCTAAGGAGTTGGACCCGCCGCATGTTGGTCCTTCTCCTGGTCGAGGATCAAGGTTCTGATGTCGGTGAGCACCAAGTCCGGGTCGAGGAAATCCAGGCTGTAGATATTGCGGATCTGGCCTGAGGCATCGACCAGGAAGGCGCGGAAGATGTGGTACAGCGGCCCGCCTGCCGTACCGGGATCCGACTTCGCACTGACCATCTGGCCGTACGCGGCAAGTACAGGCGCGAGGGTATTGCGGTCGGGGGCCGTGAGGAAGAGCCATTCGGGTGCGCCGGGTTCATCTGAACGCCAGTCCGCCGCATACTCGGCAAGAACTTCAGGTGTGTCATGGTCCGGATCGAAGCTCATCGAGACCAGACGTATGCGCTGAGCCAGCCGTGCATCCTTGGCTGCGAGGTCCTGCAACAGTGACAGTTGCAACGTCGCGGTCGGGCAGACATCCCCGCAGCGCGTGTACATGAAGGCCAGGACGGTGATTCGCCCCAGAAGGAGGTCGGTCAGATCATGTCCTTGGCCCCTCTCATCCAGGACACGCCCTCCGGCGGCAGGGCGGATGCCCGGAAGCCGATAGCTTCCGGGCTCCGGCAGAGCGAAGGCGTAGCCGGCGCTCGGGCTGGTCGCCTGCCCGGTGTTCTCCTTGCGCTCGCGCAGATCATGGGCTGGCGCAGCCAATGACGCCCCACAGAGCATGGTGGCCAGAACCAGACGAGCGACGGCAAGGCTCGGCATGGGATCCCTCCCCTAGCAAGGGCAAGGCGAGAGTCCTAGGGCTCTCGCCCGCAGTTCGTCAGCTCGCGTAGAGCTTCGAGGAGCCGAACGACATCATGTGCGGACGACCCAATCCTTCGCGCATGAAATCAACCTCGAACCGCGGTGTCAGCTCCTTTCCATCCCAGGTGTAGGCTTTCAGGAACTGCTCGCCCTCGGCACCCGTCTTGTCCCAGTTCGATAGAAGCGAGCTGGTGTAGTAGAGGCGCTTGCCGTCCCAGCTCTGCGAGACCATGTTGACCTCTCCACCGATCTTCCTCTCGTAGATCTGCTTCGGCTTGTGCGGATCGGAGACGTCGAAGACCCGGGTCATGCCATCCATGAAGCTGTCAACAAACAGCGTCCTATCGTCGGCGCTCAGGCTGATGTCGACAGGAACCGGCAGCTTGGCCGGATCGCCCACATCCGCCACGGCTTCAGCCTTCCAGTCGCCGTCCGTATCTTCGTACACGAGCCACAGCTTCGAGGTGAGAGCGGTCGAGGTGAAGGCGTAGTTGTTGTAGGGCCCCCAGGCCCAGCGGATCTCCAGCGGTGCGCCCGGAACGTTGAACACCTTCTTCGGTGTGCGGGCGTGGAAGTCCCACAGCACCATCGTCTGGCCGAAGTGCTTCATCGCCTCCTCGTCCTTCATGACCTCGCCGAGCGGGCGCATGTAGTTGTTGAAGCCGGTGAAGGACGAACTGAGCATAACGTTCTTGCGGGGCAGGACGCGAGCATCGTAGCCATAGCCGTCGGCAACCTTCTCGATGACCGCGCCCTGAGCGTTCTCAGCGGTCGGCAGCCAGTGCGTGGTGATGTACTGCCCGTCATTGGTGTATTCGACCAGTCCGGTCCGCCCGTCATGGTTCTTGTTCGACAGCCCCGGAATCAGCATGCGGCCCGGCAGAGCATAGGCGCCATGCGCACCGACCACGCCTCCGCTCTTGTCGACGAAGTCGTCGATGGTCTTGACCAGCTTCGGATTGGCCGGGTTCGTTGATACGTCGAAGATGTGGATCCTGCTGTCGGACAGGCCCGCGACCCAGAAGTAGCGGCGGTCGTCCGTCAGCCCCCCGTGGTGGGCCTCGCCGCGCCCGCCGACCGAGTCCGAGTCGATTACCTTGCCGAAGGTCGGCGAGTCCTTGCGCACGTCGATGGTGACGACCTTGTCCTGTCCGTCGCCGACGCCCTCGACCCCGAGGGTCCAGACATAGACGAACTCCTCCTCGCCAGTAATCTTGGCCATGTAAGGCGACTGGCAGGTCTCGTCAGCTTGAGCCGGCTGACCGGCGAGCCCTGCCCAAACGAGGGTGCCCGTACTCAGCAGAACCCAACGCATCCGGTTTCGCCATGGTCGGACGGATACTTGTGACGACAGAACCGAGATCCTCATCATCGCTCCCTCCTCTGTATGGTCGGTTGCACGCACATGGTCTTATGGTCCCAAGTGCAATCTTTCGATGAGCAGGCCAGACCGTTCCGCTCACCGCGATATTGCGCGCGAAATAGGTTGAAGATTAAGGCAGATAGCGAAATGCTCTGGGTTTCGCGCCTGCACAGGAGCGCATGTCTGCTGTTGCGCTTTCGAGGGTTTCGGATCGGGTCGCGTTCAGGTCATAGACCCCTTTCCGCGACAAAGCGGTGCGCTTGATCCCACGCTAGGAAGTGACGCAGGACCTGCATGCAATCTCTCGAGGTCTGTATATGGTGCAGACCGCCAAGCTCCCGCTGGTTGGGTGCTAGGCGAGACGCTCGTGAGGTCAGTACCCTCCACGCTCGCCCAGGCAACGGTCAGCCAAGGCGATGCCAAGCTGGTCCAGGCTTACCTGTTCGCGAAGGTCAGAAATGGGTCAACCTGAGCCGTTGGGCGTGGCCTTATGAAGGTCGGCTTACCCTATGACTACGGAAGCTCGACTTTCGTGTGCCTCGTGCCAAAACGAGACATTCCGTCGGGCGGCACAGACTTGCTGTTTTCCTTGGCATGAGGCAGTCCCTCGTCGCGGGTACGGCAATCGAGGTCCATGCCAGGCGTATGCGTCGAATGTGGGACAAGGCGCGCTTATGTGCGCCTTGTCCCAAGCTTTTGCCCGGAGTGCCGTGAGAATCTGCCCCGTTACTCCGCAGCCTCTATTAGCCCGAACGGTGATCCGCTGGCCCGCGGCTACTCCCGCATGAAGGCCTGGATTTCCTCAGGTGTCGCTCTGCCGTCCTTGTCGGCATCGACCCTGTCGAAGATCCGCTTGTGAATGGCCGTCACCTCATCGAAGGAGAGCCCGCCGTCGCCGTTCGCATCGGCAATGGCAAAGAAGATCTTCATCGGCGCGGGTCCGGACATGCCCATCATGCCGCGGCCCATCATCCCAGGCTGCATCATGCCGCACATCATGGCGGGCTGAGCGGGCGGCGTGGAAGTCGACTGTCCGGCCTGTTCCCCTTGGCCCTGGCTCATCCTGTCCGGCCCCATCATGCTGGGCGGCTGCATCGCCTGTGCGAGCGTCATCTCGGGATGATGGGGATCGGCCGTGGGGGTTTGCGCCGTGGCCGCGGCCGTCATGCCGGAGGCAATCATCATGGCCAAGGCGGCTGTGCGTGACAGTGTGGTCAACATCGTGGGTTCCTCCTTGTCTTCAGGCGCTCAACGGAGCGCGTCGGTGACACCGATGGTACGGCTTCGCCCCCAACCAACTGGGTCTTTGACCTCTTCTTGCGCTGCCATCCCGGCAGCATCCGCTCAGGCGCCTTTCGCGCACCCCTCGTAGAGGAAGGTGAAGGGCTTCGGCCCTGGCGCGTAGCCGGTCCGCAGGTCCTGCATCCTGAACCCGGCCCCCGTGATGAGATCCGCCATTGGCCGGTTGAGATGGCAGCCCCCGGCAATCGGCCTCCACACGGGCGTGAGCCAATCCTGGAAGCGGACCACCCAGGGATCGGGCGCCCGACCGTGCTCGACGAACAGGAGCTCCCCGCGGGGCCTGAGGACACGCCGCATCTCGGCGAGGGCCGCCCCGGCGTCCGGGATCGAGCACATGGTCCAAGTGGTCACGATCGTGTCCACGCTGCCCGTGTCGAGCGGGATCGCCTCGGCCGATGCCGTCACGAACGACACGGCCCGGTCATTCACTCCTGCCCGCTGCGCTGCCATCCCGATGAGCGGGCCCGACGGGTCCAAGCCGATGATCTCCGTGACGCTGGGGCCGTAGAACGGCAGGTTCAAGCCCGAGCCGATGCCGATCTCCAGCACCCGGCCATGGGCCGCCCCGGCGATCCGGCGGCGGTAGCCGACGAGTTCCTCGTTCCGCATCGCGTGGTCGAGGATGCGGGGCAGCACAAGGTCGTTGTAGAAACCCATCTCTCTTCTCCGGCATCACCGCCGAGGTGGCCCGGCGCTTGTCAGGCCTCCCGGCCGCCGCGATAGCGGGCGAAGGTCCGTTGGCCGGATGGCCCGAGCAGGACTACCTCGTAGGTATCTGGCTCTATGCCCTCGACCTCCATGCCGGGCGATCCGATGGGCATCCCCGGAACCGCCAGCCCGACCGCCTGGAGCTTCTCGTCCAGCAGGCGCTTGATCGATCTGGCCGGCACGTGCCCCTCGATCACGTAGCCGCTCACCTCGGCGGTGTGGCAGGACGCCAGCGCCTGCGGCACGCCGAGGCGCGTCTTCACGCGGCTGATCTCGGCGGTCTCGACGATCTCGACCGGGAAGCCGGCCTGCTTCAGGTGGTCCGCCCACCCAGAGCAGCAGCCGCAGCTCGGATCCTTGGTGACCACCACCTTCGGCAATCCTTCACTGGCGCGCAGGGGGCTCGCGAGGGCGGCCCCTGCCAGTCCGGCCGCGAACGCCCGCCGGGTGCATGCGAATGCATTGCTCATGTCATTCTCCTGGGTTCAGCGACGGGGCTTGTGGATCATGGTAGTCCTCATCGGAAGAGAACGTATTTGACGAGCGCCGCGATCAGGAGGACCGCCACGACGAGGGCCAGAAGCCCGAACAGGCCCGTGCCCCACATCATCACTCCGCCCATCATGTCGTGCATCATGACGTCCTCCTCTCATCACTCGGCGGCAAGCCTGATTTCCCAAGCCTCGGCATCGTCGGCAAAGCGCTCGGCATCCTTGCTGGGAAGCCCGCGTCCCTTGACGAGACCATGGATCGCCGGGATCACGATCAGGGTCAGCAGGGTCGACGAAACCATGCCGCCGATCATCGTCAGCGGCGATAACCTCGCCCGCATAACCGAACCGCAAGCTCGAATACACAAGAGCAAACGCAAAGGCCCAAGAATAAGTGCCTTCCCTGCGGCCACGTTTAATCCAGGTGATGGGCGCAAGTCCTTAGCAGAGTACGTTGGATCGCGCCGCAAGGCGTCTTCCTCCTGAGATCTGAGGTCACCTCGTGAACCTGCTCTCTGCTCAGCGACCACCGACGAGGGAGCCTCTTCGTGCTGCACAGGATCGCAACAGGTTACGGCGCACCACAAGGGCAGCTTCGGGTCAAACCATGACGGTCCTGCTGCTGCACGAATGGCAGCTCTGGCCGCCAAAGCCGACACTGTTCAGGCAAGGAGTACTCCCCCGAAGCTCTCGCGGACCGCGGCTGAGCCGTCTACACTCAAGCACACAATCAGGAGGGCCCGCGCATGCGCCAAAGTCTGTGGCTTCTCTCCCTCGGCGTCTCGCTGTTCGCCAGCGCGGTCCACGCCGCCCCTTACATGATCGTGGGCAATGACGAAAAGCTCGTCTGGGACGACCAAGGTAAGCCCGTTCTCTCCCCATCTGGCCGCGACAATGTCGTGATCATCGACCTGGCCGACCCTGAGACGCCGAAGATCAGCGCCAATCTGCCGATCAAGAACTCCGTTGTGGGCCCCCCAGTCAACGTTGCTCTCACACCTGACGGGACACTTGCACTCGTTGCCGACTCGGTTGACGTGACCAAGGAAGGCGAGGCCCTGAAGCAGGTGCCTGACAGCAAGGTCCACGTGATTGACCTCAAAGCGGACCCACCCCGTATTGTCACATCTTTAAGCCTCGGCAAGCAGCCCTCAGGTCTCGACATATCAGCCAAGGGGAACCAAGCCCTCGTCGCCAACCGGGGCGATGGGACTGTGAGCCTGCTGTCGATCAGTGGCACACAAGTGACCCTCGCCGACACCGTCACGCTCGGTTCGCCGGCTGATCAGGTGGCCGCCGTGGCGTTTACTCCGGACGGTCGCAGAGCGGTTGCGGTCAAGTTCGCGAGCCACAAGGTGTCTGTGATCGAGATCAAGGATGGCAAACTCATCTATGACAAGCTCGACCTGCCGACCGGACCTTGGCCGTACAATGTCGCCGTAGCGCCATTGGGCATGATTGCTCTCACGGCCGACAACGGAAATGCTGGAGCCTCGGATGGCAGTGTCGACACGGTGAGCGTTGTTGACTTGGAGGCAAGCCCTCCCCGCGTCGTGGACCGTGTGGTTGTGGGGGACGGTCCCGAAGGACTGGCGATCAGCCCGACAGGCACTCTTGCGGCCACCGCGATCCTGCGCGGTGGCAACTCGGCAAAGACGGCTTTCTTTTACAGCCCCGCCGGTACGGTCACGATCCTGAAGATCGACGGCAAGCAGGTGACGCGCCTCAAGGATATCGGGGTAGGTGGTTTACCGGAGCCGGTCTGTTTTACGCCGGATGGTCAGTATCTGTACGTCGGCAACTACCTCGACCAGGACTTCTCGATCCTCAAAGTGGAGGGAACTGAGGTGACCGACACCGGCAAGCGCTTCAAGGTCCCTGGTCATCCGGCATCCGCCCGCATGAGCGCCCACTAACTGTGGCGCTGGGGCTAATGCTCCAGGGCGGTTTGACGACCTCCTCGCATCAGGAACGAAGATTCCATACACTTTCTGAATGTCCGGTTCAATGAGGATTGCCGCCTTCGAGCCTAGGTCTCTTGCGTGCCAGGACCGGACACCGCAGACGCCCGGTCCTGCACCTCCGCTGTCAAGTCGCTGACCGTTCACCTGCGGCGCGGCGCCGAAGCTCGGCCCTGACGAGGGCTGGCGGCATGTAATTGGCCTCGTTGAGGCCCACGTCGACCCCAGGCGGCACAATCTGGTCGATCCGGTCCAACACGTCGTCGCTGAGCCGCACCTCGGCACCGGCCAGGAGGTCATCAAGGTGCTGCATCGTTCGCGGTCCAAGGATCGCCGACGTCACACCCGGATGAGCCGTGACGAAGGCCAGCGCCAGATGCGTGAGCGGCAGGCCGGCCTCCTGCGCTATCAGGATCAGTTGCTCTACGGCCTCTAGGCTGCGCTCGTCGGAGAACTGCTTCGTGAAGTACTTGGCGCGCGGCGAGTCAGGCATGGGCTGGCCCTTGCGGTACTTGCCCGTGAGCATGCCCTTGGATAACGGGCTCCAGACCATCACGCCCATGCCATAGCGCTGGCAGGTCGGCAGCATGTCGCGCTCGATGCCGCGATCCAGGATGGAGTAAGGCGGCTGTTCGGTGCGGAAACGAGCGAGCCCACGGCGCTCCGCCACCCATTGGGCCTCAACGATTTCGGATACCGGAAAGGTCGATGAGCCGATTGCGCGAACCTTGCCGGCCCGCATCAGGTCCGTCAGCGCGGAGAGAGTCTCTTCGATATCGGTGTCTGGAGATGGACGATGCACCTGGTACAGATCAATGTAATCGGTGCCGAGCCGTCGCAGCGAATCCTCGACCGCGCGGGTGATCCAGCGTCGCGAGTTCCCTTGCATGTTGGGATCCTCGCCCATAGGCCCATGGAATTTCGTAGCCAGTACAACACTGTCGCGACGTCCTTTCAGAGCCTTGCCGACGATCCCCTCTGACTCGCCGGCGCTGTAGCGGTCGGCGGTGTCGATGAAGTTGATCCCGGCGTCCAAGGCCCGATGGATGATACGGATGGACTCGTCATGATCGGGGTTGCCCATCTTGCCGAACATCATGGCGCCCAAACAATAGGGGCTCACCTTGATGCCGGTTCGTCCGAGGGAACGGTATTGCATGGCATTGTCCTTTCCGAACTGGTCAAAGCCGTTCCTTCATGTTAAACGGAACGGCATTCCGCTTAAATACGGAACGATGTTCCGTTTATCAAGAGGTATCGACGACTTGTCTGAGACGAAGGCCAAGAGACAGCCACGTGCCGATGCGCGGCGTAATCTGCATGCGCTGCTCGATGCTGCCATGGAGGTGTTCGCGACTTCTGGCGTCGACGCCCCCATCCGGGAGATCGCCGAGAAGGCCGGAGTCGGAGTGGGCACGCTTTACCGGCACTTTCCACAACGGTCCGACCTGATCGTCGCCGTGTTCCGCAAGGAAGTGGACGCCTGCGCTGCGGCAGCCACGACTCTGGCCGAGCAGTATGAGCCTGGCGAGGCGCTGGAGCGCTGGTTGGATCGCTTCATCGAATTCGTCGCGGCCAAGCGCGGCCTATCCGCGGCCCTGCATTCGGGTGATCCGGCTTACGACCCTCTGCCGGCTTACCTGATGGAACATTTGGCCCCAGCCGCGTCGCGCCTCCTCCAGGCGGCAGCCACGGCAGGCGTCGTGAGATCGGACGTCGAAGCTCCAGATCTCCTGATGGCTGTCGCGCACCTCTGCTCGCCGGATGGCAAAGGTGGGATTACGGAGGCGTCCCGACGAATGGTGTCCTTGTTGATTGATGGGATTCGCTACAACGCAAGGGGACAGCCGTAGTTGCCCTTCAACCTCTGCGAAGGGTCAATCCAGGGTATTCCCTGCTTTTCAGGAGCGTCCGGTGTTCCTTGCTAGAGCAGACTCTCGGCCTCCTTCCGAGAAGTGCCATTAGCGGCCCTTCCAGCTCTATCAGGAAGGGCACAGTCCGAAGGTAGCTCTGCGTCATCTACGACTTCCATGGAACGGACCTCCTAACGGAAGAACCACAATCTAAGCCGGCTGGAATTGGAGCGGCCGGTGGCCGCCGTTCCGGCAACTTCGGAAAGCTAGTTGGGCGTTGGCCCGCTCACGGGTATATCGGGCCTGAGACCGCAGCGCTCGCGAAACACCTGCTGCGCCGTCGCGAGATCGGGAAGCAAGCCCTCGAACCTCGCCGTCATCACGCCACGCCCTTCGGCCTCGATGAGCTGGGAGCCCTGCGTGTGCAACGGCCCTATGAGCGTATCCCCCTCGCCAAAGAACAGGGTGCCGTCCTCCCACAGGAGAACCACAAAACCTTTCTCCGTCTTCACGACGAAATCCTGGCAGAACGGCTTGAAGTCGAGAACAACCGTGCCCGTCAGGTTGGGAGCACGCCGATCGACCAGGGTCAGGCCCAGAAGAGCCGATGCGAAGCCTAGGCACCAGGCGGCCAAGATCAGGAGTGGCTTTGTCATTCCGTCCCTCCCGGCTCCGAAGGATGTCGGCCCGCCCGCAGGTGCCGGGCCTGGTGCCGCAGCGGCCGCCCGGCTTAGTCGAGCTGGGCTGGTGACGAGAACGGCCTGGCGGCATCAACGATGAACAGCGCGAACTCGCGCAGGTCCCCGGAGCCGCTGTTCGACACCACCATCGGCGTGTCGCCCCCATGCCCGACCATGCTCTGGCCCGCGGTGAGGCGGGCGACACCGTGTGGTGTCTTCT
>JAFAAP010000071.1 GCA_023426505.1 Pseudomonadota bacterium
CCGCCACGCACGATCAGGCCGGTGGTCGGGTCGACGAAAGCGTTGTTGTCGTTCGTGCTCCAGCCGTAGCCGGCGTTCACGCCCACATAAAAGCCCGTCCAGGTGAAGACCGGAACTGCCGCAACGACAGGGAAGTCGATCGTGCGGCCCGGGAGGTCCGCGGCGCCGGCGCCGGCGGTGAGGCCCAGGAGGGCGGCAGTCGTCAGGAGGAGGGTTCTCATGTCGTGATTCCGTTGAAGATCGATGCGGCGCAAGTCCTATGGCGTTAACCTTAAGAAATGGTAACGTAACGTAATGAAACTTGATAACGTATCATTATCCACAGCTATTGTTCTCCTGAAACCCTTGCAAATTAACGATCCTGCGAGCTCTTGATTGTAAGCCTGTGACGCTTGTGGCGTACTGTTCCTTATAGGAAACAAAAGCTTTCTGAGCGTGCGCCATGCATTCGATTGATCACCCTGAGAAGATCGGGATCAGTCTTTGGGACAAGGACGATCGGGGCACTGCCCTCAACGACGTCGATCGCGTCAATTTCGATTGGTACTACAATTGGGATTTCCGCGCGCTTTGGGATGCCGATGCTACGCCCGAGCGGACCCATCACGTTCCGATGATCTGGGACGAAACCTTCGCGACCGAACAGATACTGGCCCAGATCAAGGCCTCCGGGGCGACGACCCTCCTCGGCTTCAACGAGCCTGACGATCTGCGCCAGGCGAATATGTCGGTGGAACAGGCCATCGCGCTCTGGCCTCTGCTCCAGGCGACCGGGCTTCGTCTCGGATCGCCCGCAACCACCAAGAACGGCGCCCTTGGCCCGGATTCCTGGCTCGGCCGGTTCATGGCGGAGGCCGACAAGCAGGGCCTCCGGGTCGACTTCATCTCTGTCCACTATTATTCGACCGACGGGGACGTGAACGCCTTCAAGGCCTGGCTCGAGGCTGTTCACAAGCAGTACAACAAGCCCATCTGGGTGACGGAATGGGTTCTGGCCGACTGGAACAACCCCGGCCGGTTCACCGCGGCGGAGCAGGCGGCCTTCGCCCGCGCCGGTTCCGAGATGATGGACGACCTGCCGTTCGTTGAGAGGCAATCGTGGTTTGCAGCTTATGAAGGCGGCGACGGATGGTATCTCAACAGCAGCCTTTTTGACGCCGACAACAATCTCACCCCGGTCGGACGCGTCTTTGCCGAGTTGAACGGTCTCATCATGGACCACGTCGTCGTCGGGGGAGCGATCAAGGGTGTCCTCGACCAGAACTATCTCACCGGCACCCCCGGGGCGGACACGATCATCGGCGGCAGCGGCAACGACCAGATCTTCGGCCATGCCGGCAATGACACCCTGAAAGGGGAGGGCGGCAACGATATCCTCGTCGGCGGCGCGGGGCGCGACAAGCTCTATGGCGGCAAAGGCAAGCTGAGCCAGGATGCTTTCGTGTTCGACACCAAGCTGACCAGCAAGACCGTAGCCAACAAGCACAAGGACACGATCTACGACTTCGGGCCTAAGTACGATTCCCTCTGGTTCGACGATGCGGCCTTTACGAACAAGACCATCGCCAACTACCTGAAGGGCAAGACCCCTTCGTTCGACTCGCCCGTGGCCATGAAGGCGAGCTTCTTCCGGGTCGGCGACAAGGCCCTGGACAGGGATGACTTCTTCATCTGGAACCCGAAGACCAAGAAGCTTTACTGGGACGTGGACGGGTCCGGCACGAAGCCTATGGTCGAGATCGCCACGATCAAGCTTCAGAAGGGGGAGGGCACGACCCTCTCCCACAAAGACTTCTTCTTCGTCTGAACGGTCGTGGGCCGATCGTCCCGCACGAGGCGGTCCTGCGTGTCGGCGCAAGGCCGCCTTGTCTGTTCCTCCTAGGCCGACAGCTTGCGGTACCAGCCCAGATCGACCTGGATCACACGCGGGGACATGTGGGCCGCATAGACGGCGGCAGCGCCCTGGAGCTCACGATATTCGTCCGGGCCGAGCTTCTCGGAGGCAGCAATCAGCCGGTCATGGAAGCGCTGCCGGGCATCCCGCAGCAGACGCAGCTTGCGGGCCTGCGGCTGCGATCCCACCTCTCGGTCGACCACGAGACACCGCGCAGCCGCATACAGGTCATCCACCGCAGCCTCAACGCCCGGGTCGCGCTTGAGAAGGCCGATCACGTCGATGAGGAGCACGCGCAGATCCCGCAGGTCGGCCTGTCCGCCGTCCTCGGTCAACAGGGCAACGATCCGCTCGATCGCCGCAAGCCTTTCGTCGATCGTTTCGGCGAAGCTCTTTTCCGCCATCAGCCGTTACCTCCCGGAAACCATACGTGCCGTTCCTCGACAATGCGCGATTATGGTTAATGAAGTGTTGATGGAACGGCCGGAACAGCCCGCAAAGCGCCTTTCTTAGCAACGATTCTGGCGGTTCTCGCGCCTGATCCTCCTGCCTGTGGAGAACGGCATCACCGTCAGCGCATGAGACGGGAATGCTCGATGCTGATGCAGCGGTTCATGACGACCTGAATTCCCGCGGCCTCGGCCTGCATGGCGGCCGCCGCATTCACGATGCCGAGTTGAAGCCAGAGGGCAGGGGCCCCGATGGCGATCGCATCCGCGACGACCTCCGGGACGTATTCCGGCCGGCGAAAGACGTTCACGAGATCCACAGGCTCGCCGATGTCCTGAAGGCGAGCGCGGAACGGTTCGCCATGGAGAATCTGTCCCATGGCCGTCGGGTTCACAGGAACGATCCGATAGCCGGCCTGATGCAGGAAGCGGGTGACGCCGAAGCTCGGTCGCCAGGGATCGGTGCTCGCGCCAACGACGGCAATGGTTCTCGTCCGCCGGAGGATGTCGCGGAGGTAATCGGGCGGGTAGGCGCTGTGATCGATCGGGGCGTGGATCTGCATGGAAGCCTCTCCCTCACCAATGGGCGCCGGACTTGCGGGTTCCATGGTGGAGCCGGGATCAAAACGGCCGGCAAGCCGGTTGTTGCCATAGAACGGCTTCTCAGAGGAGGCGGCCGGCAGGTCAGGCCGATGGAGCTTTCATCCGCGTTTCAGGTGTTCCCGTCCGACAGCGAGAGGCCAGGCGCCTACGCGTCCTTCCCGTATGATCGCGACCTCGTGCGTCGTTTCCGGGAGGCCTTTCCTCGGGCGCGCTGGCGTGGAACGGAGGAGCGATGGTTCGTCCCCGGCACGACGGCAGCACGACGGCTTCAGGTCTGGATGTCGCAGGAACTCGAGACGCTCGACCGCTACGCCGACGCCAAGGGCCGGGATGCCTTCATGTTCGATCCGATGGAGAGCCCCTATCTCACCGTCGCCGACGACCTCCAGGTCAGGACACCCTATTCACGCACCATCGTCGAAGCCATGCGGGCCATCCCCTGGGCCTGGTGGGACTCGCGCAACCGCATCTGGCGGGTTCCCTTCCGTTCCTACGAGGAGCTTCGCCGGCGCTGGCCCGAGGTCGAGGAAGCCGCACAGCGCAATGAGCCTGAAGCGCGGCGGAAGCGGCGGGAGGAGCAGGCGGGCCAGGGTTCCGGCAAGCTCGAGCGCGTCCAGGCCGAGCGCAGGCGTCGGCGCTATCCCGTTCCGGGTGACGACCTGCCCCCGCTGGAGCGCCCCGTCTCGACCTTTACCTGGGGTGTCGTCGTGTTTGAGGACATCGAGGCTGAGCCGATCACGGATGAAGCTGTACGTGAATTCTATCCGCATCTGCCGGAAGACACGACTGGCTATGTCTGGGCCAGATGGCGACTGCCCTGGCTTCAGGAGGTTTATCGGACAAAGCCCGCGCCGGAAGACGAGGGGAGGGACCTGCGTCCGATTAGAGGTTGGTGGCCCGCGAGCCGTGGTGAGCTGCAGGACAGGGCCCGCAGACTGCGGCAGACGGAGCGAGCGCAGCGGACCCGTGAACAGGCGAGGAAATCTCCGGCCGACGTCTGAGGCCCGTCAAACGCAAAAAAATCCGGGCAAGAGCCCGGATTTCGTCTTGATGGGTTCTGATCTCTCATTTCCCTAGAACGGGATGTCGTCGTCGAGGTCATTGTAGCGGGAGCCGGAACTCGCCGGCTCGGGCCTGCGATCCATGGGAGCGGCGCGTCCGAAGTCGCCGCCGCTGCGGACCTGGCCCGGCTCCTCGTCGCCGTACTCGGAGGCGCCCCCGCCGCCGCGGCTGTCCAGGATCGTCAGCTCGCCCCGGAAGCGCTGCAGCACGATCT
>JAFAAP010000072.1 GCA_023426505.1 Pseudomonadota bacterium
CTGGAGAGGCTTCGATATGTCCAATCTCCGTGAAGACGGTCGCGCGAACCGCGGCTGCTATCGTGCTGAAGAGAAGTCCCCGATCGACGCACCCTTGTGTTTGCGCGGCTGCGCCGGACGGAGCGCCCAACGCCTACAGCAAGGTTCCTATGGTCCTCAGCGATCCTCCAGGTTGGCGAGCCAGCCCTGCAATGCGCCATAGCGTACAATGTCGGCGCGGGTCCTCAGCCCCAGCTTCTCGGATGCCCTGGCCTTGTAGGTCTCGACCGTCTTGATGCTGACACTGAGCCGCGAGGCGATCTCCTTGTTGCTGTAGCCCTGCGCCGTGAGGCGCAGGACCTCGCCCTCGCGCTGGCTGAGCGTCTCCGGATCCCCGGCTTGGTCCGCGTCCGCTCGCGCGCCTCGGGTGACGTCGGACAAGGCACGGTCGGCGACCGCCGGGTCGAGATAGATCCCGCCCGCCGCCACGGCGCGGATCGCCCGCACAAGGTCTTCCGCGGCAGAGCGCTTCAGAACGTATCCCCGTGCGCCCGCCTGCAGGAGTGGTTGCACATAGGCGCGATTCTCGTGAACCGTCAGGGCGATGAGCTTGACCTGGGGACAGGAGACGCTCAGGCGTCGGGCCAGATCGATGCCGCTCAGGCCCGGCATGGAAATATCAATGACGGCCACGTCCGGCAGCCTGTCGTAAACCATCTGCAAAGCTTCATCCCCAGTGGTAGCTTCGCCTACCAAGGCGATTTCAGGTGCTTCCTGGAGCAGTGCCCTGACGCCGGCCAGAACGACAGGATGATCGTCTGCAAGGGCCACGCGGATCTGTGTCATGTGTTCGGCTCGGGTTGCAGGAGTGGAATCTGAATAAAGAGTGTCGTGCCCTCGCCGGGTGTAGACTCGACCGTCAGGATGCCATTAACGAGGGCCAGCCGCTCGCAGACCCCGGACAGGCCGAGCGGGCGCCGTTCACGTCTACTCTCCTCTTGGGGCGCATGGTTGACGGCCTCGGGGTCGAAGCCGATCCCGTCATCCTCGACGATTACCCTGAGCAGGTGGGCGCGGCGCTCGATCACAATGCTGACGGCGGTGGCCTGCGCGTGCTTCAGGACATTGGTGAGCGCCTCCTGGATGACCCTGTAGACCACCGTCTCAATCTCCGGATCGAGACGGGCGGCGCTCCCGATGAACTGAATATCGGCGGCGATCCCGAAGCGCTCGCTCCATTCCGATCCGAGGGCGGCCAGTGCCTCGTCGAGACCAAGATCGTCGAGGGCCGTGGGGCGGAGATCCGCCGCCGTGCGGTGAATGTCCCTGCCCAGTTCGGTGGTGAGCGACTGGAGCCAGCGCACATGCTCGGCGGCGCGGCCTTCAAGCATGTGCTCCAGAGCCTTCAGGCCAAGGGACAGTCCCGTAACTGTCTGGCCGACTTGGTCGTGCAACTCGCGGGCAATGCGGCGCTGCTCATTCTCTTGTGCTTCCGAGAGCCGTCGCAGCAGGTGGACACGCTCCTCCTCGGCGCGCTTCTGAGGCTCGATATCGGCGATCACGCCGTGGATAACCCGGGTGTGTTGCCCGTTGAGGTTCGGAATACGCCCTGTCGCCCGTACCCAGCAAACGCGTTCGTCCGGGTGCAGCACCCGGAACTCGACGTTCACCGTGCTGCCTTTCGACAGGCAGCTCCGGATCCCGTCCTGAACATGGCCGCGATCCTCCGGGTGCACCGCTTCGAGAAAGCGGCCCGTCGGCATCCGCGCTTCAGATCCCGCGGCCGCCCGATGGGCCAGCCCAAGCAGCGTCCAGCATCGCTCTGATCCGGCGACCTCCTCCCGTTCGGCATCCCAGCGCCAGGTCCCGAGTTCGGCGGCCTCAACCGCCACCGATCCGCGCTCCTCGCTGACAGCGAGGGCAAGCGCCGACCGCTCGGCATCATCGCGGCGACGCTGGGCGATGTCGCGCGCCATCAGGGACGCGACGGTGAGGGCGAGCACCAGGCTGGCGACACCGCCGCCGATCAGGACTAGGATGGAGCGGGAGACCGGGGCATTCAACGTATCGCTCGGCACGCCGAAATGCACTGACCAGCCACCGGTGTTGGGGAGCGTTCGATAAACTGTCTCGACCTGGACGCCTTCCAGGGTTGTGGCGATGTAGAACCCGTTGGGAGCCCGCCGGATCGCCTCTCGGACCCCGACGGAGGCCGGGCGCCCGAGTTCCAGATCCTCCGCGACGGTCCGCGCGATGATGTTCCCGCGCGCGTCGACCACCACGCCCACCCAGTCCTTCGGCGCGCCCGCATCCTTCAGGATTGAGCCAACCGCATTGGGTGCGAAGGATACGGTGAGGACATAGCGCAGCACTCCGTTGCGGATCACGGGAGCCCGAATCGCCACGAGGCGCTTACCGGAGATCTGGCCGACGGGCCCGATGCCGCCGACCGCGGGCTGGCGGGTCCGCACAACCTCGTCGAAGCTCTCGCGATCGGCCGTCGGACCGAGAGGGACGCCCAACGGCCGCAGGAGGTTCATGACCTGAGTGCCGGAAGGGTCGGCAATCTCAATCGTCTCCCACAGGGGGTGCACCGCCCGAATCCGCTCGGCGTCGCGGTAGAACGTTTCGAGGGAGGGCTCGTCGAGGGCCGAGGAGGCCGCCAGCGTCTCTGCGATCTGAAGCTGCAGCAGGACCTCGGATGCGGCCCGTTCGGCGACGTGCCGGACCGTCTCAAACGCTGCCCGGCGCGCATCCGACCGCTCGTGATCAGCCGTCAGATAGGTCACCCAGCCTCCGAACAGGAGCACCGGGATGATTGCGGCGATCAGGAGCGACAGCAGGGGGCGGCGCCCATAGTCAAACCGCCAGGTCCGGGACGAGACAGGAGAGGCGTCGTCCTGCTCTATCCCGACCCAATCTGTCCTCTTTTGGGTTTCGCCGTGCGGCATGAAGGAATGCCTGACCTCTCTGCTCGACTGTAGCCTGCTCCGGCGGCCACGCAGCACTAGGCCTTCCGGGCCGGATCGTCGCTCATCCCTTACACGATGTCACCTTTTGCCCTCCGTGCGTGACGGGGATTTCCGAGACCAACGTCAGGTTTTTCCTGACGCCGATGCCGCAATGCCCGACTGACCCTGATGACCTTTTTCAGAGAGCATAACGCTGCTGGTCGCTTGGTGAAGTGGCCGAGCTCGAGTTGACGAAACCCGCGTCCCAACAGGAGCTCCAAATGTTCACGCAAGTCGAGGAACTTAGCCGTTATCGTCTCAGGGGAATGGTCGGAACGCCCGTCTCCGAGACCAGTCGCCTGCCTTTATCCCGGACGACAGAGAGCCCCGTCAGGAACGAACTCCTGCAATCGCTGCCGGAAGAAGCCCTCGATGATCTGCGGCCCTATTTGGAACGTGTGCCGCTCAAGCGGCGCCAGATGCTGCACGAGCGCAACTTGGCCGTCACCCACGCCTATTTCATCGAACGGGGACTGGCATCGCTGCTGGCGCGCTCCGGCGATCATAGCGCTCTCGAGGTGAGCACCTTCGGCCGTTGCGATTTCGTCGGTCTTCCCCTTGTGCTCGGCACGGCAAGGACTCCGTACCGCTGCGTCGTCCAAGTTCCGGGCGAGGCTTTGCGCATTTCCGCGGACGACCTCCAGGAGGCTCTGAGCGTCATCCCGGCTCTCCAGCATCTCCTGCTGCGGTACGTTCAGGCCCGAACGGTGCAAAGCACCCAGCTGGTCGTCTGCAATACACGCCACCCTCTGCGGCAGCGCCTTGCCCGCTGGTTGCTGTTCGCCCACGACCGGAGCGACGGAGACATGATTCCTGTGACCCATCAGGTCCTGGGGCGCGCCCTCGGCGTGCGGCGCGCCGGCGTGACGACCGCAATGGGCCGAATGGAGGAGGCGGGTCTCATCCACCGGGGGCGTGGGCGCCTCGTGATCCTCGACCGAGCCCGCTTGGAGGAGGAGGCATGCGAGTGTTACCGGATCATGCGGTCTGAGCACGGCCGCATCGTCTGTCGCGAGGTCTCAGAGCCGCCGCTCACCGCGGTCAATCAGTAACGGCGGAAGATGCGTCGTTCCGCCGGCAACCCGTTCGGACCGAACGGGTTGCCGGTTCGTGCGTTGGACCCTCAGCACCCGCCCGGGCCCTGCCACAACCCGATGCAGCGAGCGCTTAGCGTTGACGAAAGAGCTGAACTGGGACCCGGTCCTTCAGCCCGGAGAGACCTGCTGGCGTCTGGCACGGTCTAACCGGTTCGCCTTGATCATCGACGCCGCATCCTATTTCGCGCATCTGCGCGCCGCGATGATACGCGCGCGTCGCACGATCCATCTTGTCGGGTGGGACTTCGACACGCGGATCCGTCTCCTGCCGGGTGACGGCGACGGGGAGTGGCCGAACAAGCTCGGGCGGTTCATAAATGCGCTGGTCCGGAGGCGGCCGGAGTTGGAGGTGCGCGTCCTCAAATGGGACATCGGGGTTCTGCAGTCCCTCGGCCGGGGAGCGACGCCCCTGTTCATCCTGGATTGGATGACGAGCAAGCGGGTGCATTTCCGGCTCGACCACGAGCACCCGCGTGGTGCCTGCCATCACCAGAAAATCGCCGTCATCGACGACACGCTGGCATTTTGCGGCGGCATCGACCTCACCGTGGGGCGCTGGGATACGCGCGCCCATCGGGAGGACGATCCGTGCCGCAAGAGCCCTTGGGGCGTCGCGCAGCCGCCCTGGCACGACGCGACCGCCGCGGTCGACGGCGAAGCGGCGCGGGTGCTGGGCGAGCTTGCGCGCGAGCGCTGGAAGCAAGCGACCGGCGAGGATCTCTCGCCGCCGTCTCCCGGCGAGGAGATCTGGCCGGACGGCTTGCTGGCGACCTTCACGAACGTGGAGGTGGGCATCGCGCGCTCCCGGCCCGCTTATGGCGGACAGCCGCGCGTCCGGGAGATCGAGGCTCTGTACCTCCAGGCCATCAGGTCGGCTAGGGAGGCAATCTACATCGAAAGCCAGTATCTCGCCTCGCACCGGATCGGCCGAGCACTGGCCGAGCGCCTGGAGGAAGCCGGCGGCCCTGACGTCGTGATTCTCGGCCCGAAGACGGCGGAGGGATGGCTCGAGGAGGAGACGATGGGCGCGGCCCGCATGGTCGTCGGCCACCGCCTGCGCCGGGCGGACCGGGAGAGGCGCCTGCGCCTGCTCTATGCCACCAACGAGGACGAAACCGACATCTACGTGCACGCCAAGATCATGATTATCGACGACCGCCTCCTGCGGGTCGGCTCGTCGAACCTCAACAACCGGTCGATGGGTCTGGACACAGAATGCGATCTCGCCGTGGAGGCGCGGACCGGAGCCCCCGACAGGGATGTCCTGCGGGCGACCATTCGGGCGGTCCGCAACGATCTCCTGGCCGAGCACCTGGGCGTCGAGATCAGGGCGGTGGAGAAACTGGCTGCTCAGGGCCTCGGTCCCGTCGGGATTATCGACGCCCTCGCCAAGCCGCGTGGCCGCACCTTGCATGGGCTGCCGCTGCCGGAGCTCAACGCATTCGAGGAGAAGCTGGCCGAGAGCCGAATATTCAACACCGAACGGCCTGAAGCGCTGCGGCGCAAGCTCACGCGGCTTGCCCCCTGGTCGAAAAGGACCGCTCTGCTGCGGAGCGATTGATTTGGACGAAAGGCTCAGGCGCAGCCGCTCGGCACACCGGAGCCTTTTAGAGCACTGTCCGCGCAGGCCGAGGTCAGAGTGCGGCGCTCTTGAACTTGTCTGGCGCGATCCGAAGACCCGCGGTCTCCGCCTGAGACGGAGT
The DNA here is from genome assembly GCA_023426505.1 of Pseudomonadota bacterium. Classification (GTDB taxonomy): domain Bacteria; phylum Pseudomonadota; class Alphaproteobacteria; order Rhizobiales; family Beijerinckiaceae; genus Microvirga. The sequence continues at coordinate 5,791 of JAFAAP010000072.1, forward strand.
CACGAAGGGGAGCCCGTAATAGCTGGCGCCAGGATCCCACCGGCCCGGATCGCCCGGGAAGGCAAACGCAAAGGTACCACCGCCCGACTCTTTGTCGCGGCTCACCAGCACGGCGATCAGGCGCCCGTCGTTCTCGAAGACCGCGTCGATCACGTATCCGTAGCCGAGGCCCGTCTGCAGCCGGGCATAGTCCCCGAGGATCTCCGTCAGGCGAAACTCGCGCGGCAGGGTCGGCACGCCCTCCGAACCTGGAAAGAGCCCGTATTGCGGCTTCCCGCCGCCATCCGCGAGATCCGCCGCGACGCCGTCCCGACCGGGCGTGAGGTCGACCTCGTTCCATGGAATGCGGTAGACTGCATCAGGAATTCCGAGCGTGCCGCTGCCTTCCATCACGAGGGCGGCGAGGCGGCCATCCCCGTCGATGATAAGATCGCGCACTGTGCCGATCGTCTCGCCACCCTTTCGCGAGACCTGCTGGCCGATCAACTGCCGCGCCCGCCATCCCTGATACAGTTCGTCAGGGGCGAGCCTGGCCATCTGGCCGGGCATGGTGGTCCGCACCGCCGGAGCCGTCTGTGACTGCGGATTTTGAGTCTGGGAAAAAGCGGGCGCAGCAAGCAGCATGGCCGCAAGCGCTGGAATTCCTGGTCGCATGAACGTCATGGTCCGTCCTCCTAGCGCACCGTGCGGACAGGCGGCGCCGAGTTCCGCCCGAGACGATGCGCGGCTTGAACTGAGCATAAAATCGGGCCAAGCGGGGTTTGGCCGCACCATCCATAGGTGGAATGCGTCGTATTCGTGCCCGGTTCGCGGCTCTGTGCGGCAGCGTACTGACGGCGGTGGCTCCGGAGCAGTGTTCGTCCTAGAAGGGGCGAAACGAGTTCGTGCTTCACCGGTTCATGAGGGTTGAAGAGGGGCACGACGCAATCCTTCCCCTGCGGCAGCGAAAAGATCGGCGCCAGATGTGGGATTTGGTCAAACCTTACGAACACTTCACCTGTCCGTAAGGGCACCTTCATGCGCTGGACCCCACCTGTTTCACATCAGGGGTTCCCATCCCCTATGAACCGATGGAGTACACAGCATGACACGCACGCTTTCCAGCCAGGCTAACGGGACGCCGCAGCGCGCCCGCAGGCTCGGCACGACGAAATCCGCTCTTCTTGGCGCCGTTGCACTGGCCGCCGTTGCCGGCACGACCGGTGGAGCGGTCTTTCCTGCCTTCGCGCAGGCGCCGCAGACGGCGACGGCGCCCGTCGCCACCGTGCCCTCGTTCGCCGACGTGGTGGACCGGGTGAAGCCCGCCGTCGTCTCGGTGCGTGCGACGAGCGCGGACCAGACCCCGCAGGCCAGCAGCCAGCGCGGTGATTCGGGATTCCCGAACTTCAATCTCCCCGACGATCATCCCTTCCAGGAGTTCTTCAAGCAGTTCCGCGGCCGGGGCAGCCAAGGCAACGACGACAATCCGCGCTCCGAGCGGCCCGGCCCGCGCCGCGGCGTGTCGCAGGGGTCCGGCTTCTTCATCTCGGCCGACGGCTATCTCGTGACCAACAATCACGTGATCGACAAGAGTTCCGATGTCGAGGTGCTTATGGATGACGGCCGCACTCTTCCGGCCGAGGTCGTCGGCACCGATCCGAAGACCGACCTAGCCCTGCTCAAGGTCAAGGAAGGCGGTCCTTTCAAGTTTGTGGAGCTTGCTCCCGACGCTCCGCGGGTCGGCGACTGGGTGCTCGCGGTCGGCAACCCGTTCGGCCTGGGCGGCACCGTCACGGCCGGCATCGTGTCGGCACGCGCCCGAGACATCGGCGCCGGCCCCTATGACGACTTCCTGCAGATCGACGCTCCGGTGAACAGGGGCAATTCCGGCGGCCCAACCTTCAACCAGCTCGGTCAGGTCGTCGGCGTGAACACCGCCATCGTGTCGCCATCCGGCGGCAATGTCGGCATCGCCTTCGCAATCCCGTCAGAGACTGTCCAGAGCGTCGTGACTCAGCTCAAGGAGAAGGGCAGTGTCGAGCGTGGCTTCCTCGGCGTGCAGATCCAGCCGGTCACGAAGGACATTGCTGCGGGCGTCGGTCTCGACGAGCCGCAGGGCGCCATCGTGGCCCGCGTGGAGGACGACAGCCCCGCCGCAAAGGCCGGCGTCAAAACCAGCGACGTCGTCCTTTCGGTGAACGGCAAGGCGGTCCACGACGCGCGCGACCTGTCGCGCACCGTTGCTTCCCTGAATGCCGGATCGACGGCCACCCTGCAGGTCTGGCGGGACGGCAAACGGCAGGACGTCTCCGTGACCATCGGAAAGATGCCCAGCACCTCGAATGCCTCTCTCGAGCGCGGGGAGAGCGCCGAAATGGGCAAGCTCGGCCTTGGCCTCGGGCCCGCTTCCACCACGGGTGATGGCGGCCAGAAAGGCGTCGCGGTCGTGAGCGTGGAACCCGGAAGCCCGGCCGCCGAGAAGGGCTTCAGAACCGGCGACGTCATCCTTGAGGTTGCGGGCAAGCCCGTGCAGACGCCGACCGACGTCCGGAACGCCATCGAAGCCTCTCGCAAGGAC
>JAFAAP010000085.1 GCA_023426505.1 Pseudomonadota bacterium
AGCGCTCGGCCTTCGAGCGCCTGGGCCATCTCCTGTGCGAGATGTTCATCCGCCTCCGGGCCGTGGGGATGACGCAGGGCAACGCCTGCGAGTTGCCCGTCACCCAGACCGAGCTCGCCGATGCCACCGGGCTGACAGTGGTTCATGTCAACCGCACCCTCCGGGAGATGCGAGGCAAGGGACTGATTGATCTCCGCGGCAAGCACTTGACCATTCCCGATCTGGAGGCGCTTGAGACCGCCTCCGTGTTCAACCTGAGCTACCTGCACGCGGAGCATGAAGGCCGCGCCCTGGACGCCCAAAACGGCGAAACCGAGGCTGCGGGCCAACGGTCTCCAGGAGCTTGAAGTGGGCGAGGAGGCCGGCGCCGTGCTTCAGACAAGCGAGTCCCATCAGGCTTCCTGGCCTGTCGGCGGCGAGATGGGCGAGCGGATCCGCGCCTTCGACTGGAGCCAAACGTCGCTCGGCCCTCTGAAGGCTTGGCCGCAGCACCTGAAGGCCACGGTCGATCTCGTGCTCGCCGCGCCCATGCCGATGAACCTGCTGTGGGGGCCGGACCTCGTCCAGATCTACAATGACCGCTACCGCCCGATCTTCGGGGCGAGGCACCCGGCCAGCCTGGGCCAGCCCACCCATGAATGTTGGGCGGAGGTTCGGGACGTGACCGAGCCGATTTACGAACGGGTGCGGGCCGGCGAAGCGGTCGTGTTGCAGGACAGCCCCTGGGCCTCTGCCCGCGTCGGCGCTTCGGAGGGCTCCTTCACGACCTACGTCACCCCCGTGCGCGATGAGAGCGGGGAGGTGGCCGGCATGCTCTTGGCCGGATGCGAGACCACGCACCAGGTCAAGGCCGAAGCCGAGCGCAGGCAGGCTGAGCAGGCGTTGGGCGAGAGCGAGGCACGACTGCGCACGGCGCTGGAGATCGAGACCGTTGGCGCGATCTTTCTCGACCGGGACGGCCGGATCATTGACGCCAACGATACCTTCCTGGCCCTGGGCGGCTACAGCCGCGACGATCTGGAGGCGGGTCGTCTCACCTGGCAAACGCTCACCCCGCCAGAATGGAGGGAAGCATCCGAGCACGCTTTCGCGGAGCTGAGGGCCACCGGGCAGATCCCACCCTACGAGAAGGAGTACTTCCGCAAGGACGGCTCGCGCTGGTGCGCGCTGTTCGCCGGCAAGCTGCTGCCGGACGGCATCCTCTTCGAGTTCGTGCTCGACATCACGGGCCGCAAGCAGGCCGAGCAGGCGCTCGCGGGCGAGCTGAAGGCGATGACGCGGCTGCACGACGTGAGCCGGCAGGTGGTCAACGGCGCCGGGCTCCCGGCGGTGCTCGATGCGATCCTGGAGGCTGCCATCGACCTGCACGGCGCCGACTTCGGCAACATCCAGCTCTACGATGAAGCCACCCGAACCCTGCGCATCGCCGCCCAACGTGGCTTTCAGCAGCCCTTCCTCGGCCACTTCGCCGAAGTGGATGCGGCGGAGGCCTCGGCCTGCGGCATGGCCCTGGCGCGCCGCGAGCGGGTGATGATCGAGGATGTGGAGACGGAGCCCGCCTATGCGCCAAGCCTGGAGGTGGCGCGGGACGCCGGCTACCGGGCGGTGCAGTCGACGCCGCTGTTCACGCCCTCGGGCGAGACACTCGGCATGCTCTCGACTCATTTCCGCCAGCCGCACCGCCTGTCCGATCTCGATACCAAGCTCACCGATGTCTATGCCCGTCTGGCGGCGGAGGCCATCGCCCAGGTCCGGGCCGAGGCCGCCTTGCGCGAGAGCGAGAGCCAAGCGCGGCTGCTGCTGGCCGAGCTCCAGCATCGCGTCCGGAACACGCTTGCGGTCATTCGCTCCATCGCGCGTCAGACGGCGGAGACCAGCGAGACGGTGGAGGACTACGCCATGCACTTGGACGGCCGGCTTGATGCCTTTGCCCGGGTGCAGGCGGCGGTGACGCGCGATCCCAGCGCCGGGATCGATCTGGCGGCCCTGATGGCCGAGGAACTGCTCACCTGCGCCGCCCGGGAAGGCGAACAGTTCAGCCTGTCGGGACCCGCGGTTCGCCTGACGCCCAAGGCGGCCGAGACCGTGGGGCTGGCAATCCATGAGCTGGCGATCAACGCGGTCAAGTACGGGGCGCTGGCAAGCCGGAAGGGGCACGTAACGGTGGCTTGGCGCCTGGAGGACCGGGAGGGCGAGCCGCGGCTGAGGATCGAGTGGACGGAGACGGGGGTGCCGGTCGTCGCGCTTGCGCCCCGGCGCAGCGGCTTCGGGACCGAGCTGCTGACGCAGACCTTGCCCTACCAGCTTCGGGGAACCACGACGCTGACGTTCAGGCCCGGCGGGCTGCAATGCACCATCGAGCTCCCCGCCAAGGGGATCTTGCAGTAGCGGAAGCCGGCTGACCGGTGCGGCGGGCGCGGCTTATGCCGCAATCGCGGATTTTGCGCGTGTGTCCTCTGCCGGGTTTGGCTGTGATCCAAGCTGTCGGCACGAAGCGGAAGTAAACTGGATTTCCGCATCAAGGCTGCACGCGGACTAATCTTTTGGTAGGGCGGATAATGCCGAGTTTGGTGAGAAGCGGAACGATGCGTCGGTGTTAGGGCCCTTGTTGGGGCCGGATCTGCGCGATTAAGAATAAGATGGGATAAAACAGCTACTTAGAGCGGGATGGTGGCGGAGGGAGCGGGATTCGAACCCGCGATACGGTTCCCCGTATACACACTTTCCAGGCGTGCGCCTTCAACCACTCGGCCACCCCTCCAGCGCAGACCCGCGACGGGCCTTGCACCACCCTAGCGCGGCCTTGGCGGCGCTAGGGCGTCTCCGCATATGCTGCGGAGCGGTCCGTGTATCTCCAAACGGTATGGAAATGCAAGATCCAACTTGTGAGAAGTTGTGTCGCCTCCTTTCCCAAACCGGGGAAACGCCCTAGTGTAAGCCTATCCGTTCAGATAGGTGCGTCTTGAAGTTCCTCGCTCGCAGTTTGGGTCTCCTCCTCGTCGCCGCCGGCTTCATCGGCCTCGTGATCGATGGGACCCGGTCGATCGTCAACAACGCTATTTCGTTCCTGTCCCTCGGAGGGCTGGCGAGCACCACCGTGCCGGGAGGGCTGACGGGCCTCGAAAGCCGGATCGCCCAGCCTTCCTACGCCTGGCTGTGGGATCCGCTCATGGTCTATCTGCTCCAGCTTCCGGCGTCCGTGACGGCTTTCATTCTGGGGGCATTCCTTCTGTGGGTCGGGCAGCGTTCGGTCGAGCCGATCGGCTATGCGGCCGGCCGCTGAGGCTCTCACGGATTATTGACGCCTGCGGCTCTCCCGTCCGGTGCGGGAGCACCTACATGAATGGGGCACAACGAGGCGAAGCCCCATGTTCAACTTCCTGAAGCGAACCTCCCTTCCGACCCAGGCCGAGGCCCTGCCGGGGCGTCCGACCCCCATTCCCACGGCCGAGGATCACTTCGTCAATGGGCGGGCTCTCAAGCCCCCTTATCCGGATGGCATGAAGCAGGCCCTGTTCGGCCTCGGCTGCTTCTGGGGTGCCGAGCGCAAGTTCTGGCAGATGGGCGACGGCATCTGGGTGACCGCCGCAGGCTATGCCGGCGGCGTCACCCCGAACCCGACCTATGAGGAGGTCTGCTCCGGCCTGACCGGCCACAACGAGGTAGTGCTCGTGGTCTACGATCCGGCCAAGGTGTCCTACGAGGACCTGCTGAAAACCTTCTGGGAGAACCACGATCCGACCCAGGGCATGCGCCAGGGCAACGATGTCGGCACCCAGTACCGCTCGGGGATCTACGTGTTCGACGAGGAGCAGCGCCGCGCGGCCGAAGCCTCCAAGGAAGCCTATGGCCGGGCTCTGGCTGGGCAGGGCTACGGACCCGTCACGACCGAGATCGTGGCCGCGCCGCCCTTCTACTTCGCCGAGGACTATCACCAGCAATATCTGGCGAAGAACCCGGGCGGCTATTGCGGCCTGGGCGGCACCGGCGTGACCTGCCAGATCGGGACCGGCGTCGCCGCCGGCTGAAACGCTGCGGCTCCGGCCCGGAAGGGTCGGAGGTCGGCGCCAGAACCCGTCTCCAATCCGTTCTAGGGCGCCGCCAGGACGCGCCGGCACTCGGACGGGAGTTGCGTCATGGTCAGGGGCGGACGCGGCTTTCCAGGCTTCGGAAACAGCATGTCGCGGGTGAACCAGCGGGAGAGCTCCTCGCCGCAGCCGTCGCCGCGCGGGGGCGGGTCCTGATCCGAGCAGGAGCCGTCGCCGTTCGGGCAGGCCAGGCGAATGTGGAAGTGATAGTCGTGGCCCCACATGGGCCGTACCTTCGAGAGCCAGGCCCGGTCCTCGCCGGCCTCGCGGCACAGCGCCTTCTTGATGGCCGGATTGATGAAGATGCGGGCCACGTCCTTCTCCTTGGCGACCGCGCGGATGAGCGCCGTGTGCTGCGGCGTCCAGGCATTCGGATTGATGTCGAGACGGTCCTCGCGCACCATGTTCGTGGCCGACATCTCCTCCCGCTCCGCGCGGGTCAGGCGACGGTCCGGCATGGGCGTCAGCCAGATGTCGGCATCGAGACCGAGCTGGTGAGAGGCATGGCCCGTCAGCATCGGGCCGCCGCGCGGCTGAGAGATGTCGCCGACGAGGAGGCCCGGCCAGCCGTTGATCTGCGGGACGCGCGAGGCCAGCCGTTGCACCATGTCGACCAGGCGCGGATGGCCCCAGTTGCGGTTGCGCGACAATCGCATGACCTGCCAGTTGTCGCCATCGATGGGAACCGCCGCGGCGCCGGCGACGCATCCGCGCGCATATCCCCCGATGGACTCGGGCGGAAGGGCGGCAGGCTTGTCGCGACGGCCGAACAGCTCCTTCGCCGGGACCGACGGGTCGTCCGGGTTGGAAATGGGCGGGAGCGGCTTCGGGGTGAGGGTGCCCTTGTCCTGAGCGGATGCGGATCCGCCGAAGGCGGACGCGAGCGCAAAGGCGAGCAGAAGATGTCGAATCGGCTTCATGCGGTAAAGCTAGCGCGCCGCGGGATCGGGCGGAATGGCGTTCCGCCGCCGCATCATGTCGCTTGTCCTAAGGGAAGGTGGTTTGGGGTAGGGCCGGCCTCGCGGCCGGCC